>NZ_CP032382.1:7615681-7928535 GCF_003589925.1 Chryseolinea soli | reverse complement strand
TTACACGTCGTTGATGCTCATTTTATTCAAAGGCGATTTCAGACTGGCCAAATATGCCATAGCCCTTTTCCTCGTAGACTTTATCGTTCGGGTGTTTATCAATCCAAAATTCTCTCCGTCGCTGATCATCGGTCGCATGATTGTCAGCAACCAGGTGCCGGAATACGTGGGAGCGAAGCAAAAGAAATTTGCGTGGGTCGTCGGTGTTCTCTTGTCCGGCTCCATGTTTGCCTTGCTGATCGTCGTCAATGCCTACAGTCCGTTTACCGGCGTGATCTGTCTTTTTTGTCTTATCTTTTTATTCTTTGAGGCTGTATTTGGGATATGCCTGGCCTGCAAAGTTTACCGGCTGATGTATGGCGAGAAAGCACAATACTGTCCCGGGGAGGTCTGCGATGTAAAGTCAAGACAGCCCATCCAACGTGTATCGCGTGCACAATGGGCCATTGTGTTTGCTTTTGTCGCCGGTATCTTTCTGATGGTGCGGCTCTTTGCCCCGGTGATCAATGTGGCACCCCACAACATGTTTGGAAATAGCGCTGCAAAGGCAGCAAAGCAATGAGAACCCGCGGGTCATTGGAAAGTTATTTTGAACCGTTCAGGGAGAACACGATCGGCCGTGGCCACATGTTCTGTTCTCCCTCCGGACAAAAGGAACTCATCTACGCCGACTGGACAGCAAGCGGGCGTGGATACCGGCCGATTGAAAGCTGTTTGCAAAACGAAGTGATTCCCTTTTTCGCCAACACGCACACCCAGACCACCGTCACGGGCACGCTGATGACAAAAGCCTACGAGGAAGCGAAAAGCATCGTCAAAGAACACGTCCACGCCAACCCGGACGACATGCTGATTTTTTGTGGTAGTGGAATGACCTCGGCTGTCAATAAACTGCAACGGCTGCTGGGCATAAGAATGCCGGAGCGATGGAAGGAGTACACGCCGGATGGAACGGCGCTCAAAATAGAGGAGGCGTTGAAGCCGGTGGTGTTTGTCACGAGTATGGAGCATCATAGCAACCATGTCTCCTGGCTGGAGACGATGGCCACGGTAGAGATCATTGCTCAGACCGAAGAGGGCCAGGTGGATCTCGAACATTTCGAAACACTTTTATTGGAATACAAATCCAGAAAGAATAAGATCGCCGCGGTAACGGCCTGTTCGAATGTCACCGGTATACAAACGCCGTATCACGAAATGGCAAAGCTGATCCACGCACACGACGGCTTGTGTTTTGTGGACTTTGCCAGCTCGGCGCCCTATGTTCAAATGGACATGCACCCGGAAGAAACGGATGCTGCCTTGGACGCCATCTATTTTTCGATGCACAAATTTTTAGGTGGCCCCGGCACACCCGGCGTGCTCATCTTCAATTCAAAGATCTATAAAAACGCTGTTCCGGACCATCCCGGTGGAGGCACCGTGCTCTACAGCAATCCCTGGAGGGAGCGTGAATATATTGCCGATATAGAATTGCGCGAAGACGGCGGAACGCCACCCGTCCTGCAAGGCATCAAGGCCGCCATGTGCATCCGGCTGAAAGAGGCGATGGGCGTAAAGAATATCCTGCAACGGGAAGAAGAGCTACTGAAAATAGCGTTTACTCGTCTTTCGGAAATGACTAATGTGACCGTGCTGCAGGACAACGTTAGAAAAAGATTAGGCATTATTTCGTTTGTGGTAAAAGGCGCCCACTATAATCTGATCGTCAGATTGCTCAACGATAAGTTTGGCATTCAGGCCCGGGGTGGATGTTCCTGTGCGGGCACCTATGGCCACCGGCTGCTGAAGGTTGACCAGGCGTGGTCTCACAAAATATGGCGCGCCATTCAATCCGGCGACCTGTCTTCCAAGCCGGGCTGGGTCAGGGTCTCGCTTCATCCGACCATGACCGATCAGGAGGTAGAATATATTATGGATGCCATTGCATCAACTGCTTCCAACTTCCGCGAATGGATGGCAGACTATGCCTATGATCCCTCCGCCAATGAGTATACTATCAAGGCAGGAAGGGCAAGCGAGCAATATGACGACGTAAAGGAATGGTTCAAGACACCTGAAGTCTACCACCATTCCAGGTTTCTTTCGACTACGTTTAGTTAATGCATAGTTTGATACGGCCTAAGCATGCACTGGCCACAAACAACGCCTGTTACTTCTTCTGAACTTTCACCCCCGTCACTGCCGTATGTATTTCGCTCAGGCTTTTGCCGCGCAGGCCATGGATCACTTTTGAGTGTTTGATCTCCACCCCACGCAAAAGCTGGATGCACAATTTTTTATCGTCGACGCTCATGCCCCAGAAAATGATCTCGGACATCCGGGAGAATTTCTCATAACATTTCATCAGCACACGCTCGCCTTTGTCGGTCGCGCGCATCAGTCGCGAGCGCTTGTCTTCGGGGTCGATGCGCTCCTGGATCAATTTTAATTTCACCAACCGGTTCATCAGATCAATGCCGGAGGATAGTTCAAGGAAATGACTGTTGATGATGTCCGTTTTGCGTGCTTCACCTAAGTTGAAAATCGAGTTGAGGATATAGAAATCCTCCGCGCGTTTAATTTCGGGGATCTCCTCAATGGCCGCATCAATGTATACGTGCATAAAACGCGAGATGGTCCCCAACAGCTTGGCCAGATAGGCGTCTACCTGGGGCGGGATCACGCCTTTGAAATTCTGACCGATCTCTTTTTTCTCGCGCTGCGAAATCAAATAATGCCGACAGAACTCTTCGAGGGTTCCCTCTTTGAACTTCTCTTCAAAGCGCGCCCATTCATTCACTAATTCGACGGTTTTGTTCATGGTTTTAAATTATATCGGATTCGATGTAAATTATGATTAATTATATCGAAATATATGTAAACAAATCGGGATTGCCTTTACGTTTGCTTCGTCATCTAAAAGAACAGGCAAATGAAAATTGTCTTCTGCTTCCTGGTATTAATAGTCGCCGTTTTTTCATCGTATGGCCAAACAAAGATTTCCGGATCGGTAACCGCCATCTCGGGCGAGGTCATCCCCGGTGCCAGCATCTATATCTTCAATTCGCTCGACGGAACGTCAAGTGATGCGGAGGGAAAGTTTTCCTTTACCACGGACGAAACCGGGGATAAGATCCTGGTGGTTTCTGCAATCGGTTTTGTTAAACAGGAGATCCCGCTGGTTTTGGATGGAGCGCTTTCCCCTTTTGCATTCAAGCTGAAGGAGGAAGAAGCCGCACAGCTCAATGAAGTGGTGATCAGCGCCGGTTCGATGGAGGCCAACAGCGATCGTGAGGTGGCCGTGCTCAAACCCATGGACATCTATACCAATGCAGGTGCCGCAGGCGACATCGTCGGCGCCATCCAAACCCTTCCCGGCACACAACGGGTGGCTGAGCAAACGGGACTGTTTGTTCGCGGCGGCGACGCCAGTGAAAGCGCGGTGATCATCGATGGGATGACGGTGCAAAACGCATTCTTTAGTAATGTCCCGGGCGTGGCACAGCGGAGTCGGTTCACGCCGTTTCAATTCAAAGGCATGTCCTTCAGCAGCGGTGGCTACAGTGTGCGCTACGGACAGGCACTGTCGTCGATATTGGAATTGAATACGTTGGATCTTCCGGAGAAAACAACCGTGAGTGCCAATGTAAATATGGCCGGCGTGGCGCTGTCCGGAATAAAGCGATGGAAGCGAAGCGCGGGTGAAGTCACGGCGAACTACAGCAACCTTTCACCCTTTTATAAGATCGCCAATACGAATTTCAATTTTTATGATGTTCCCACCGGCGGCGGCGCCTCGGCCAAATGGTCGGCCCAGAATGAAAAGGGGGGGATCTTTAAGGCTTTTGTTAAACACGATTACTATCAGAGCGGAACAGAAATTCCCGATCCCTATCAGCCGGGCAACATGACGCAGTTTGGTTTGAAAAATCAGAACACGTATTTCAATGCCTCGTTCCGGCAATTAATAAACGGAAAAACACTTGTCTACACGGCATTGTCGGCAAGCGTCAACGAAGACAAAACCCAGTGGGGCGTATTTCCCATCGTGAATAACGACTGGCGCATGCAATGGCGAGGGGAAGTCACGCAGTTTTTAACCGAAGCGTTCAACGTCACGCTGGGCAGCGAAGTGCAGCGCTATCAATACAAACAGAACTTTGATACGGCGGCGTATCACTTTGATGAAACCCAGGTGGCCATGTACCTGGAGTCGGAATGGAAGCCGGGAAAACAATGGGCCTTCAAACCCGGTGTGCGGGTGGAATACAGCAAGCTGCTCCAAAAAGGAAACATCGCTCCGCGCATCGCCATGGCAGTGAAGACCGGGAACTACAGCCAGGTGTCGTTGGCCAGCGGCATATTCTATCAGCTGGCAGACAAACGCTATCTCCTTCGCGACTATCAGCCCGACTTTCAGCAAGCGGTTCACTATATGGCGAACTATCAATGGATCAATGACTCCCGCTCGTTTCGCATCGAAGGATACTATAAATCCTATAACCAATTGGTACGGGAGCTCAATGCCACCTACAACCCCAATCCCTACCGGGTGGTGTCGGGCGCAGTAGACAATTTCGGTAGTGGTTATGCACAAGGCGTAGATGTGTTCTGGCGGGATCAGAAGACGATCAAGAATTTTGACTACTGGCTGGCCTATAGCTATGTCGATACCAAGCGACTGTATGCGAATTTCATCGGGAAGGCAACCCCTGATTTTGTTTCCAATCACAACGTAAACATCACTACGAAGTATTTTATCGAATCGCTCCAGGTGAATCTGGGAGCCACGTTCAGCTTCACTTCCGGCAGACCGTATTATAATCCCCTCGACCAAACATTTCTGGGTAGTCGCAGTCCATCGTATCGGAATCTTTCGCTAAACCTGTCCTACCTCACCTCGATCGGAAAATGGTTTACCGTCTTCTATGCCAACGTAGACAATGTTTTGAACTACAAAAATGTATTGGGCTACCGCTATTCCGCCGACGGGCAAAGCCGCTATGAGATCCTCCCGCCATTATACCGCGCGGTATTTGTGGGTGTGAATATTTCGCTGACGTCATTTAAAAAGGATGAACTATAAAACGCTATTCATATGAAAAATAAAGTATTGATTTTAATTTTTTTGCTCCTGAGCACCGGCGCGTACGCACAAAAGTTTGAGGAAGTATTGAAAGAAGCCTATTTAAAATTCGAAAAAACGGAATCACCTCAAGACAAACTCAACGTAGTCAACCGTTTGGATATGATTGCCGCACGGTACAGCGATCAGTGGAGTGCACAGTATTACGCGGCCTATGCAAAGGTCGTGACTTCCTATTTGCTGGAAGATGAAAAGCAACGCGATGGTTTGATCGATCAGGCGGAACAGGCATTGAACAAATCAAAGGCCCTGACGAAGACCAATGAGGAGATCCTGATCATGGAAGCCTATATCGCGAATGCACGACTCGCGGTCAAGCCCATGAGCCGTTATAAGAAGTATGGAGAAATTTTTGACGCCAAGCTCGCAGAAGCTTCTGCACTCAACGCGGCAAATCCGCGGATCTATTTCCTGAAAGGCCAAAGCACTTTCCATACCCCCAGAGCATTCGGAGGGGGATGCAAGAATGCGCTTCCCTTCTTTGAAAAGGCAATCCCCTTGTTTGCAAAAGAATCAAAAGATGATTTGAGCAAACCGTTTTGGGGACATGATCGAAACCAGTATTACATCAATGAATGCAATGAATAGCGGGATCAACGGTGCCCGTTATTTTGCCGTCCTCAACTGACCTTCATTCCCCTGCTCTTTAACTCCTGGTAGAGCTTGTACCATACCTCACTTTTGGCGGCCTCAGACTTATAGAAGTCTTCGCACCAGAAGTAGATCTTCAACGAAACGCTGTCGCCCTTTATGCTCTCGAGCAGCACCACGGGTTCGCGTTTCTCGAGCACGAGGTCGGAAGATCGGATGGTGTCCTTGATGAGCACGACGAGCTTGTCTTTGTCCTCCGGGGTTTCCACATCGAGCGAAAAATCGATGCGTTTGTAGGGATTAGTGTTGGTCCAGTTCACGATGTGCTGGGAGAGCACGTCGCCGTTGGGGATGATCACATCGGCGCCGTCCACCGTAGTGAGGGTGCTCGAGCGGATGCCGATTTCTTTTACCCGCCCCGCATGGCCACCCAACTCGATGGAGTCGCCCACCTTGAGTGGTCTGTCGAAGATGAGAATGATGCCGGAAACAAAGTTGTTGACAATGTTTTGCAGTCCTAACCCGATGCCTACACCCAAAGCGCCGAGCACGATCGTGACTTTATCGATAGGCAGACCCGAAGCCGCCACAGCGAGCAGGTAGCCAACGGCCAACAGCACGAGCCGTGTGACCAATAATTTTGAACGTTGTGCCAGGCCCTCGCTTTCGTCGTCGCCGACGTCGCCAAAAAAGTAGCCGACGTAGCGTTGGAAGAAGTGAGCCAGCCAGATGATGATCATGAACAGCAGGATGCTTCCAAACGTGAACTCGGTTTGGCCGAGGGTACGGGGCGTGCTGAGAAAATCGGACATACCCTCATAAATGGTGTTGTACATGTTCAGGTTGGTGGCGAAGACAATAAACCACATCAGCAGCGCCACCGCCAGCAGGGGTCTCCGGAAGTTCTGAACGATGGGTGCACTATCGAACGTGCTCTCAAGTTTGTTCAGGATCCTGCTGGTATGGATTTGCAGCAACACCGCTTCCACCAGCACCCTCACCAGCACCGAAAGTCCCAACACCTGGGTGATGCTATAGATCGAAGCCGTGCCCAGCATTTGCGAGATGGTGACCCGTCCATAAAGCTGGAAGAGAATGGCCAGCACATGCATGCCAACCTGCAGGGCCAGCACGGCGCGGATAAAGCGCCGCAGCTGCATGCCTTCGGGAAGAAGCTTGCGGAAACGGAAGGCCACCACTGCGCCGGCCGCGTTTAGCATGAGGATCAAACACCGCTGCCAGAACGCCGGCATGGCAATGCGATCGAATAGTGCAAATGAAAAGAACAAAGCAATAAACACCAGCCAGAAATAAAACAGCCGGCGCCGCCATTGCTTGTAAAAAATAAACGTCAGCGATATCATCAGAAAAACAAGGACCAGCTGCATATAGCCCGCGGGTGCATCGAGGTCGAACAACGGGGCGATGCTAAAGATCACGGCAAAAGCAGAAGCGATCGGTTGGGCCACGAGATAGATCACGCCATCCCTTGCCACATTATCGATCCAGCGATGTCTTCTCAGGACGCGGACGTTTCGCAGGACCCACCACAAAAAGGCGATGCCAAAGATCCAGCGCAAATAACGAATGCCCGCCGAATGTCTGAAATAAAGATAGAGCGCTTTCTGTTCGCCTTTAAAATTGTCGAGACCGGGCGAATCCGGTTGGCCTTCGCCGGGTAGCTCCCACAGGTAGTTGAGTTCTTTTTGAAGTACTTCCTTTCCGGCCGAGCTCAGCTTATTGTTGAGGCGGCCCATGAGTTGTGTGGAGAGGATCGAGTTTGCAGAAGCTTGCGCCTTGATCGTATTGACGGTCGAAAGGCTTGCCGTCAACAAACTGTCGGTCTGCCTCCTTCCGGACCGGAGCGCGAGCAATTGGGGGCGAAATGCTTTTCGGGCCACCGTATCGCGGAACAAATGCCGCAGCGTGGTGTCGCGTCGTAACGCCCTGAGTTCGTTGCGCAGGGCGTCGAGGTCTTTGTAGGATTTTTGAAAGAAGGCGTAGTGACGCTTCAGATCGCGCTGCGCATCCGAGAGCAAGACCTTGAGTAACTCCAGGCTTCTCAGGTTGAGGCTGTAACGCTGCAAACTTTGATCGACAAAATGCACAATGGAATCGCTGGCCTTCAGGGCGTCGCGATTGACAAAGACTTCCGGGCGCAGGCCGCTTTCATTTTGAATGGAATCCAGCTTTTGGATGGCCTCTTCGAGATGGAGCATGTATTCGGCCGAGGTGGCCGATGCCGAGTCGCTGAAAACGGTGTAGTTGCCCCGGTCGCGGCGTGGCCGTTTACCGGACTGTGCAAAAAGGAGCGAGGTGTTGACGAGTAACACCATCAGTATTACCAGGGTCTTGCAACGATGTGTAAGGATCATAAAATAGCTTGGCGGGCAAATTACACTGCGGCGGCTGAATATATGACGTGGTGTAATTTTTAAGTGAAAACTGCACACAAATCAACGCCCGGTGGTTCTACCGTTACAACAAAGGGTGCCCGACCCCGGGCACCCTCCCTATTTTTTTGTCAGGATTTATAGCTCTCCAAAACAACGATCACGCTATGGCCTGACTCCCCTGCCATAGCGATCGGTTGACTTCATTTTAATTTATCTACTTCATGGTCTAAAAAATCAATGATAGCTGCATTTACCGCTTCAGACCGCTCTTGTTGAAGCCAATGACCACAGCCTGCAAGAACGATCGACGTTCTGAAATTGGGCAACGCTTCTTTCATGAGGTCTAACTTTCCATACTTCACGGCCGGCTCTTCGCCGCCTCCGATAAACAGGACTGGCTGGTGAATGCCTTTCTTGTACAGGTCAACTAAAGACGGGTAGTCATTCTCCATATTTCTATAAAAACCCAAGGCACCCGTAATTCCTGTTTTCCGATACGCAGCAACATAGTAATCCAGATCTTCCTGACTCAACCACGCAGGAAGAGTGGGTGGCTCCGGAAAACCATCCAGGAGTTTTGCGTTTTCAGGAAACTTGCTCATGAACAACGTATCGATCGTTCCCGATGGCGCATCGCCCGACAATCCGTAAAAAAACAGTTTAAAGAAACGTGCGGGGTCTTCATTGAATTCCGCCTCGGTCACCCCGGGTTCTCTGAATTGATTGAACTTGCCGCTGCCAAAGGATTTGAACTTGGACGGGTCCCGGGGTTCGGGATAAAATGGGATGCTCAGTGAAACGGCGGCGGTCACCGTTTCAGGATACAGCATGGGCATGATCCACATAATGTTTGCGCCCCAGTCGTGCCCCACGACGGTGGCAGTCTTGGCACCCAGGTAATCGATGAGGGCCTTCACATCGCGGGCGTGTTGCAAAATGCTGTAGTCCCGAACCGGTGTGGTTACTTCCGATTCTCCAAACCCTCTCAAGTCGGGTGCGACGGCGTGGTATCCGGCTTTGGCCAGGGCAGCCAATTGGTGCCGCCAGGAGTACCATAACTCGGGAAAACCGTGGATCATGACCACCAGGGGTCCCGTGCCCGCTTCGGCATAGTGATAGCGGATGCCGTTGATCGTTGCATAACCATGCATGACCTCTACCTGATCGATAACTTCTTTGTTGTTTTTCATATTGTTTTCTGATGATGTTGTTGTATTCCGGTTGAACCTAAAAACACTTAAGAGCACGATGGTGGAAAAGATCATCAGCTGAATAACGATAAAGCGCTGCATGCGTCGCTGAATGGCCATCGTGAATTCTTTTTCGTTGGGGATGGGTTTCTGCTCCAGGATCGTCTTCAGGCCAACGGCCGACGTCCGGCCCAAGGTGAATCCGTTCACAAAAATGAGTACGATTAATCCCAGCTTGATCTGAAACCAGAGCAGCGAAGTAAAGGCGCCATGGATGGCCAGCATACCAAATCCTGCCAGCAACACCGTGATCATGCCCACCATCCCGGCGATCTGCAATTTTTGGATGACTTGAAAAGTAATGATAGCCTGTGCCCGGTCGACAGCGTAGTGCCGCCAAAATTGCCGGTAGGCAATGAGGTTGGCAATCGTTATGCCGATGGCCGTGATAAAGCCATAAATGTGAAATAACTTGAGGATCTGATAAACTATTGAGGCGTTCATGGGTGTCAAAGTTTGTGTAATGATTTCATTTTACTATTTATTACTAATACGTAATAATATTCATAAAGTTATTTCGTAATGGAAATAAATAGTGTTAAATTGGATCAATTTCGAATAAAACAATTTGTACATGGAAGACGTTATCGAGGTTCTTCAGCGCTGGGCCGAGTACCAGAAAGGCCATCCCGGGGGCGGGTTTGAGGACTTTTGTCGATTCTACCTGGCCACTCCGAAAGGCAAACGCCAGAAGGACGGACGCCTGGACGCATATTTCAAAAAGGCACAACCTGCTGATACCGACAGCATGTTCATGATGACCATGTCGCGGAGTACCTTGGCGTTTTGGGTATATATGAGGATTGCCTTACGGGATACACCGTTGCCTGCCATCGAAGATGTCATGCTGTGTTCGGCACTTTATCATTTGGATGAGAGCCGCAAGACGGATATTATAAATTTTGCCATGATGGAAATATCCACCGGCACCGGCAATTTGAATCGCTTGATCGAAAAAGGATTTGTCGAAGAACGAATTGATCCGGACGATAAACGCTCCAAGCTGCTGGTGCTTAGTGCCTCGGGGACAAAAGCGTTGAAGCAATGTTTTGCAAAAGCAAAAATGGCAAGAGACATCTTCTTAGCAGACCTCACAGAAGATGATAAAAAATTGGTTGCCAATATTCTGAACCCCTTACAAGAAAAGCATGCCCGGCTGGCGATCGCGCGCAAGGGAAAAAGCATCGAGGAAATTCACCAGGAAGTTTTCGGAGAAAAGAAAAAATGAAAGGTCGTCTCGCTCGCCGAAGCGTCACACGAAGGGGAGCGACGTTTGAGTCCCGTTGCGATGATTTACGTTAAATAAGAGCGTAGTCTTCCTGCGCATTCTTTTTTACCTGGCGCTTTGCATTGAAAACCATGGTATTCGAAACGCGATATGAAGCTGCTTTGAAATTGATTCCTCACCTGGAAAAATACGCGCACGATCATGGCGTCATCTTAGCCGTTCCCCGCGGAGGTGTTCCCATGGGCTATGAGATCGCCAGGCACTTCCATATGCCGCTGGAGTTGTTGATGACAAAGAAAATCGGCCACCCGCTCGATCGGGAAGTCGCCATCGGCGCTGTGGGGTTGGAGGATCACCGGATCGATGTCGCGCGAGATGTCCCGCTAAAGTATATTGAGAAACAAGTAAAACAGATCCGGAAATCATTGAAGGAGCGCTATCGGAAATTTGTGGGCAATCATCTTTCCATTGACCTGCAGAACAAGACGGTCATCATTATCGATGATGGCATAGCAACGGGAAATACTATACTCGGGTCCATTAAAATGATATACCGGCAGCGTCCGGAAAAAATCGTGGTGGCCGTGCCCGTGGCCCCGGTGGAGACGGTCGCTAAAATGAAAAAGTATGTAGACGATCTCATCTGTCTTTATGTGGCAGAGAACTTCAGGGGTGTCGGTCTGTACTACGCAGACTTCTCTGAAGTGTCGGATGAAGAAGTGATCTCGCTTCTCCGCAGGGCCAGCACGCTCGCGCTATAGCACAAAGGCTTGCGATGTGGGACCGAAAATTTTGCCCCTGGCAGGGCTGTTTTTCGCTAGAATTGAATATATTTGAATGAGCCCATCACCAATGATAGAAAATATGTCATTGCTGATGGGCTTTTGATTTTCTGTTGGGCGGCCAGAGATAAAGAAATCCGTTTGTGGAAATGAGGTGACTCCAGGCGGAGTCTTTGTATATCTTCAACCTAAACCAAAGGCAATATAAAAATGACGTTGGACAAAAAGATACAAGCAGGGTTTATCAGTTGCTCCATGGTCCTGCTGGTGGTTGCCATTATTTCATTCCGGAATAGCGAAAAGTTCGTCGACACCAACCAATGGGTAAATCATACCCACGAGGTGCTCTACGAATTTGACCAGGTATTGGTCAACTCCGTAAACGTCGAGACGGGTGCGCGGGGTTTTGTCATCACGGGTGAAGAGAGCTACCTGGAGCCCTTCAGTACTTCGAAGGCCAGGCTATTCGATCACATCAGGAAGGTAAAGGAGTTGACCCGCGACAACCCCGGTCAGCAAAAAAATATCGACGACATCGAGCGATTGGCCACTGCGCAGATAAGTCACCACGAAAAGACCATTGAAGCGCGCAAGCAAGATTTTGAAAGGGCCTCGCAGATCGTTGTTGCCGGCGAGGGAAAGCGCCTGGAGGACGAGCTCCGGAAAATGATTGATCAGGCCAAGGGGATCGAACAATCATTACTTGCACAAAGACGACAGGCGAGCGAGGACGACGCGAGAAACTTCAACCTTATTTTTATCGTCCTGATGCTGGTCATTGTCGGCGTGCTCATTGTCGTTTATTTTATCATTGCCACCAACCTGAGAGCCCTGAAAAAAGCAGAAACGGAGACGGCTCATAAAAACTGGAGTTTGACGGGAAGTGCCGACCTGGTCAAACGCATGCAGGGCAACAAACCGGTGGGTGAATTGTCGGAGGCGATTATCAACCACCTGGCGGTGTATCTGAACGCACACATCGGCGCCATCTACTTAGTAGACAACGGCGATCCAAGTCTCCGGTTAACCGGCTGGCACGCCATTGATAAAAGTAAAAAGGAGCTGCCGGCGGTTCGTTTTGGCGAAGGCCTCGTTGGCCAGGCGGCTGCTGAAAAAAGAACCATTGAGCTTACGCACATTGCTCCCGGATATTTCAATCTGCATACGGGCTTTGGTGAGGCCTTGCCAAAGAATATCATCGCGGTGCCATTTGTTTTCGAGAACGCCGTGGTGGGTGTGATCGAGCTGGGCAGTATGCACGATTTCGACGATCTCAAAAAACAATTCTTGCAGCTCGTAACAGACAGCATCGCGATCGGCGTCACCTCGTCGCAAGCCCGCGAAAAGACAAAAGAACTGTTGGAAGAGACACAGCGGCAGGCGGAAGAGCTCACCGTGCAACAGGAAGAACTGAGACAATCCAACGACGAACTTCACGCCAAGACGGAGTTGCTGGAGCGATCGGAACTGGAGTTGAAAACCCAACAGGAAGAACTGAGACAAGCCAACGAAGAGTTGGGAGAAAAAGCTGACCTGCTGGAATATCAAAAAGAAAAACTCGAAAATGCAAAAGCGGAGATCGAAGTCAAGGCGGGCGAGATAGAGGTCACCAGCAAATACAAATCGGAATTTCTGGCCAACATGTCGCACGAATTGCGGACGCCTTTGAACAGCATCCTCATCCTGGCCCAGTTGCTGGCAGAAAACAAGAACAACGTCTTGGGCAAAAAAGAAACGGAGTATGCGAGAAACATTCACAATTCGGGAACGGACCTGCTCAATTTGATCAACGAGATCCTGGACCTGTCGAAGGTGGAAGCCGGCAAGATGGAGCTGGATATCGCAGAGGTCACGCTCCAGGGCATCGTTAGCAATATGTCGGCCTTGTTCTCTGAATTGGCAAAGGAGAAGTCGATCGACTTTGCGATCGATGTCGATACCCATTCCGTTCCTCCAGCTATAAAAACAGATAAGCAACGTGTGGAGCAGGTGCTGAAAAATTTGTTGTCCAATGCCTTCAAGTTCACGCCCGCTGGAGGCAAGGTCACGTTGAAAATCGACCGGCCGCTGCCAAGCGCTGAGGGTGTAAGCCAGATCGCTTTTTCGGTCACAGACACCGGGATCGGCATCACACGCGACAAGCAAGGAGTTATTTTCGAAGCCTTCCAGCAAGCCGATGGCTCGACCAAGCGCAAGTATGGCGGCACCGGTCTTGGCTTGTCGATCAGCCGCGAGCTGGTGCACGTGTTGGGTGGAAAGATCCAGTTGGAAAGTGAAGAGGGCAGGGGAAGCACCTTCACGGTGTATTTGCCTTTGCATTTCGATCCGGCGCTGATCGTCTCGGAAAATAAACAGGTGGAGATAAAAGAAAAGCAGTCGCCAAAGATCGAGAAGAAGGTAAAGCCGGAAGAAATGCCCTTGGACGATACCCACGCCACGGACGACCGCAACCGGATCCACGAAAACGACAAAGTGATCCTCATCATCGAAGACGAGGAGGCGTTTGCAAACGTTCTGCTCGATTTTGTTCGCGAACGAAAGTACAAAGGCATCATCGCCCGGCAGGGGAACACGGGAATAAGTTATGCGCGGCATTTTAAACCGGATGCCATCCTGCTCGACATGAAGCTGCCGGTCATGGATGGAGACGAAGTACTGAAGCTCATCAAGAACGATCCCGATCTCCGGCACATCCCCATACAGATCATTTCAGCGTTCGACAAGAAAAAAGAAGGACTGGAACTTGGCGCGTTCGACTACATTAAGAAACCGGTGACCACCCAGGAGCTTCGGAAAGCTTTTGACCGGATCGAAAACTTTGCCGGGAAGAAGACGAAGAAACTGTTGATCATCGAAGACAACGAGCAACACAACAATGCGATCCGCGAGTTGATCGGGAACGGGGATGTGACCTGCTTTTCAGCTTACGAAGGTGCCAAGGCCTACAAGATGATGGAGGAGGAACCCTTTGATTGCATCATCGTCGACCTGGGTCTGCCCGACATGTCGGGCTTTGAGTTGCTGGAAAAGATCAGGGGGAACGACAACCTGAACAAGATCCCCGTGGTTGTTTACACGGGGCGGGATCTGAAAAAAGACGAAACCACCCGGCTCGATCGGCTGGCCAATACAGTAGTGCTCAAAACCGCCGACTCGAAAGAACGGTTGCTGGACGAGACCATCTTATTTCTCCACCGCGTAGAATCGCGGCTGCCAAAAGAAAAACAAACCATCATCCGGAAACTGCATAAGTCGGATGAGGTGTTGAAGAATAAAAAGATACTCCTAGTGGACGACGACATACGGAACATCTATTCGCTGACCAACGCCCTGGAAGAAGAAGGCTTGCTGTGCACGACGGCGGAAAACGGGAAGGTGGCTGTGGACACGCTCATGAGCAACGGTTCCTTTGACCTGGTGCTCATGGACATCATGATGCCCGAAATGGACGGGTACGAGGCCACGCTGGCGATCCGGAAGATCCCCAAGTTCGACAAGCTCCCGATCATCGCGTTGACGGCCAAGGCCATGAAAGGAGACAAAGAAAAGTGCCTGGCCGTGGGCATGTCGGACTACATTTCGAAACCGGTTAATATCGAGCAACTCCTTTCATTGATGCGCGTGTGGCTGTATCGTTAAAATCTCAGGGCAATGGGAAATGTGATTGACGCGAAAGAATACAACGAATTTCTAGAGGCCATACGGTTTGTCTACGGGTATGACTTTACCGACTATGCGGAGTCGACCGTCAAGCGAAGGATCTTCCATTTCATGACGGGTAGGCGGATCGAGGACCTGAATAAACTGGGTAAGATCCTGTTGAAAGAGGAAGCTATTTTTGAGGAGTTCGTGAAAGAGCTCTCGGTAACCGTCACGGAAATGTTCCGCGACCCGTTGTTCTACAAAGGCATCCGGGAGAAAGTAATCAAACGACTCGCCACCTATCCCTTCATCAGGATCTGGATTGCCGGTTGTGCTACGGGAGAAGAAGTCTATTCCGTGGCCATCCTCTTGAAAGAAGAGGGCCTCCTGGAGCGATCGATCATTTATGCCACCGACATCAACCCGGCCTCGCTCGAATCGGCGAAGCAAGGCGTGTATGCACTCAGTGCGATGAAAACCTACACCAGCAACTACCAGCTCGCGGGTGGGAAACGTGAATTTTCGGAATACTATCTTGCCAAATACGATTCGGCGCTGTTTGACGCGTCGCTCAAACAGAATGTTGTGTTTTCATCGCATAACCTGGCCATGGACAAATCGTTCAATGAATTTCACCTCATCCTGTGCCGGAATGTCCTGATGTATTTTAATCAACGCTTGCAAGACCGGGTGCTCGAACTTTTTTATGATAGCCTCTGTCCCTTCGGATTCCTGGGGTTGGGCGACAAAGAGTCGCTTCTTTTTTCAAGCCGGAAAGATCATTTTGAAGAGACCGATCGAAAGCAAAAAATATACATGAAAACAAAATAACGATGGGCGGGAAAGTGACCATCTTGATCGTTGACGACAAAGAGGAGAACATCTTTGCCCTCGAAAAGCTATTGGAAAAGCCCGACCGCTCGTTTCTAACGGCAAAGAGCGGAAAAGATGGTCTCACGATCGCGTTGAAAAATATTCCCGACCTGGTCATCCTCGACGTTCACATGCCGGAGATGGATGGATTTGAAGTGGCGCAGGTGCTGAAGTCGAACAAAAAAACAAAGGAGATTCCCGTCATCTTCACGTCGGCCGAAAAAAAGGAACGCCATTCGATCATGAAAGGTTTTGAGGAGGGCGCCGTAGACTACCTCTCAAAGCCCCTCGACCCCGATGTGACACGGGCCAAGGTGTCGGCACAGCTAAAAATCCAACAACAAAAAAAGGAACTGGTCGAAAAAAATATTTCTCTTGAGAACGCGGAGATGCGCATCAACCAACTCAATCAAGAACTGCAAAGGAACTTGGTGGAATTGGAGATCAGCAAGCAACAGGTGGAGCATGCCAGCCGGTTGAAGAGCGAATTCATTTCCACGATGTCGCACGAGTTGAGGACGCCGCTAAACGCCATCATCGGGTTTTCGGAATTGCTCGTCGATAAAAAGGTGGGAGAGATCAATTCAAGACAAGAGCAATACTTGGAGGATATTTTGAGAAGCGGCAACCACTTGTTGCGATTGATAAACGATATCCTCGACCTGTCGAAAATAGAGGCGGGGAAAATGGAAATACTTTTAGAGCCTTGTGGTGTTAAAGAAGTTATGGAAGAGGTTTGCTCGGTCATAAAAAGCCTGGCCGATGCCAAGGGCATTGCCATCGTGGTTTCCATTGCCGCGCAGGTCGTGGACATTGAAGCCGACCGGATCAAGCTCAAACAGGTATTGTATAACCTGTTGTCGAACGCCATCAAGTTCACAGACCGCGGCGGCAAAGTAGAAATAGCAGTGGAGCCAGGTGCGAAGAACAGTGTCGCCATACAGATCAAGGATACCGGTATCGGCATCAGCCCGGAGGGCATCCGCAAACTTTTTTCGCCGTTTCTGCAATTGAACGCCGGCCCCTCGGAAAAACAACAAGGAACCGGCCTGGGATTGATGCTTGCGCGGAAATTCATCGAGCTTCACCAGGGCAGTATTTCGGTCGATAGTGAGGTCGGCAAAGGAACGGTATTTACAGTCTTACTTCCCCAATCCCATTAGACAGCAGTATGGATGAATTCAAAAATGTATTCGAAGATCAATCCGTGAACGGTGAAAAGGCAACGATCTTGATCATCGACGACAAGCAGGCCAACATTTTTGTGTTGGAGAAATTGTTGGAACGCCCCGACCGGCTGTTGCTGAGTGCCGAGAATGGCAAGGATGGCCTGAAGCTGGCGCTGTCGCATGAGCCCGACCTGATCATTCTCGATGTGCAAATGCCCGAGATGGATGGATTTGAAGTGGCGCGGATCTTGAAATCAAATAAAAGAACAAAAGAGATCCCGATCATCTTTGCTTCTGCCGAACGAAAGGAACACCAATCCATCATCCAGGGCTTTGAAGAAGGCGCCGTGGACTATCTCTCCAAGCCGCTCGACCCGGAGGTGACACGGGCCAAGGTTTCCGTGCAGCTCAAGATCCAATGGCAGAAGAAGGAACTCATCAAGAAGAATATTTCCCTGGAGAAAGCCGAAGCGCGCATCAACCAGCTCAATGCGGAGTTGCAGCGAAACCTGGCGCAACTGGAGATGGTGAACCGTGAATTGGAATCGTTCTCTTATTCTGTTTCGCACGATCTGCGCGCGCCCCTCCGGATCGCCAATGGCTATTCTTCGATCCTGCTGGAAGACTATGGCGATAAATTCGACGGCGAGGGAAAGCGGATGCTGGGCAGCCTTCAGGGACAAGTCCGGAAAATGAACAACCTCATCGACAACCTGCTCGAATTTTCAAAGTTGGGCAGGAAGGCGTTAAAGAAATCGGAGATCGATGCCGAGAGCCTTGTGGAGAGCGTGCTGCATGAGCTGAGCCAGGCGGATCAGTATAAAGCGGATATCGTTTCGAAGCCACTGCCCCCGATGTATGGCGACCGCGAATTGATCACGCAAGTCTGGATCAACTTACTGTCCAACGCCCTGAAATATTCTTCAAAAAAGGAGAATTCACAAATCGAGATCGGATCACAGAAAAACGGAAATGAAGTGGTGTACTACGTTTCGGATAACGGCTCCGGCTTTGACATGCGATATGCGGATCAATTATTTGGTGTGTTTCAACGTCTCCACAAAGCCGACGAATTTGAAGGTGTCGGGATAGGCCTGTCCATCGTCAAGCGCATCATCACCAAGCACGGCGGCCGCGTTTGGGCGGAAGCGGAAGTGGACAAAGGGGCGACATTTTACTTTTCGCTGCCCGAAGAAAAAGAAAGCTGACAAACATTTCTTTGCGTTTACTTTACGACCTTTGCGCCTGCCCACGGAAGCATTAGCGAAGGTGCGGCGGTTAACAAAAAAAGTGTGAGCAAAGATTTTGATGCAGTCGTGGTCGGCAGCGGGCCGAATGGGCTCTCCGCAGCAATAGCCTTGCAACAACAAGGGCTGTCGGTATTGGTGTTGGAAGCAAAAGATACCGTTGGCGGGGGACTGAGATCCGCAGAACTGACCTTACCGGGATTCACGCACGACATCTGTTCGGCCATCCATCCCATGGCTGCCGCCTCGCCCTTTTTCAAAAGCCTTCCCCTGCACGACCATGGACTGGAATACATTCACCCCACACTACCAGCAGCCCACCCTTTTGACAACGGCCGGGCCGCTGTGCTGTTTTCTTCCCTCGCGGAAACGGCAAAGGCACTCGGAGCGGATGATCAGGCATACCAGGATTTAATTGGACCCCTCACCCGCGACTGGCCGGCAATAGAAAATGACGTGCTCGGCCCATTGACATTCCCTTCACATCCCCTGTCGCTGGCAAAGTTTGGATTGAAGGCGCTTCAGCCGGCAACCCTGCTGGCCAATCATTTTAAAACGCCGGAGGCCCGGGGGCTTTGGGCTGGGATGGCCGCGCATTCCTTGCAACCCCTCAC
Organism: Chryseolinea soli; assembly: GCF_003589925.1. Lineage (NCBI taxonomy): Bacteria > Pseudomonadati > Bacteroidota > Cytophagia > Cytophagales > Fulvivirgaceae > Chryseolinea > Chryseolinea soli. Next base: position 7,909,615 of record NZ_CP032382.1, on the reverse strand, counting down.
CAACCTGACCACCGCGGCCATTGGATTGGTGTTGATGATCGCCGGGCACCTTCGCGGGTGGCCCCTGCCCAAGGGAGGCTCGCAGAAAATCGCCGATGCGCTGGCGTCTTATTTTATTTCGCTGGGTGGAAAGATCGAGACCAGTGTGGAGGTGAAGTCGCTCAGCCAACTGCCCTCGGCCCGCGCCGTGCTGTTGGACGTAACGCCCCGTCAGGTGTTGCAGATCGCCGGGCATAAACTCTCCGCGATCTATACCTGGCAGCTTCAACGCTACCGCTATGGCATGGGCGTCTTTAAAGTAGACTGGGCACTCGATGGCGGCATCCCGTTCACCGCCGAAACGTGTCGTCACGCTGGCACCATACACATCGGCAACACGTTCGAGGAAATTCAAGCCTCGGAAGCCGCCGCCGGCCATGGAAAACATACCGACCGCCCTTTTGTTTTGTTGGCACAGCAAAGCCTGTTCGATCCTTCACGTGCCCCCGAAGGCAAACACACGGCGTGGGCCTACTGTCACGTGCCCAACGGTTCGACCCTGGACAGGACCGAGATCATTGAGAAACAAATCGAACGTTTTGCTCCAGGTTTTCGCGAACGGATCCTTTCACGGCACACGTTCAACACGGCGCAACTGGAGAACTACAATTTCAATTATATCGGCGGTGACATCAACGGCGGCATCATCGACATCGGACAGCTTTTCACGCGCCCGGCCCTTCGGCGTTCACCGTATCGCACCTCGTTAAAGGGATTGTATATCTGCTCGTCGTCAACGCCTCCCGGCGGAGGTGTGCATGGCATGTGCGGGTATCACGCCGCGCGTCGTGCTTTGAAAGATGTGTTTCATATCGCTTGATCAAGCCCAGCTCACTTATTTAGAACGACGATCTCATCGGGGCCTTTATTGGTTTTGTGTTCAAAGGTCAACGTGCCTTTGTTATCGCTTTTTATTCGCTTCGATGTCTGGTTATTGATCAGCAGGGTATAGTAACGATCGGGGTGGAGCGCATTGATTTGATAGACCAACCGGGATGAAGCGGCATCCTTGGAAGACTGTGTAAAGGATATTTCATCCGGTCCCCACTTCTTCATGTCCAAGGTCAGCGAACCCACGGGCGCCGTCGACACTTTTAAAGATGCCTGGTTGGAAGAGCCGTAGAAATACAAGAGCTCTTTATCGGTAGCGAAAAAACCAAAGTCAGTCTTCGAGGCTATCTTGAACCGGCTGTTCGAGACGGCATATTGGTTTATGGCAAGATCGATGATTAATGGCTGATGGCGGTAGGTATAGCGTACTTGTGTCCCGGCCAAGGCTTCCGTGATATGAGGGTCGAGATAGAAACGATTGTACAGTGGATTGATGCCGTAGATCGCCTGGTATAAACCCACCACGGAAAGGCTGTTGCCAGACAAGATATCATCGCCCAGCCCGTCTTGTTTCGCTCGTCCATAGCGTTGAAAGGCCAGGCCATCTTTGGCATATTGCGCCAATACATTCTTTACATATTTCAGGGCCAGCTCAGGCTTGTAGGAAGCGTAGGCTTTGACGGCAACGGCACCCCACGATAAGAAAATGTCGCCATTCTCATAGTTTGGAAAGGGGAACTGCCAGTCGTTTCCTTCGCCGGCACCATAACTGTACATACAGATGGGCCAGAAGAAAAGATTTTCCTTTTGCATCTGCGTCTCGATGTCGTCAAGAATGGTCTTTCTCCTGGCGTCGTCATCACAAAGACCATAAGCAATGGCCATGAAGTTTACGGGTGTCACCATATTATTTCCGTGGGTGGAACCGTCTTTATCTCTCCAGTGGATGTAACATTTCTTATCAGCGTCCCAAAACCCTCCGGCGGCAAGGGGTTTGTTAAAACTTTCCTTGAGTTTTTCGGCAAACCCTTGATAGTATTTTTCTTTTGTGGTGTTGCCCAATTGTTTTTCGATATCCGTCCACAAGATGAGGGCATAATAGAGCTTGGCATTCACAAACGCATTTTCATACGCGGCCCAGATGATGTCGATCCAATCGCTTCCTCTTTTTTGTTTGTGGCTATCCGTCATCATTTCCACCAGCCCGTTGCCGTTGGTGTCTCGTTGGATGATCCAGTCCAGCGCTTTTTCACAAGACGCCTGGTGTGTCTTCACCCACGGCAGGTCGCCCGTTTGGTTATACAGTTCGGCAACATTGGTAACGAAGTCGGGGTTGGAGTCTAGCAGATATCCCCACTGTGCTTCATAGAAGCCTTTGTCGGTAAATCCCTGCGGCATGGCGTCTTCATTGCTGTAGGCCCATCGCGGCCACACGCGGCCGTCGGGTTTGATGGCATGGTCCCTGTAGAAATCCAGGCATTGCTGGTAGCCCTTTAGGTAGTTGTTGTCGTTGATGGCCAGCCCCATTTGTGCAATGTATTGTTCATGCAGGCAGATGGGGCCATAAGGCGTGTGCCAACTGTTGCCACCAAAATGTTCCTTGTCGATCACGCCAATCCTGGCGATGGTATTCAACACCGCGCTCACTTGTCCTTGATGGATGCCGGCCAATTTTCCACGCCCGAACTTCGCCTCAAAGTCGAAGTAGGAAAGCGTGATCCGTTGACTGCTTTTACCGGCGCTGATCTGAAAGGGCGCCCACACATCCGTTGTGTCGCGGACATAACGTCTCCGGTTGGTGCCCGGATCAAAGCGCGGCTGCATTTCCGTTGGAGATACGGCGAGCGTGTAGGCCAGTTTATCATCCGCCGTGCGGCTATAGTCCATCGCAATTTGCTGGCCCGGTGCCGTAACGGAAACCGTTAGCCCGTTGCCGGTCTTGCTATTCCAAAAATCCGATGCGCTGCTGTGAACACCATACGTGTCCAGCTTTTTATTAAAGAGATAGAACCAGGCCAACCCTCCATAATCCTGGTAAGCTCCTTCCCACGTATCCATGCTGTTGAACATAAAAACAGGAAAACCAACCTGTTCCACCACAATCGCTTTTGACATCGTTCTATCAATATCAAATTTGATGTCACTGCTACTGATGGTGAATGTCCAGGTTTCGTCTATAGAGAGCGCCGGGTCACCATAGCGGATCCCCACGACGCTGATGACGTTGCCGGATACTGTGACGGTAGGATCTGTTGCCAGGTGCAAGGTTGTATAAGACGATTCTTTTGTTCTGATTTTTGAATAGACGCCGGCGCTGCCTTGTATGACCGGTTGATCATTCAGGGTGAGTGAAGAAATGTTTGCCGTTTTGTTGTAGTCCAGCGTGATCTTGATTCTGTCATTGCCGAAGGCCACCGTCTTTTGTTGGGTATCATGAACGATGCGCGCAGGTTGTGAAAAACAATCGTTCCAGGAGCCGATGAAATAAAGGATGCAGAAAAGATGAAGTGGATAATGTTTCATGCGCATGAAATTTGTCTCGATTAAAAAAGAATGACTAACTTCTTAGAAGTTAAAGCAATAAAATGGATTTCAAAATCTTTCGACACAAGTTCCCAATGGCGTCAGCAAACGGGATAAGCTTATTGCCCTTCCTGGTATTTTCTTGTCACCTATACCGCCTTCACACCCTTGTCGGAATTGACTGTTGACCTGTCGATGGTCAACAGTCAATAGCCTCGGGAAAACGACATAGCCGATCTTATTTATTAAAATAAGAATCTGATTGTCAGAGAGATATCAGAAAGCCCGTGGCATATTTTTGGAGTTTTGTGACCCTGACCTCCATCCTTTGGGTATGAGCGGGGGATCGCATAAATTGCTAAACGGAATTCTAAACCGACATCGTTATATGCAGATCAACCATTTCTACCGCGCCTTTCTGGTGGCCATCGCTTCGTTGTTCATCGGGTTCACAACGGACCGGCCGGAATCCATTGAAGGCACCTGGGTTCGCAAGGGTGACAATTTGAAAATCCAGATCGACAACGGACAGGCGTCCATCATCGAAGAAGGAAACGAGAAATTTCCATGCGATGTGTCCGATATGTTGATCTACAAGGACATCCGCCAAACGAAAACGAACCTCTGGACGTGCAACTTCCTGGTGGTGACCATGGGGTCATGCAATACAAACTATGAAACGGGTGAGCTCTTCATCGATAAGGATGGCGAGTTGGTCATCATCTGTCCGGGTTTTACCAGCAAGGTATATGCAAAAGTAAAACCGCGATACAGTTCGTTGCCTGAATAGCGTGCTGTTGGGGAGAATCACTCGAAAGATTGTCGGGGAAAAGCCACCGCATTTATAAATTGAATCGCGTCTTTCGATTTTATTGTCCGACGGTGGCCAGGAAGGAATTATTTGCCAACGGATAACACGGAACTATGAATCGAAGAAATTTCTTACAGCGGAGTGCACTGGCCTCCTTGGCCACAAGCGCCTTACCCGGTCAGGTAAATACGTTTGTCCCCGCCCACAATTGGGATGGATATGACTTTGGACGTGGGCCTGCCATCACGGATCGTCTCAATCAAGGACCTTTCCCTTCCTACAAACCCGAAGAAGTTGTTCCCGGCGCAGACGTGATCATGGCCACCACACCTTCCAAGAAGCGGGTATCCAATTACGGTATGGGCATGACCACCTACCTATGCGACGAACTCGGGCCAGGTCGTAAAGAAAATGAATCGTTGGAAAAGTCCCTGGAAAAACTTGTTCGTCTTTCGCTGGGTGATGTGCTCTACATGCGGGTCGATTGGCGCGACATTCAAAGTAAACCCGGCAGACTTGATTTCTGTGATCACTGGAAGATTGCGTTCGATCTGGCCAAACAATACAACAAGCGCATCGGCCTCCGTGTTCAACTCATGAGCCCCGAGATCGAACCCCAGTCGATGCCGGATTTTCTTTTGAACAAAGTTCCCCTCTATAAATTTGGAACGACCAACGAGATCGGACTTCCAGGTAAAGTTCAATTTGCCCCTCAGTACGATCACCCCGTTTTTATGAGTGCCTTAAAGGAGATGGATGGATTGCTGTCTGCCCAGTACAATGGGCATCCTCAGGTGGAGTTTGTCGATACGTATATGTATGGATTTTGGGGAGAAGGTCACACCTGGCCGTTCCCGGATAAAAATCCTTTCCCGGATTATGCAACGGCCGAGCGCACCTTTGTCGACATCTTTGAAATGCAGGCCGCCCATTGGAAGAACACACCCTTGCTCACCAACACGCAGCCCGACTACAGCAACGTTGGCAATTCTGAAATCGTCGACCGCACCATACGATCGCACAATTGGCTTCGCACGGATACGATCTTCATCGAGAACATGCAGATCGAAAGCCTGAGCAACCGGCCGGCCTGGGTTGGTGCATTTGTGGAGAACGGCCTGTCGGACGGAACGCCCGATAGTTTGAAGATCTCGGAAGGTGTGACCCGAACCGACAACATCATTGCCCATGCAAAAGATGTGGGGCCGAACTATTTTTCGTTGTGGAATTGGCACAGGATCCAGGCCGAACGTTTACAGCATTATTACGAACAGTACCCCGATGCGATCGACGACTTAGCCTTGTCCATCGGATATCGCATCAGACCCTCGTGGATTTGGTCATTTGAAAAAGACGGGCATCCCGGTCTGGTGTTGGGTTTGGTTAACGATGGTGTGGCGGGAGTGCCGGGAGCGTTGCGTATTTCAATCGTGAGCAGCACCGGACAAAAGCTCGCGGAAGGAAGCCTGGATCCCGGGTACCCACTTCCCGGAAAAGTGCGACAAGCGATGTTCCTTCTTCCCAAAGGGACAAACCTGGAGGGAGTGAAAATGTATGCTGCGATAGAGGTGAAGGGTTTGCGCTACAGTGTAAAATGGGCGTGTCAACAGAAGACGGAAGAAGACGGTGCACTCGTTGTCCGCAGGAATATATAGTCTGCGTTACCCGCTAGCGACCTACCTGACCCAGACTTTTCAACAAAGTAAATTCCGACGTTTCAACAAAGTTGACGGTCCATTTTTTTGGGAATTTTGATCTATCAAATTCCAAGAAAAATGACAGGACCAAACACAAAAAAAGTAGTTCTCGTAACCGGCGGCTCCGGCTTTGTGGGGGCGCACTGCATCGTGCAGCTACTGCAACAAGGCTATAAAGTAAGAACGACACTGCGCTCGATGAACAAGAAAAATGAAGTGCTGGACATGCTCCGGGTAGGGGGTATCGCGTTGACTGACAACCTGGAGTTCATCGAAACGGATCTAATGAAAGATCTAAATTGGGATAAGGCGATGGAAAATTGCGACTATGTGCTGCACGTGGCTTCTCCCATTTTCTTAAGAGCCCCCAAGCACGAAGACGAAATGATCCGCCCCGCGATGGAGGGAACGCTTCGCGTGCTGAAAGCTGCCAGAGACGCCGGGGTGAAAAGAGTGGTGATGACTTCAAATTTCGGGGCGGTGGGCTATAGCCATACCGATACAACGAAGATCATTACGGAAGAGTGCTGGACAGACCCCAACGAGAAAGGGTTGTCGGCCTACAATAAATCAAAGGTCATGGCGGAAAGAGCGGCATGGGATTTTATAAAAAAGGAGGGTGGTGCGTTGGAGCTTTCGGTCGTCAACCCGATGGGGATCTTTGGCCCTTCCCTGAGTCCCGTCCTGTCCAGCGGCTTTGAACTGTTGAAAAAGGTCTTGGACGGTTCCCTGAAGCGAATACCCAACATCACACTCGGCATCGTGGATGTGCGCGACGTGGCCGACCTGCACCTGCGGGCCATGATCCATCCCGAGGCAAACGGTCAGCGCTTCCTGGCCCTGGCCGGTGGTATTTTGTCATTGCCCGAAATTGCCTTGTTGTTAAAAAAGAAGCGGCCGGCCATTGCCAAATACGCATCGACCAGGCGACTTCCCGATGGGTTGGTTAAAGTGGCGGCGTGGTTCAACCCCGTGGCGAAGAGTATCGTTCCGATGTTGAGCCGGTATCGAAACGCCAGCAACGAAAAAGCCCGACAGGTTTTAGGATGGCAGCCGCGCAGCAATGAAGAGGCGATCATCGCGTCTGCGGAGAGCCTGGTGAGATTCGGCGCTATAAAAATTTAATTTGATGAGACGACTTAAAAAAATCGGAAAGGGAATCCTGATCGGTGTGCTGGCCATCATCTTTTTAGTTTTCGTATCGGCAGGGGTTTATATGCAGCACCCGAAATTTGGTAAGGCACCTTCGGGTAAGCGGCTCGAACGTATTCGAAAATCTCCCCATTATAAAGATGGCCGGTTTCAGAATGCGTCGGAGACGCCAACCATTGCCGAGGGATATACCTTTTGGCGGGAACTGCGAAAGTCGCTATTCAACACCTATCCCCATCTCCGGCCAAACGGGATCATTCCATCCGTGAAGACGGATTTGCATCACCTGCCCATTGACAGTGCCGTACTGGTTTGGTTTGGACACTCCTCCTGCTTTATCCAAGCAGGAGGTAAGCGAATTTTGATTGACCCTGTTTTTAACACCAATGCATCGCCCGTTCCCGGATCGATCACGGCTTTTGAGGGAACAACTTCCTACACCGTGGCCGACCTGCCGGATCTGGATTGCGTGCTGATCTCTCACGACCACTATGATCACCTGGACTATGAAACGGTTTTGGCATTAAAGAACAAAACAAAGAAGGTGATCTGTGGACTCGGCGTAGGCGCGCACTTTGAATATTGGGGTTACCCCATCGAAAAGATCATCGAGTGCGACTGGCATGAAAAAGTCGAGCTCGACGACAGCGTAGCGATTTATACACTTCCCACCCGGCATAAATCCGGGCGCGGTCTAAAGCAGGATAATACCCTGTGGTTATCCTTTTTGCTGCAAACTCCGGAAACAAAAATATACATCAGCGGAGACGGTGGCTACGACAAACACTTTAAAGCCATCGGCGATCAATTCGGTCCCATAGACCTGGCCATTATGGAAGACGGTCAATACGACAGTGCCTGGCACTACGTGCACTTGTTGCCTGAAGAAGGGTTGAAAGCCGCGCAGGATCTGAAAGCCAAGAGGGTGTTGCCTGTTCATCACTCAAAATTTGTTTTAGCCCGGCATGCCTGGAACGAGCCTTTGAATAGACTATCAACCTTGGCAACGGCCCATCAAGTCCCCTTGGTAACGCCCCGGATGGGCGAGATCGTAAGCCTCAGCGATACCTCGAAAACTTTCGATCGCTGGTGGAAAGCCGTGCAATAAGAATAGCGTAACTTGGAATATGTCCATGAAGGCAAACACCATAACCTCTTGTTACATCGGCCCACAGATCTCGCCGGAACAATTTATTGCCGAACATTTCTTTTTATACCTGGCAAAGGGAACCCTGCAGGGCTACGACGGACATAAGAACTACACCTTGAAATCGGGTGAGTATTGTGTCGTTAGAAAAAATCACCTGGCCCGCTACAACAAGCAAAGAGAGGACGATCAGTTTGAAAAGATAATTGTCATTTTTGATGAGGCCTTTCTGAAAGATTTCAGAGCGAAACACCGCATTTCGGATACCCGTTCTAAATCCGCGGCGGCCTTTATAAAATTAAACCGGGACGAGTTGATCCCTAACTTTGTCCGTTCACTAGCGCCCTATTACAACGGCGCTGGAAAAATAGATGAGACATTCTCCCAAGTAAAGCGCGAGGAACTGCTGCTGATCTTATTAAAGATCAACCCCGAATTGACGGGCGTGTTGTTTGATTTTGGCAGTCCCCAAAAACTAAACCTGGAGGAGTTCATGAATCGCAACTATAAATTCAACGTCAGCCTCGAACGATTCGCTTATTTAACAGGCCGTAGCCTTACCGTTTTTAAAAAGGATTTTGAGAAAATATTTCACGAAACGCCCAGTCGTTGGCTGGTGCAAAAGCGTCTTCAGGAAGCGTATTTCCAGATTGAAAAAAAAGGGAAGAAGCCTTCGGATATTTATCTTGATCTGGGCTTTGAAGACCTGTCCCATTTTTCATTTGCCTTCAAAAAACAATTTGGTGTAGCGCCTTCCAAAATTTAGAATGGGTTGGTCAATGATTCCAAGGAAAGCAGATCCGTATATCTGTCATTGCTGTTTAAACATAATACGATAATGCTGACCGGAATTTTTAGCTGCACAAACTTGCCATCGGGTGTGGTGAAGAATCAAAAGATATCTCATATTAGCTTTGAAATCGAAAACCCATGCCGATTAGAAATGGCCTCGTCCTTGTTGTGCTCACGCTCCTCATCGGCTGTCAGCACAAAAAGGCATTTGTCATTCCCAAAACAGACACCGACAACGGCGGCCTGATTTTGCCCGACGGCTTTGGAGCATTGGTCGTGGCCGACAGCGTTGGGCCTTCACGGCATTTGGCCGTCAGCGACAACGGTGACGTTTATGTGAAGTTGAGTATCAGTACGGGTGATTTGGGAAACATCGCCTTACGGGACACCAACGCCGATGGTCGCGCGGATATTTTTCAACGCTTCGGCGACTATCCGAACGATGGAAGTTTTGCAACGGAAATGCGCATCCACAACGGCTATTTATATTATAGTTCGGAGCGCATGGTATACCGGCAAAAACTGATCCCCGGCCAGTTGATCCCCGAGGGCAAGCCGGAAGTGCTCTTCATAGACCACTATCCCATCAAATGGCACAACGCCAAGTCGCTCGCGTTCGATAACAAGGGCGGCATGTACATCACGCTCAGTGCCCCGACCAACAATTGTGAAGATTGGAATACGGTGGTTAGCCCAGCCGTGGCAAATGTGAAGGGACAATACCCCTGCCGGCAATTGATTGACATGGGTGGCATCTGGAAATTCGACGAAGATAAGTTGGAACAAGATCAGGCCTCCGGCCAACGGTTTGCCACGGGATTGAGAAGTGTGGTGGGCATCGCCTGGAACGAAGAAGACAACAGCTTGTATGCCGTGCAACACGGCCGAGACTATTTGCATGGTCATGCGCCGCAATATTTCAGCGCCTGGCAAAATGCCGTTTTACCGGCAGAGGAATTTATGAAGATCCAGGAGGGCGAAAACTACGGGTGGCCCTACAGTTATTACGATCATTTCAAACACAAGCGAATGAAAGCCCCCGAATACGGTGGCGACGGTGTCCGCGAAGCAACGGGCTATGCCGATCCGGTCATGGGACTGCCCGCGCATTTTGCTCCAAACGATCTACTGTTTTACAAGGGCGATCAATTTCCGGCTCGCTATAAAAAAGGAGCCTTCATCGCTTTTCATGGATCCATCAACCGCGCGCCCTATCCGCAAGCGGGATACGTGGTAGCCTTTGTTCCCTTTGAAAGTGGAAAACCCACCGGCAAATGGGAAGTGTTTGCCGACGGCTTTGCCGGGGTCGACACCGTTAGAAATATGATCGACGCCCACTACAGGCCCGTGGGCCTGGCAGAAGGTCCCGATGGTTCTTTGTATGTGTCGGATTCAAAAAAAGGCAAGATCTGGCGCATCGTCTTTACCGCCGACGCTATAGCATTCGGCGAAGCTCAACTGGTCACCATGGAAAAAAGAAAATCCAGGACCTATCTTAACATACCGGACGCAGCCGACAGCTTGTCGGTAAAATAATCGACGATCGACGTTTCGCAAATTGAGCAAGCCACGCTTTTGCGAGAGTATGCTATTTCCTTGTTCCTTTAAATTCCACCTTGTTTGTCGGACCGAAGTTCACGTTGCTGGACCGGACGATGGTCACGTTGTTTTTGTCAAACGCTATATCGTTCGTGACGTAGAAGGGGGTTTCATAAAAATAAGTACGTACCCGTAGCGTATCGGGAGAAATCCAGGCGCCACTCGAAGCCACAGGGGTGTCTCCACTAGGAGGGGCATAGTACGTGCCATTCTTTAAAGCGCCGTTTCCAAAGGGGATGTTGAAAGTTTTGCCCTTTGTCGTAAAGGTGAGAGACGGGTCATCGGCCTTCAGTTGAAACGCCAGGCTGGTAATGCCATCTTGATTCGACTCAAGCGTGTAAGGCTCGCTGGAAAGGGTCGCCATTTTTGGAGACGTCGCATCGCCTTTGATTGCGGAAAGGCTTAGGCTTTTTAGTTTAGTCTGTAAAGCGGCAAAGGCATCTTTATTTTCGGCCACCGGTTTCTCACTCAGTGCAGGCAGCAGGTGATCCCACACCAGGTTCATGATCGCACCCATGTCCTTTGTGCCGGAAGTGATGGCCAGCACGGCATCCTGTTTGGGAAATACAATACAATATTGTCCGAAGGCGCCATCGCCGCGAAAGAGATCATGACGGCACCGCCAAAATTGATAGCCATAGCCTTGTTCCCAGTCGCTATCGGGATTGCTGCCGTTGGAGGTCTGTTTTTTTGTGGCTTCCTCTACCCAGGCTTCCGGGATGAGTTGTTTTCCTTGCCACATGCCCTTTTGCAGATAGAGTTGTCCCAGTTGAGCGATATCCTTTGTACGGATCTTCAAGCCCCAGCCTCCGATATTGATTCCCTGTGGGGAGCTGTCCCAGGTGGGATGTTCGATGCCCAGGGGTTCAAAGAGTCGGGGGGTGAGGTATTCGAGGAGTGTTTTTCCGCTGGTCTTTTGGAGGATGGCCGAGAGCATATACGTTGCCGCGCTGTTGTAGACAAAGTGGGTGCCAGGCTTGTGTTCGACGGGCAGCGACAGAAACCCTTTTACCCAACTGGCGGTATCTTGCTGCATCCCACCCGTAGCGTCATCGTTGTGCCCGGTGTTCATGGTCAGCAAATCGCGGATCCGCATGGCTTGCAGATTCTTCGAGGGATCCTTCGGGGTTTCGTCCGGGAAAAAGGAGGTCACTTTGTCGTTGATGTTGAGCAACCCTTCGGCCTGGGCCATGCCGATGGCGGTGGAGGTGAAGCTCTTGCTCAGCGAGAACAGCATGTGCGGGCTCTCGGGGTTGTAGGGATTCCACCATCCCTGTGCGGCGATCTTTCCGTGACGCAAAAGCATGAAACTGTGCAGTTCGTCTTTTCTTTCTTTTTCGGCGGCTTCAATAAAATTGAGGATCGCTTGCGATGAAATGCCGAGGGACTCTGGCGTCGCTTCTCCTTCTGTTTTTTGTTCGGGTGCTTGGCAGCCGGCGAAGAGGAGGGAGGAGAATAGCAGCAGGGAGAGGATGTTTTTCATGACGTTGGAGTTAAGGTTCTACGGGGATTATTAAATGTACGCATTATTGGCTGGTTTAGGCTGGTCGTTTTATAGACGGATCGCCGAATGAGAATGCCATTCAGCCGCGAAGACATCGTCGTGACGAGTGGCGGGGGGATCGGGGGCGTTCGTTTAAATTTCAATACCGTATCTTATTTTTTCTTGTTACCTTAGGATAGTCGCGTCGCAGGTAAGTATTTAACGACCTAACCTTTCTTCATGGGTGTCTTTCCCTACAAGTCTATCGCGTGCAGTAGCCTAATCGCGTTGGGTTGTCTTCTGCATGTTTCCATCCCGGCGGCGTACGCCCAGAACGACACAGCCACCGTCTCGTTGCCCGATCAACTCCTCTTTAAACACCTTTCGGTGGATGAAGGACTGTCGCAGCCAACGGTCAACGCCATTGTGAGCGACAAACAGGGTTTTGTGTGGATCGCCACCGAAGACGGCCTCAATCGCTATGACGGCAACGAGTTCAGGATCTTCCGCCACGATGCCCAGGACAGTACATCCATCAGCCATAGCGTTGTTTATGCCCTTGCGGAAGACACGGTGACCGGCAATTTATGGATCGGCACGTCGGGCGGCTTGAACTACTACAATCACGCCACCGAGCAATTTGGACTTGTCCCCTTAAACATCGATCCGGGTACCTATGCCAGTCTCGACGTCGACTATGCCCGGAACAGGATCTGGATCGCTTACGGTTTGGGGGGGATCAGCTACTACGATATCAAAACCGGCACGTTACGCACCATGGACCACCCGGGCTTGAGAGAAATTATGGCCTGGTCGATCAAAGTGCGCGGCGACAAAGTGTACATCGGTACGCTGGGCCATGGACTGAAAATCTATGACATCGCACACGATGCTGTGGCCACCTACGATGCCACCACGAAACCTTCGGTCGACAATGAGATCAGAACGCTCTATGCCGATAAAGACTGCCTGTGGTTGGGTACGAGAGACGAAGGCTTGCAACGCTTTGGCTACAACGAAACTACCGTACAGTCGAACACATTCAACTTAGGCACACGAAGCCGGGGCATTTGGTCGCTGGCCATGGATAAGGATGGCCAGGTGTGGGTGGGTACCGACGGCGCCGGGTTGGTGGTATACTCGCCGCGCACCGGGGCATTCAGAAATTTTACGCGCTCCGAAACCGACAGCCACAGCCTTAACGACAACACCCTGCGCGCCGTGTACATTCCGCCAGTGGGCGGAGCGTGGATTGGTACCTACGACGGTGGCTTGAATTATTACGCCGCGTTGCCCCTCCGTTTCAGGTTATTCGAACAGACCATCGGAAATGGTACACTGCCAAAGCATCCCTCCATAACCGCGTTCGCTGAAGAAAAAACGGGAAGGATCTGGATCGGTACGGCCGATGGACTGAGTTACCTGGAGCATGGCCAAGTCCATCCGTTTGGCCGCTTGTTTTCCACAGGATATACCGAAGTCGTTCTCGCGCTGTGTACCGACCGTTATGGCGGGGTTTGGGTGGGGCTTTACCGACAGGGGCTGATCTATATCGATAAGAATAGACACGTCACCCGCTATCGCAACGATCCCCAGGATGCGACGAGCTTGTCAGAGAATTCGGCCTGGACCATCGCCGAGGACTCACTGGGCTATGTGTGGGTGGGCACCGACAACGGTCTGAACCGGTTTGATCCGGCCACACGGAAATTTTTGAACTTCCGCCAGAACCCCGGGGGCAATATGAAGCCGCTGTATGAGATCAACCGGACGGTACGCGCGCTCCAGGTGATGGCCGATGGAACGCTTTGGGTAGGCATCTTTGGTGAGTTGATGCGGTACAGCTACAAAACAGACCAGGTGGCGCGGTTCCCGGTCATCGTCGATGGCGACAAGGAAATAAGAGATGTCCGTGTCATCTCCCTCTGCGAGGATCTGCACCATCGACTCTGGGTTGGCACCTATGGCGACGGGCTTTGCACTTTCGATAAGACCACGCAAAAATTCACCATCATCAGCGAACGCGAGAACCTGCCAAACAATTTTGTTCTGGCCATCCAGCCCGGCTCGGGGAACGACATGTGGATGTCCACCAACGCCGGCCTGAGCCACTACGATACCCAAAACAGAATTTTTCTAAAGTTCGACGAGAACTATGGTGTGCAGGGTAACACGTTCAAACGAAATGCTTCTCTCCGTCTTCGGAACGGCGACCTGATGTTTGGAGGAACAAATGGTTTCAATATTTTCACACCCATCACGCTCACCCCGGACTTCTATGATCTCAACATCGCATTGACTGATTTCCGGATCTTCGACAAGTCCATCCAACCCGGCGACCGCCTGCTTCCAAAGAGTATAACGGCGCTGGACAAGATCACCCTTCCGTATAATGACTCACGGTCCATCACCTTTCGCTTTTCGGCACTTCACTTTGTTTCACCATCGCAAATAAAATATGAATACAAGCTGGAGAATTTGCTGAACACCTGGCAAAAGGCCGGCAGCGATCACACCGTCACCTTCACCAGCCTGCAACCCGGCACGTTCCGGTTTGTGCTCCGAGCATCCTTTAATGAACAAACCTGGGGACCGGAGAAAGTTATCGAGATCGTGATCCAACCCCCATGGTACAAAACAACCCCGGCAAGGATAGCACTGGCCGCGTTCCTCGCCCTGTCTACAGTTGTTTTTTTTCGGTTGAGGACCAATGCGCTGATCCGTCAGAAGCAAAAGCTGGAATCGCGTGTGCGGGAACAAAGCAAAGAGATCAAGGACCAGAACGACGAGTTGGCCGCCCAGAATGAGGAGCTGACGCAACGCCATGAAGAGATGGCATCGCAGCGTGAGGAGATTGCGGCGCAGAACGAGATCCTGACCGAAACCCAGCGTCAAATGGCCGAACTGAACCGGGGCCTGGAGCGGCTCGTGCAGGAACGCACCCAGTCGCTGGACAACACCATCCGTCAGCTGAACAAAACCATCTACGAACTCGATGCTTTTGTCTACAGCGCCTCCCACGATTTGATCGCCCCACTCAAATCGGTGATGGGGCTCATCAACCTCTCACGCCAGGTCAACCCGGGCGACGAAGAGAACACGCGCTACCTCGACTACATGGAGGCCAGCATCAAGAAGCTGGACGACGTGATCAAGAGCATGATCCAATTCTCCCGCAATTCCAACGCCGAGTTGATCACCGAACGGGTCAACCTTCGCGAAGCGGTGGAAGAGATCATCAACGATCTGCGTTATATGAAGGAATTCGACAAGATCGGCTTCTCCATTGTTGTCGATCCCGCAGCGGTGGTGATGACGGACGCACAACGCTTGAAGATCATCGTCACCAACCTGGTGAGCAATGCCATAAAATATGCCGATCCTACCAAGACCCAAAAGGAGGTGAAGATCCAATTCGAAAACGGGAACACCAGTTGGAAGCTCTACGTATCCGACAACGGCATCGGCATCGACAAAAAATATCTCAGCCGTGTGTTCGAGATGTTCTACCGGGCCACCGAGCGGTCGCAGGGATCCGGCCTTGGTCTCTACATTGTCAAGGAAACCGTGGACCGGCTGAAGGGCGAGATCTTTGTCGATTCGGAAAAAGGGAAGTGGACCCGCTTTGAGTTGATCTTCCCGGCAGGTGTTTAGCCCTATGCTGAAAGAAAAAATGCAGAACCGCAAAGGCGCAAAGTTTACGCAAACCAAAATGCGAAGCGCATCGCGGTGACTTTTTGTCCTTTGCGGTTCTAGATGACTTTGGGACCAGCCCCACACGCCAAAAGCGATTTGCCCTCTCTTTTGCAACATTTTGATACCTCCCCGAAACATTTGGACCCCCACGATCAGACATTTCCATACCCACAGAAAGCAGCATCCGCCCTATCTTTGTCGCAACCGACTACGGAAGTTGTCTCCTGCAACCCCCCGTGGGAGTAAAAGAGTCAACGCAATGAAAAAGGTAGTATTAGCAAGCATCATTTTAGCGGCCGTGGCTTTAGCGGCCTGTTCTCAAAAGTCATCCGTGGAGAAATTAACGGATGGTGTCATTGTCCATCCGACCAACGGCAGCACGGCCAAATCCGTCCGGCTGCGGGTAATCTCTCCCTCCATCGTCCAGGTCACCGCCAGTGCAGCCGACACGTTCTCGACCCCCAAGAGTCTGATCATCCTCCCCGGAGTGAGCGGCGTATCGGACTGGAAACTGGAAGAGACCGACAACCAACTCACCCTCGTCACGACCGCGCTTCGTGCCACCATCTTGTTAGAGACAGGCGAAGTGTCTTTCGCGGACACAGCTGGCCAGATGATCCTCCAGGAAAAGCAAGGGGGCGGAAAAACATTCACACCGCTTGTCGTGGACAATGAACGCACCTACAGCCTGCGGCAACAATTCGAATCGCCCAACGACGAAGCCTTCTATGGTCTGGGCCAGCACCAGGAGGGACTGATGAACTACAAAGGAAAAGATGTTTCTCTTTTTCAATACAATACGAAGGTGGCCGTGCCCTTCTTAGTATCGAATAAAAACTACGGCATCCTGTGGGACAACTATTCGCTGACGCGATTTGGCGATCCGAGAGAATATCGCTCGCTGTCGCAACTCAGGTTATATTCCAAGGAAGGAAAGGAAGGCGGGCTTTCCGCAACCTACAGTTCAAAGACCGATGCATCCAAAATATACCTCGTGCGCCAGGACTCGGTGATCAATTATGAGTTCTTACCCGATCAAAAGAGATTCCCGAAAGAGTTTCCCATGCGCGACGGCAAAGTGGTGTGGGAGGGAAGCATTGCTTCCGACGACAGCGGGCTTCATAAATTCTTTTTGTACTACGCAGGCTATGTCAAAGTGTGGATCAACAACGAGCTGAAAGCTGACCACTGGCGTCAGGCCTGGAATCCTGGAACCGTAAAATTTGAATTGCATGCAGAAAAGGGAAAACAATATCCTATTAAGATTGAATGGTTGCCGGATGGCGGCGAGTCATACTTGTCGCTCAAGTGGCAGTCGGCACCGGCGGAGGATCAGAATCGCCTATCTTTTTTCTCGGAAGCGGGCGACCAGATCGACTACTACTTCATGGCCGGAAGAAACCTGGACGATGTCATTCGTGGCTACCGAACGCTTACGGGCAAAGCGGAGATCTTTCCGAAGTGGGCGATGGGTTTCTGGCAAAGCCGCGAGCGTTACAAAACCCAGCAAGAGATCCTCGACGTCGTAGCCGAATTCAGAAAACGCAAGATCCCCCTCGACAACATCGTGCTCGACTGGTCCTATTGGGACGAAGACAAGTGGGGCAGCCAGGATTTTGACCTGACCCGTTTCCCGGATGCGGAGGGCATGATCAAACAACTGCATGAAAAGTACAAAACCCATTTCATGATCTCGGTGTGGCCCAAGTTTTATGAAGGCATCGATGCTTATAACGACTTTGATAAAAAAGGATTCCTCTATAAAGCAAACATCCAAAACCGTCAGCGGGACTGGATTGGCAAGGGCTATGTGTCCACGTTCTACGACGCCTATAACCCGAAAGCGCGCGAAGCTTTTTGGAACCTGGTGAACACCAAACTCAACAGCAAGGGTGTCGACGGCTGGTGGCTGGACTCGACCGAGCCCGACATTTTATCCAACGCCTCCATCGCCGATCGCAAAAAACTCATGAATCCCACCGCGTTGGGTTCGTCTACAAAATATTTCAATGCCTATGCCCTCATGAATGAAAAGGCGATCTACGAAGGCCTTCGCCGGACGGACCCCGACAAACGCGTTTTCATTTTTACGCGCTCGGCATTCGCCGGATCACAACGCTATGCGGCGGCCACCTGGAGCGGCGACATCGCGGCAAACTGGCAGGATTTCAAAACGCAAATTCCCGCAGGCCTGAATTTCTCCTTGTCCGGGATCCCGTATTGGACCACCGACATCGGGGGATTTTCCGTGGAGAAAAAATTTGAAAAAGCGCAAGGCGAAGACCTCGAAGAATGGCGCGAGCGCATGACACGCTGGTTCCAGTTCGGCATGTTCAATCCGCTTTTCCGTGTGCACGGTCAATATCCCTACCGGGAAATGTTCAACGTGGCGCCCGACAATCACCCGGCGTACAAGTCCATGCTGTATTACGACAAACTGCGCTACAGCCTGATGCCCTACATCTATTCGCTGGCGGCCAAAACGTATTGGGAAGACTACACGATCATGCGGGCGCTCGTGATGGATTTTCCGGACGACAAGAAAGTGCTGAACCTGGGTAATCAATTCCTGTTCGGCCCGTCGTTCCTGGTGGCGCCGGTCACAGACTACAAGGCGCGGACATGGCCGGTATACTTACCCGCGAACACCGGATGGTACGATCTGTATACCGGAAAACATTTCGACGGCGGGCAGACCGTTCAAGCCGACGCACCCCTCGAAAGAATCCCGGTGTTTGTGAAAGCGGGCTCCATCATACCGGTAGGCCCAGAGTTGCAATACACGGCCGAGAAAGTTGCTGATCCCCTGTCCATCTATATCTACACCGGTGCCGACGGTTCATTTTCCTTGTACGAAGACAATGGATTGAATAACGATTATATAAAAGGACAATACGCCACCCTTCCATTGACCTACACGGAATCCAACCAAACATTGACCCTCGGCAAACGCCAGGGAACTTTTGATGGTCTGTTGGAAAAAAGAATGATACAGATTTTTTGGGTTAGTGAAGATCACGCTGCAAGGATGAGCAGAGATGCTCGTCCTGCGCAGGTGATCGAATACAGCGGCGAGAAGATAACGGTGAAGAAAAACTGAAAATTCATTTCCGAAAGGAAGTTGAAGATAAACTGTTTGTTCGATCGGTCTGCCGGCAGATCGAACATAGCGATGCGGTGGATGCGATTGTGTCGGGAGCGAATTGATGTGCTGTAGCGGAGATCGTTTAGTTCGTTATAATATCCAGTTAATAAAAAAGGTGCAACCTGCACCTTTTTTTTGCCCGGGTAACGGCGTTCGAACAATCCGCGGGAAAATCAAATGATCTTTTCCCTGATCGCTTTCGCCACCGCTTCCGGTCCGCACTGTACGTGCAGCTTCTGATAGATATTTTTTAAATGCCGTTTCACCGTTTCGGGAGAGATGGAAACTTCCAGCCCGATCATGCGGTAAGAAAAGCCGCGCGACAAAAGTTGAAGCACTTGTTGCTCGCGGGGCGTGATGTGATATTGTTCGCCGGTTTCTTTCGGCTTGTGAAAAACGGTCAGCACTTTTCGCGCAATGCCGGGCGACATGGGTGCGCCGCCTTCCATTACATCGCGGATGGCGAACATCAGCTGAACGTAGGTGTCGCGTTTCAACAGGTAGCCATCGGCGCCGTTGCTGAGACAGGCGAAGAGCTTGTCGTCGTCGTCAAAGACGGTGTGCATGATCACTTTCACGGTGACGTCGATCTCCTTGATGAGCTTTACGCCGTCGATGCCGCTGCACTCGGGCATGTCGATATCCATGATGACCACGTCGGGACGCGACGCCTTTATCTCGGCGCGAACGTTTTGGCAGTCGCCATAGGTTCCCAACACCTTGAAACCGTCGGTGGTGCTGATGAGCATCTCCAGGACGTCCCTGAGTTTTTCGTTGTCCTCATAGATCGATACCGATATCATAGTGCAAAGGAAGCTACTGTCTATTCATTTTCAATACCCCTTTTGGGTCATGCTGCTTCAGGGGGAAGCGCAACACAATGCGCGTGCCTTTTCCGGCCTCCGAATGGATCTCGATGGTGCCCCGTAGCTCGGCGGCCCGCTCCCGGAGGTTGTAGATGCCATTGCGGTCCGTTCGCGCTTTGGGGTCGAAACCCTGGCCATCGTCCTCGATGGAGAGCAAAAGGGTCTTGTGATCGATCGAGATGGTGACCGTGGCATGGGTGCAGTGCGAATATTTCACCAGGTTGTTCACCGACTCTTTGAACACGAGATAGACGTTGCGGCGTTGCTCCATGGTCAGGCTGATCTGCTCAATATATTCGGGGATGGCAAATTGATAACTGATCTGCTTGGCTTCAAAGAGTTCGGACGAGTAGCGGGTCATGCGGGCGATGAGGCTGGCCAGCGCGTCGTTCTTGGGGCTGATGTTCCACACAATGTCGTCCAGCGAACCGCTGATCTGTTGCACCTCGTCCACCATGCGTTCCAGGAAAGGTTTGGAAGGATGTTCGCCGGCCAGTTTATTTTGGGCAAGCGCACCCATGATGCTGATGCTGCTGAGGGATGAACCCAACTCATCGTGGAGGTCGGCCGAGATCCGGTTGCGGATGTGTTGCAGGCGCAGCAATTGGTTGATGCGATAACGATACAACGCATACAAGATCGCGGCAATGGTCAGAATGACGAGCGTCCGGAACCACCACGTCTCATAAAATGCCGGTAACACGATGAGCTGGAGTTTTACTTCGTGTGGACTCCAGTTGCCAAACGCATCGCCAGCCTTGAGGTGAAGCGTGTAGCTTCCCGGGTTCAGGTTGGTGTAGTAGGCCTGGTGATTGGCATGGATGTAGTTCCAATCCTTTTCAAATCCCTCGAGGGAATAGGCGTATTGGTTGTCGTGTTGTTTGCGAAAGTTAAGCGCCACAAAATCGACCGTAAAAGAATTGTCCTCGCGGGCCAACGTGATGGGCGCGTTAAAATTCAGGTGCTGCTCTTTTTCATGGATCTTGAAACTGCTGATGGCCAACGGTGGCGGATGGAGGGGCTCCAGCAATTGACGCACGTCGATAAAATTGAATCCGTTCGTCTGGCCGACAAAGAGGAGATTTTTATCTGCACTGGTAAACAGCCGGCCGGCGGTGTTGTCGCTGAACAGGCCGTCGTTCACGGTAAACCGCAAGGTGCGTTTCAATGATGGAAAGATGCAATACAATCCTTCGTAGTTACCCATCCAGACATGTCCCGAGTGGTCTTCGGCCAGGCCCCGGTTTTCGCGATCGTAAAAACCGTTGGCGGTGGTGTAGATCGCGGCGACCTTTCCCGCGGCATCCAGTTGCGTGAGACTTCCCCAACGCGCCACCCACAGGTTACCCGCATGGTCTTCCAGGATGGAATTCACGGCGTGGTCGGGGATAGAGTCCGGTAGCGCATTTTTGTCGAGCGCTGTAAACTGTTTTGAGTTTTCATCGGCCTGGTACAAACCTCCATAAGTGCCCAGCCATATTTTTCCCTGTGGGCTGCTGACGATGCTCATGAGCAGGTTGTTGTTTTTCAGGAGGTCGCGCTGGGTGGCGTCGCTCCACGGGGTCACATCTTTTTGAAGTTTTTCATCCAGGATGTGAATGCCCTCGTCGGAGTTGCCAAGCCAGAGGTGATCGTGCGGGTCGAAGAAGCCGTACATAAAGAACGGAACGGAGAAGTAGGTGTTGGCCAAGACGCTGAGCGGCGGTGTGATCAGTTTTTCTTTTTCAAGATCGTATACGAAAATGCCGGGGCGTCTATAGTCGAGACGATCCGTCCCGATCCAAAGGGTGCCGTCTGCACGCTGCACCATCCACCGTGTTTCGGCAGTGGCTTCGTGGGAGAAGGCGATCAGCGAATAAGTCCCCGATGCCATGTCCCAGCGCAGTACGCCGCTGTGTGACAACCCGAGGTAAAAGACATGTTCATATCCTTTGCGTTGGTCGGGCAGGATCACGTTCACGTCTACCGGCCAATGCACGAGGTTTTTCGGGAGTTCGTGGCCCTGAAAAAGATTGCTGCGCGGGTGATATTTCACAATGCCCCGCGAGGTGCAGATCCACACGATGTCGTTTTGGGTGTCGCGATAGATGTCGTTCACTTCAAAGGGTTCGTCCAGGATACCGGGAAAGAAGTAGAATTCTTTTTGTTCCGGCCGGAAGATGCCCACGGTTTGCTCGTTGCCGATCCAAAGGATGCGTTTCCCAAATTCATCGGTTCCTTCTTCCACGCAGCGCACTTCGTTCTTGCGTTGGCCTGTGGCAAACATCTGGCGGGCGCCCGTCCGGGTGTTGTATTGGATCAGGCCATGGTCATACGATCCGATCCACAAGTAACCGTCGCGGTCGGCATAGGCGGTGTTGAGGAGCAGTTGTTCGCGCCGCGAGGGATCTTTGCAATCCATTCCCCACACGCAGATCATGCTGTCTTTTTGGGCATCGTAGCGAAACAACCCGTTGTCGCGGCCAATAGCCCAGAGGGTATGGTCGGCATCTTCTACAAACGAAGCTTTGATCCACACAAAGGTGGTCTGTTCAAAATCATAATGTTTGATCTTGCCGGTCTTCAGATCGATGCGATTAACGCCCCGGCGGTCGCTGTACCATCCTACACCTTTCGAGTCGATAAAGAAATCGCCTGTCTGTTTGTCGGTCATGCCGGGCACGGGTTCCATCGTTTTTCGCAACGAGTCGATCCGGCAAACGCCGTTCAGATCCGATGCAAGCCATAGGGTGTTGGCCTGGTCATGGGCGATGCCGGCAACAAATTTTGTTTCAGGTGTTAAAAAACTTTTGAACGTGGTGCCGTCATATCGCACCGGACATAGACGGGTACCAAACCACATAAACCCGGAGCGGTCGCGCGTAGCCGACAGCACGGTGTTGCTCGGCAGGCCATCGCGCGTAGTGATGGTTTCAAACCGGAAGGCCGGGAGCTGCGCCCGGCAGGGAAATAGCCCTAGCGCAGCGATCCATACGAACAGGCATGACAAAGCAGTCCGGGTCATTTATCAGAGGGGGTTTGGAGGACTCTATCCAAAGATAGAATTCCTCCACCTCCGTTCCTAGAAATACGCCCCCGCCTTATTTTATTTCCACCTTCATGTTTTTTGTGATCAGCGATTGGCCACCGTCTTTGTAGACCGCTTTGACGGCATACTCATACGTTCCTTTCAGCACCTGCGTATCGGCAAATGCATATTTGTCGCCGGTCACCTGCTGGTACATTTCCAGGCCGCCTCCATTGAACGACCGGTAGACCAGGAAATAATAGTCGCCTTTCACAGGGTACTTCCAACTCAGGGCCACCGATCTTTTGTCGGCGTTCACTTTAGCCGCAAAGCCTTCGATCTTCTGCCGCATGCCTGAATCGTATACACGCACCTTCAGGGGGAAAGAACGTCCGGAGAAGTTTCCATCGTCGTCGCTGGCGATGAGGCTGTATTCATACCAGGTCTGTTTTTTCACTTTGGTGTCGGTGAACCGCGTGGAGTCTTTGCCGAGCCGGGCCACTTCGGCCCATGCGCCACCCAGTTCGCGTTTGTAAAGCGTCTGGCCTTTCACATCGGCGCTGTTGCTGGGCGCCCACGAGAGCCTCACCGTTGTATCGGAAACGGCAAAGGTGGTGAACACCGGCGCTACCGGCCGGACCTTGTCGGGCTTCTTCAACTCCAGGATATCGGAGTAGGCGCTGGGATTCCGGTTCTTGTCAAAGGCTGCGATGCGATAATATATTTTTTCCGTCAGTGTGTTCAACGCCAGGCTGTCGGTGAACGTGGAGTCGGCGATGAAGTTCCGCGTGATCGGGATGAACGTATGATCTTTTGCATTGGCTCGGTACACGAGATAACCCATCAGGTCGCGTTCCTTTCCAAGGGTCCACTTCACGTGAACAATCCCCGTGGTGTCGATCTTTCCCAAAAGACCGATCGGCTTCAGAGGCGCGATAGTGTCGATCATGGTAACATAGGCTGGAATAGAAATGCCGGCGTTGCGGGCCGTGTCGATGGCCGACACCACGTAGTAGTTTGTTCCCCAAGGGACGGCCGTGGTGTCGGTGTAGGTAACACTTTCTTTACCCAGCGGCTTCATGGTGAGCGGCGCGAACGGTCCGTTCATGGTTTCGCTCCGGCCAATCATATACCCGGCAAAGTCGGGTTCACGCGTGGTCTTTTGCCAGGTGAGCTTCACTTTTCGTTTGCCCAGGTGTTCGGCAACCACTTTCAGCGGAGGCGCTGGCGCCGTTTTGTCGACGCCCATCACGGGCATGGCTGGCGACGGCCGGCCCAGGTCGCCAAAGGGAGTTATGCCGGTGATACGATAGAAATATTTTTTATAGTTCTGCTGAAGGGAATCCGTAAAAACGATCTGGTCGTTCGATCGATCTCCGCTCGAGAGGGGTTGCACGAACGGCTTGTTGTTTCTTCGCTTATACGTCTTGCCACCGTCGTCGGAGCGTTCGATATAATATGCGGAGAAGTAGGCGTTGGAAAATTTCCGGTTCCAATGAAAAGTGACTTTGCGGTCGAGTTCTTCATAGCGAATCTCCGGCATGGGCACCATGGCCTGCGATTGATTCGTATTGATCAGCACCGCGGCCGAATCGGACTTCACTGCGCTGGGATTGGTGAGGGCGTGAACCGAATACAAATATGTCTTTCCCTTCTGTGCGGTCTTATCCACGAAACGAAGTCCCAGTCCCTGCGCGACGAAAGCGTTGTTGTCGGCGATCAACAGCGCCATAGAAAACCGGTTCTCCTGGTCGTATTTTTGATTGAACGCCGCACCGAGATCCACGTCGTTTGTCTTGCCGCGTTTATCCGGCTTAAAGGTGGGAAGGTTCGACTTGCCGTAGAGCAACGTCGCGGCCACGGCGGCCGTGGTGTCGGAGTGACGCGCCCGCGCTTTCCATTCGGCGAGCGTCCACGGTTTGATCGGTGCAGCATTCAATTTTTCACGCACGGGCCGGGTCGTCATTTTTGGGGTGATCTCCATGCGTTCGATCACATACCCGGCGTCGTTATACGCTCTCCACAATAGGGGATCGGAGGGAGCCCAACGCAACACGACGGAGTCGCCATAATATTTGCCCACCATGTGGAGCGATCGTTCATAGCGCAGCGAATCCGTCGCCTTCACTTTCTTTTGAGGCGTCGCCGGCTTTTGAGCATTGGCAAGGTGCTGCATGGCCAGCAGGATGAGGAAGAGGGCAATCGTTCTCATAATCTTATTTTTTTATCAACATGGTTTTCGTGTGAATGGGAGCACCCGTGTTGGTTTGTGCGAAATCCTCCGGGTGGTGATAATAAGGTGGCGTCTTGCTCACGTAGTTGAAATTCAATTTTAACGTGAGCGGCGCATAGGCGGAGATCGGCACAAATTCGTCCGTCGCCAGCGATGACAGCGCGGGATAAAGCCCGGCCAAAAGAGCATCCCAGAAATGATTGTCGATAATGTCGGCAGCCCGGTTGCGAACGTTGATCCATTCGAGGGCGTTCACCGATGCGATCTGGTAGCTGATGGTGATCGTCTTGTCGTATCTGCGCATCATCTCGGAGATAGGCTTGCTCACCGATGAACTACTTTTTTCGTAGGCAACCACGCCCTCACCTTCATAGGATTTATTCACGAGCGCCGACGCGGATTGCATCGCCATCGGTTTTGCCGCCACGGCGCTCAGCTTCAGTTGTGCCAGGGCTGGGACGGTAAACAGCGCGATGGCTACGGATAGAATGATTTGAAAGGTTTTCATAGTGTTTGTTATTTTAACATGATCATTTTAGTTACCGCGGACTTGCTGGCCACCTCGTTGGCATAGACCTTAATGTATTGCGAGATGACTTGCTCATTGATCTCCGCATTGGTTAGCGGAGGATCGACGGACCCGACAGAAAAGTCGATCGGGCGCGATGCCGGTTCAAAGAAGGCGATCTCCTCGAGTGGCGTGCCAAAAGAGCGGATATAGCGCGGGCCCAGTTCTTCATAATAACCGCCATAGAAAACCTTGGCCCAAGGTTCATAGAAGGCGCGACGCGTGTGTTCTTCCGACCACCGGTTGCGCGGCTTGGCTTCAGACACGACAACCAACGGACCGATCTTATAGCCATCGTCTGCAAACGTGTAGTTGAATCCCTGGATATCGAACACATCGAAACCTTCACTCAATCCATATTCAGCGGCATACAACTCGAGGATCCCAAAGGCATCTTTGCGTGCCGTCGACGACACTTCGGAATGCGAAAGCTTTTCGGACAGGGTGTTGTACTTGCTGGTTTTAAAATAGTACCGGTGCAACTCGATATCCGGTGCCTTCTTCAGCGAAACGTGCACACCGGTCAACGCGCTGTTGCTCACGTCGACAAAGTTGTAGCTGCCCAGATACTTATTTTCCACATCGTGTGTAAAGTTGCTACCCATCAGTGCCGTGCCCTTGAGTTGTCCAAATTTTTGAATCCCGCTGCCGGGCGAGCCCGATGCCGCCATGACGGAGGTTGCTTTGATGCGTTTCACCAATTTGAACTCGATCACCTGATCGTTTGGCAACGTGGGAATGGCGAACGACACACCGTAGCGGCCATAGGACGACACAGGCGTTTCGAAGGTTCCGGACTTGCCACCCTGGTACGATGTAAAAATCGCAAAGAGATCATAGTTGGGATCGTTCATCAAACAAGGCACGGCTTGGGTGAGCTCGATGTATCCCGTTGTCGATTCTTTTTGCAAAAGGTAACGCTGCCGGCTGATGGGATACGTGGCCACAACCGCATTGGTGATCTTGGCAATGCATTCGCCCGTGGCAAAATCGAGGCTTCGTTCTTCAATCATCGGATTGCCTTTGAACGTGCAGGGCTTTTTGGTAGAGCCAATGATCTCAAAGGCTTGCACCTTTACTTTGATGGTATAGTTTTCTTTCGGGTCAAGCGCGGCATCTTTATAGATCGTGGCCAGTTTGCCTTCATCCGAGATCCGGAAGGTGCGGTTCAGTGTCTTGCTGCAAACAACTTCACCGGTGCTCTTCTTGATCACATCAAACTGTTGCAGATCCACCCGGAACGTGCGGGCCACCTGCACACCCTTGTCGTTGAGCATGGGGATGACAAACTCGGTTTCCACAGGATAGTTGAATGCCGTCTGCGGATCGGCCAGGATGGACGTGTTGTTTCCGGCTGGACTCAACTCACTGATGATCGGTATGCCGCCAAACGGACTGTATTCCGGAACGCAACGACTGCCAACCTCAACGTGGAAGTTCATATGACCAGAGATCAGTCCACCCAACACGTTGTATTCGCCATGAAGCCAGCCGTCGAACCATGTGGGGTTCGGTATGCCCATCGTCATGAGCGCGGCAGCCTTCACTTCGGCCACGGCCACATTGCCCGTGAAGAACCATTCATCCACACTCAAGCCAAACGCGAACTCGGCCCACATATACAGTTGACCATTGGCATACCAGCCATTAACGCCCGGTTCCTTTGCCGCATCACAACCCTCGCTCAACTTTCGCAACGCGATATCAAAACCGATGCCCGCGCCAAGCCTCATGTAGAAGATCAGGAAGCGAAGGTCCGCCGGTCCGTAACCCATGCTGGCACCAAAGGCAAGACCTTCACCCATCCCGATGTCACCCGTGCGGTTTCCGCCGTAGCCTTTGATTTGATCGAGCACTTGTTGGGGTGGCGGCGGCACTCCCGGGATGTCGTGGTTCCCCATCATCAGATAGCCGTCGTAGTTCAGGAACTTCACCAGGCTCAGTTTTATCCGATCCGAAGGCTCGCCCACTTTGAAGAACCATTGACTCTTGCCGGCGTCGATGTTGAGGTGGATAAATCCATGCCCGTCGATGACGTCGACCAGATTCACGTTCACACCGACCATGGCATCAAAGATATCGTTGGCGAAGTCGTAGCGAATGATGCCTTTGCCTTTCACAAACGCCTTATCCGTTTGCATCAACGGGCAGATCATTGCTGCATCGATGTCAATGCTCATCGACACCGGTGCCATGGTGCTGGTGTTCACGATCGCCTCGAACGTACCCGACGCCTGGAACGAAGTGCCATCGCTCACCCCCATAATGATGGTGGCCTTGAAACCGGCGCGGTTGGCTGTCGGCGTATACAGGTTGGCAACCGGCGGGGGACCAGCGTTGTAAAAATCTTTCGGGTTGAGTACGGGCTTTTGACTGAGGTTGTAAAACACACCGCCGCCAAAACCAAAAATGCTGACGGGAATTGGCCCGCCCACGGCGATACCGGGAGGCGGCAATTTGAACCGGGCGTCGACATACCAATAGTGGAAGGATTTGTTGCCAAACAGTACTTGCGCATCCGCTTCAAAACCCGAAAACATGACAGCTTTCAATCCTCCGCGAATGCCATTACCAAACTCGGCATCACCATCAAAGAAAGCCACGTCACCTTTCACGTTGACGGGACCGACCGTTCCCTCGAGGCTGATTTTCTTGGGATCCACTTTGTCGAACTTCCAGTCAGGGCGTTTGCCGTTGAAGTCCAACTTGCCGAGCAAATCAAAGCTGAACGACGCTTTAGGCATCAACGCGATGTTGCAAAGCTCCACGTTCATCGTGAAACCGATGCCAGCTTTCGATCCGGAAAGCACGGGTTTGATTTGCTCTAAGCCAATATCAAAACCGCCAAGCGACTTGTTCGGACTGGCCAACCCGGCATTGAACGTTTCGATGTCGAGATAAGGCGCCACGGTCTGCAGCTTCAACCCCTGGAATTCCATTGCCCGGAAATTGATCTTCGTCAACGGCGACAAGTCGGCGATGATGTCCATACCTCCGTTAAGCGTGGCGGCCGCATAAAAATCTTTTCCACCACCCGCGGTCACCAGGATGTTTGACGTGTTGGCCAGCGTGAACTTCGAGTACCAGATGGGCACCTCGAGGTCGTTCTTCGGCTTGATCACAAACTGAAATTCCAGCGAACCCGCGGGCTTGCTCAGAGTGGAAGTATAATCGAGTTGACTCTTTGGATTGGCGGTGTTGGAGCCGGAGATAGGAAGCACCAGCTTGCCATTCATGCCCCCCGATACAAAAGAGTTGTTCAGAAAGTTTATGCCGATGTTATCCACCGAATAATACCATCCGCCCAGGTCACCATCGCCAATAGCCAACACGTTGGTGGCGTTCACGGCACCGCTCAGGCCTTGCGTGTCAATGATCAGATCTTTTACGGCAGTCGTTAGGGGCGGCCCACCCGATGCCTTTTTAATGATTGCCGGGAGCTCTACCGTCAGGTTGGGAAGATAGAAGCCGTTCCAGTCGGGGGTGGAAAGATTGGGCTTGGCGGCGATGACCGGCATCCCCATAGGATTTGATGAGGAAGAGTGATCATAGGTACCGCTGCCCACCAGCGTGAAACCGAAATCGGTGCTGCCACTCAAATAGAATGGATCGATATCCACTTTCGCCATCCAATTGCTCCAGGAAATGGCACTCGCCGTGAGCGTCGCCTTTACCGGGCTTACCATGTCCGATTTTTTCACCAGCATGCCGGCGGGGAAAGCATACTCGGCCTGTATGCGAAGTTTTTTGAATCCGTCTTTGTCAAACACCACATACGTTCCGGAGTCAAGCGGATTGACGGGCATCGGCGCTACACCTTTGAGCTTCATGTTGAGGGGAGCAATGTTGAAGTCGCTCGACAGGTAAAGTGTGCCTTGGCCGCACAGACCGGCGTTGTCCATACAAACCGATTTTGCACCCAGCGCAATTTTGGTGGCACCGTCGGGAATGTTCACCACCGTGGCGGCTTCGAACGTGGCTTGCTCGGGCGTGAACGTGGCGCCGGTAATGGCAACGACCGTGCCAATGCCGCCGATGTTTTTGTCAAGTCCCAAAGGCATTTCAAACCCCGCATTGTCGATGGCGGTGTTGATGTTGGAAACCAGTTGCTTCACGTTGGCTTTGAAATATTCATCAAGCTTCTGAGCGTCGCTGGAGGTGAATGGAATCGACTGGATGTTTGGCGCAGGCACGGCCGGGATGAAGTCGACATCGCTTTTCACTTTTGCTTTCACTGTGCCGCTGATGGCCTGGTTGGAGGCATTCACTTGCAGGTCGGCAAACTCCACCAGGATGGGGATGAGCTTGCTGTTGATCATGGGGAAGTTGATCTTGCCGTGTCCCTTCAGCAGGCCGGCTTGTTCGGTGGCTTCGAGCACCGTCATCTCGAATTTTCCGATGGTCACTTTGCTGCCGACGATCGCTTTGGAATTGTCCACACCACCGCCTGGCACGGCTTCCTGGCAGCTGCACACCACGGGCCCCATGGCATTCATCACTTTGAATGCCGCCACGTTCGGAAATTTGTTTGCAGGCGCTTCGCCAAACGTAAACGAGCTCACTTCGCTCCGGCCTTCATTCCGGAACACGGTGCTCCGGAAGGGATCGATCGCCGTGACCATAAAGGCATATTTTCTTCCGGCGATCAACGTGGGTTGCGCCGGGCCATAGAGAAACGCGTTGCCGGTCACCGTCTGCTCAAAAAACGGCGGCGTCGTGGCCGACTGCATGGCATCGTTGATGTTGCGGCCGGGCGTCAGCATCTCCACGATCTTCAACTTGAATTGTGTCGACGGCGGCGCACCTGCCGGAAAGCTCCAGGTGAAGAGCACGTTCTGCGGCGTAACGCCACGCACCACTTCATCGGCATACGGCCGGATGAGATAAGGAGGCTCCAGGTTGGTGATGCGAAAAGCATTGCTGCAACCCATCGGCTCATCCACCGACAACGGAACTTCCGGTTGATTATAATCATACGCCCGCGCGCAAATGCGATAGATGCCCTCCGGCAAGCCGTTGCCTTCGCGCAATGCGGTGGCCGACGTGCCGCGCACCTCGAGTTTGTCGATGTCGAACAAACTACGGATGGCCATCGCGTCGAGCTGCAGGGTCATGCCCGCAGGCAGATCGATCGGCCGCGGCGACCGGTACTGACGCGAAGCATGGATCTCGATGCCATTGTCCCCAATGATCGCCCCGCGCAATTGCAACGACACGGCCGACTGGCGATGCGACTGCAGCGTGATGATGATGCGCTCGGGGTGTTTCTCATAGTCATCGATCTTCGTCGAATAGGGCGGGGTCACCATCACGGTAACGGTAACATCATTTTGCGCCTGGCAATACGTGGCCAAGGCCACCAGCCAAAGCACGGCAACGATCAAAACGATCGCGCGGGCACGAACCTTCACAGGAATAGACATATGAAAAGGTTGTTTAGATTTTGAATTCATTTTCTTAAAAATTTACGGCGTAAGAAATTTCACCCCGGAACTCGCTAAAGCGTGTGCTCTCTTTATTGCCTTCATGGGGAAAGTTTCCGATGTAGTTGATGTTGGTGCTGAACGTGTGACGTTTGCTGGGCCGGTATGAACATTGAAGCCCATCGTTCAGCAACAGATTCTTCTGTCCCCCGGAAAAAGATTGCAGGATCGCTATTGACAACCCCACCGAAAGCTTGTTGTCTTTCAGGTTCTTGCTGCCCCCCAGTGTAATGCCCTTGTTACCAGTCTCGGTTCTCGCCATGGTGAGGTGTGCGGAATTGAGGTTGACGTAGAGCGTGAGGTTTTTGGGAACGAGCATGATCTGGTAGTTGAAGAACATGTTCACCGAGCTGAGATCGTTGTTCATCCTCGGAGATGCATTCAGATCTTGCAGGCTCATGCGATTCCACGAAAGCAGGAAGGTGTGCGTGACGTTCTCCTTCGGGATAATGTATCGTGGCGTGATACCAACGGTTCCCGTGGTTTGTGTGACGAGCAACGTGTCCGCCACGAACACTCTTCCTGGTTGTTGTTTTGTCGAGAAATTGGTGTAGGTGAAATCCACACCGAGGTTGTCGGTGATGTTGGCTGTAAGGTTGGCCGATCCGATCACCCGTTTGCTGGTCGATTCCTTCTGGTTCTGAAGATTGTCGCGTTGCAACCCGAGACTGCCCGCGAAATGAAGCTTCCGTTTAAAGAGGGAGAAGCTCGGCGCGATGGTGATGTTCTCCAGGTCGTTGTTAAAGAAATAAGACCCCATGGATTTGAAGTCGGGATCGACTCGCTTGTATTGAACTTTGAGCGTGAGATCGTTCAGGCGATACCCCACCGCAATGTTGTATGCACTATAAAATTCAGTGGAGCCGTTGATGGTGATAAAATTTCCCAGCGTACTCTTCAAAATATCCGGAATGGAATCGACCTTGATATGCGACCCTAGGTTGGTGGTGTAGTAGCTGAAGCCCGCGTCACCTTCCACAAATACACCCTTGTAGGTAAAGGCACCACTCACTCCAAACACTACATTTTCGGCGGGCGACACACGCGAGGTCATTTTTTCGGAATAGTGAACGCTGGTGCTGTCGTCTTTGGCTTTCATCATGCTGAAGTCGATAAAATTATTCCCTTTCCCGACCCCGATCTTTGCCGCATAACCACGCCGGGTGTACTGAAAAGGATCATACGTTCCCGACGTAGTGTCCACGGCTGTAGCGCGGTTAAGCCGTCCATACATAAATCCAATGCGCAGTATGCCAGGCGTTAGATCGACACCCGCGCCAAGAATGGTATGACCCGCCAGCGTGTAGGGCGAATAGGTAATGTTGCGGTACCCGGCGTGAAGCGTGATCCACTTATACCGCGGACTCAACCCGAACTGGTTGAACGGTTGCCGGAACGAGCGCTCTTGTTCGCTGTACACAAAATAGAAAGGGATGGTCACCCCATACAGCGTCAACACGGGCGAACCGGAGAGCACATAGGAAAAAGGTTTTCTCCGGTCTTGAATGCCTTTGGCCGAATAGAACAGCATACGTGCGCTTGCGCTTCCCGAGAACGTGACCGGCTTTTGCTGGGCAATGTTCTCCAGGTCCTGGGCGCTGGCCGCCAGGTGAGTGGCGGTCAGGCAGAAGACCAGCAAGGAGGCATAGGCAAATTTTTTTCTCAGCGTTTTCATGATGCACGTGTTTCGTCAATTCGGCTCCACGCGCACCAACTGATAGTCGGTGCCGGTATACAAAGCGCCGTCCATCATGATCAAATAACCCGTAAAGGGAAAATGGACCTTCTCACCGATGCCTTCGCGCGGCCCGTTGGCATCGGCACCACCGGCCAACGCGCTGATGGTGTTGTCGGATGCGATGGTGATAATTTTGGTCCGGTCGGTCAGGTAGCTGCCACTGCCGCGAACATAGGCGCTGCAGTACACATTACCCTCCGGCCCGAGGGCTACGCCTCCGATGGAAAGGGGAACATACGGTTCGCCGGAACAACCATAGCGCGCTTTGGCTTCGTCCAGGATCGTGCTCACCACGCCAGTGTTGCTCGCGATCTTCCTGACCCGGGCAGGTTCGTAGGCTTCGGTCAGAAAAATATTGCCGTCGTCGTCCACCACGAGGTCTCGTACAAAACTAAAGGTGGCTTGCAGGGCAGGACCGTCTTTGCCGCCGTGTTCACCCGTGCCGGCGATGGTGGTTACATTCCCCACCAGGTCATTCGCATCGGGTGTGATCATGCGCACCCGCACGTTGCCTTCGTCGCATACGTAGAGATTATCCTGCTTGTCGATGAAGAGGCCCCGGGGTCTGTCGAAGTAGGCCTGGTTGCGTGGCCCGTCGAGATAGCCGGGTTGGGGGTGACCGTATTGAAAGTTATCGACGCCGGCATACAAGCTCACATATCCATCGGGTGCGATCATGCGGATGCAATTATTGCCGGTATCGGAAACATACACGTTCCCTTTGCTGTCTACCGCCACATCCGAGGGATAGTCGAACAACGCGAAGCTGCCATACCCATTGAAGTAGCCACTCGTATTGCCCGCCCTGCCGCCGCCGGCGACGAAGCTGATGGCCCCGGAGGAAGCGCGTTTGTAGATGCTGTTCAGCACGGCCCGAACGACGTAGATGTTCTTTTGTACATCGGCCGCCAGGCCATCCATCTGAAGGTCGTTCGAAGCGATGGTCACCACACCGGTGGGCAGGTACGTAAAGTTCGGGCCCGTGGCCTCGGCCTTGTCAACCACCACCGAAACATTGCCCGAGCCTGCACGCGCGGGAACGATCGCGGTGAGGTAGGTGGAAGATGCCAGCAATACTGCGGCCTTGGTTCCATTGATGAAGACGGTATTCTTGGAAGTGATGTCACTGAAATCTTTTCCGGTGATGGTGAGGGTATCGCCCATCCGACCGCACACCGGCGAGATCTGGCTGATCGAGTGGCGCGGCGGGTCGTCGCTGAATTCATATTCATGTGCGCACTGCTGAGATACAGCCGACACGATGAAGATCATGGAGGATGCTATGAAGGATTTCATTTTTTGAGGGGTCTTGAAGTAGTGTAGTACAGACAAAGAGGTTCCACGAAGAGAACGAGGCGTTCTTTTCACAAAATAGATCCCTGGCCCGGGGCACAAGGCCCCGGCGGAATACTACGTTTCGCTTAACAGTGGATCAAATAGAAGCTTACTACGGTTGGCCTATTGGCAGATAAACCCGTTTTGAAGGTAAGCGGTCTTCAGTGCGGTGTTCTTGATGCTGTATGCACCGGTGATCACGGCATCTTTGGCCCAAGCATTGGGATCGTTCGGCGTGATCGCCTGAACGGAAGCATAGGTTCCGTTGGTCGTGATGTCCATCGTGGGGCAAAGGACGACGGGATCGACGTTGTAATAACCGTTGCCGGGTCCCCATTCCCACAATAACCAACCAATGTCATGCTTGGCGGCCTCGGTGAGGACGGCGGCATAGTCCACGGCACCTTCGGTCGTGCAGCCGTAAGTCTCGGGCACGTTGTCGCCGGGGTAACCGCCGAACGCACAGACCTCGCCCAGTATAAGGGGCACTTGTGCCGTGGCGGCAGCGTTCAGTTGACCGGCAATGAATTGCGGCGTGGCACCGTCTTTCTTGGACCAATAGGGGTGAGCGGAGATGAGAATGTTGTGCAGCGGATCGTGATTCACCAGGTTCGCGGCGATGGGCACCACGAGTTCCAGGTTCTTGCCACAATCCGGCGCATCGATGATGAGCGGTGTGTTGATGCCCGCCGTTCTCAATTGCGTGATGGCCGATTTATAGGCCGTCTCGAACTGCGTGGCCGTCACCGAATAATCGCCGGCTTCATTGGCGATGTTCACCAGCATGGCGTGTTCATATTTTTTCACCAGGGCCACCACCGGCGCACTCGACCAAAAATTGACGAGGTCGTTCAGTCCGTTCAGGTTGCAAGTGGCTTCGTGCATCTCCACCATGGGGATCATCTTTTCTTTCATACAATTCTTGATGATCGCTTCCAGCGTGGTCAGGCTGGTGGCGGTGCCATTGCTGTTGGTCTTTTGCCATACAATGCGCACACTGTTGGCACCCGACTTGGCGATCTCGGGAAAATATCCGGCGCCTTGCGGATCGTTCTCGTCGAACACACTCATTTTGTTCACCCCTTTCAGGATCACCTGTTTTCCGCAGGGATCAAAAAGGTGGGTGCCTTCGACATAGAATGTTTTTTTGGTCTGGTTGGTGGGCTCCGTGGTGACGTCGTCCGAGCTACAGGAATACAAAAAGATCACCAACAACACCAGCACCATCATCAGCGCCGCAAATAAAGCCTGGCGACGCATCCGGATGGTCCAATTCGATTTTTTCACTAAAGCAGTTTCCATAGACATGAGAGTTTTTTTTTCTATGTAAATCAACGAGGAAATCGGGCGGAAGACAATAACCCTTTTGGGGAAGCCAACGACAGGGAGGCGGTTTGGAGCGACGAATGGCGGGGTAGGAGGCTGAAACGCACGGCATAACCCGCTAATCAGCGAACGATACGACACCTATTGAAAATGGAACGACATTCTCGTCAGGACGCGAAACAACTGGCTACTAATTACTGACCACCGAATTTTGGCTCCTGAAGGCGGAAGCTCGGGTTGGTAAAGTGGAAAATTTCATTTTACTTTGAAACACAAAGTACTTTTAAGTCGTTAACCGTTCGTATGACAACAGACCAGCAAACCATCGGTGCCAACCCCACGGTAGGGGTTGGTGGCACCACCCTGCAACAAAAGCGCGATCCTTTTCTTCTGCTTGGATATGTCTTCCTGGCAGCATCTTGTTTTTTCTATCTGCTTTTTGAATTCACACCCCAGGAGGGCAGTAACTATACTTTCGAGGTGTTTATCTGTCATTACATTTTGGCGTTGGGCTATGCGGGATTCTTACTCTACAACAAGGCCTATGGCATTCGGGCGAGTTGGCGAAAGGAGAATATTCATAAAACGGTGGTGCTGTTAAATTTGTTTCTCGTCAGTGCCTTTGCCCTGAACCGCGAGTTTGCCGTGTTTGAAGCGTCGGCAAACTGGTGGAGCGTTTACATTGTGTTCTCTTCGATGACCTTGCTGAGCTTTCAATATTTCGACAGGTTACCGGCGTGGGTAAACAAGATCCAGTTTGTTTGCCTTGGCGGTGCGTTTGTACTGTATGTCTATTCAACGGTGGTCATCGCCAACTACTATCTGTTCAGTTGGATCGGGCTCTTATTTTTCGGGATCGGCGGGCTCATCTATGTGCCGGTTTGTTTCGTGGTGTTGGTCATTGCCCTGATCAAACACTATCATAAGAACGTGGATGTCCCGGCCGCTTGGATGATCGTCGGCGTATTGGCGCCCCTGCTGTTCACGGCGGCTTTCATCTCCGAATGGAGCCGCCGGGTGGATGAGATTGCCAAGGTGACCAATCAATCGGTTATCTCCCCGAAGACCCAGCTTCCGGCTTGGGTAAAAGCAGCACAGACATTGGAAGACGATTGGATGACGCGGATGATCCTCAAATCCGATTTGGTCTACACCACTGCAAAGGACCGGTTTTCGGAATTCGACTTTGCTCCCCGGAGGCTATCCTGGGAAGAGCAGCGCAAACACGACCCTTTGGTTTTTCTGGCTACGGGCGTCAAGGAGTGCACCTTGTCGGCCGACGAACGCATCCGCATCCTTCAGGCCATCACCAAAACCAGACATCAAACGGAAGACCGGCTCTGGTCAGGCGAAAACCTGACGACCTCCTACATTGTAACCGATGTTGATCTCTACCCGGATCTTCACCTGGCCTACACCGAAAAATACCTGAATGTAAAGAACTCGGGAAAACAACGCTGGCGCAACACGCAGGAGGCGATCTACACCTTTCAACTCCCGGAAGGCTCCGTGGTCACGTCGCTTTCGCTTTGGATCAACGGCGTAGAAGAGAAAGCGATACTGACATCCAAACAAAAGGCAACCGAGGCTTATACGACCATCGTTGGCAAAGAAAGCCGTGACCCATCGGTAGTGCATTGGCAGGAAGGAAACACGGTGACGGTTCGCGTCTTTCCCTGCACGCCGAAAGAAGAGCGTAAATTCAAGATCGGCGTCACCTCACCCCTTACGCGACAACAAGGACAAATCGTTTATAAGAGCATTCGCTTTGATGGGCCCAACGCCGAAAATGCCCAGGAGACGACACGCGTCACGTTCATAGGTACACCACCGAAAACTGAGATGCCCAAAGGTTTTAGAAAGAACGATCAAGGTGACTATATCTCCGAAGACGCCTACAATCCGGAGCTGTACATTGGAATGGAAGCGTCGCCCGTGAATTCGGACAACACGTTCTCGTTCGACGGCTACACCTATTCACTGGAATCTTACACACCCGATTATGAGCGCTACCAAGCCAACGCCGTTTACCTCGACATCAACAACAGTTGGACGCCCGACGACGTGGAGGCATTCAAAGACCGGCTTGCGGACAATCTCTATGTGTTCTATAACGAGGAATTTGTGAAACTGAGCGAGCAGAATTGGCGGATCGCGGAAACTTTGCAAAAACGCGCCTTCTCCCTGTTCCCATTTCACCTGCTGAAAAAGAAGGATGCTCCCCTTGTGGTCACGAAGGGGAGGGCTCTCTCGGTACACCTCAGCGATTTCAAAGGCAGCCCGTTCGCGGTGCACCTCGGTAAATTTTTCGCGTCCGGCAAGCGCGTCCGTGTTTTCAATTTGGGTGAAAACGTGTCGACCTACGTTGGGTCGCTGCGCGAATTCCGTGCGTTGCAATTTGGTGAAGGATCCCGGGAGGAATTGTTCGCCTTACTGGACAAGCAGCAATTTCCCACGCTACACGAAACGGAAAACAGCGTCGTGCTCCACGATGCCAACCTGAAGCTCACCCGGAAGAAATCCGGCAACAATCCTCCTCCTAATTCAGCCCCCGATCACCTGGCCCGCCTGTTCGCCTATAACGACATCATGCGGCGCGTCGGTGGCGGTTACTTCAAGGAAGATTTTGTGAACGAAGCCCTGGTGGAGGAGGCGTCCAAAGCCTATGTGGTGTCGCCGGTATCGAG
The DNA here is from genome assembly GCF_003589925.1 of Chryseolinea soli. Taxonomy (NCBI): domain Bacteria; kingdom Pseudomonadati; phylum Bacteroidota; class Cytophagia; order Cytophagales; family Fulvivirgaceae; genus Chryseolinea; species Chryseolinea soli. The sequence continues at coordinate 7,871,457 of NZ_CP032382.1, read as the reverse complement.
CCTCATCGTGCTGGAAACACGCGCGGACTATGATCGCTTCAATATCCATGGCACGAAGAACAGCCTTGATAATGCTGCCAAAGATTCCTCCGGCGCGGTGCCCGAGCCGCACGAGTGGGTGCTGATCATTTTGTTTGCAGCATTTGTCATTTACCTTAAAGTGAGACGTTCATGACACTCGCTGTGCTGGGCACGATGATGCAGAATGCAGGAGCCGTAAGCCGTCAACAGGTGCTGTTGATTTTGCTTACGGCCCTGGGCCTGTGTGCAGGGTGCATTGGGCTGCCCTTCACTTACGTCACCGTGAGCAACTTTGTGGTGGGGCTTGTCTTACTGCCGTTTGTGATCATCCGGCAAGGACCGGCGCGCATCAATGTGTGCTATCTGCTGGGTGTTCTTTTTTTTGGATGGCTGGCTCACCTGTACCTGCTCAAAATATTTTTCTTTCTCATGGTGGCCTTTTTTCTTTTGCTGGTTTGGGAAGCGGTAGGGGGAAAGCTGAACACCATCATCCTGTTCCAGATCGCGTTGATGTCGCCCGTGTTTCTACAGGTCACCGCCATCCTGGGGTTTCCCATCCGCTTGTGGCTGAGCCAGTGCGCGGGAATGCTTTTACAGGTTGGGTGGGACGTTCAGGTGGAGGGAAACCTCATGATCCTGGACGGTTTTCAGTTTGCCGTGGACGAAGCCTGCATGGGACTGAGCATGCTCAGCCTGTCCATGCTGATGGGTGTGTTTGCCATCGTTCATCATTACCGGAAAGCGAAACGCACATTGTCGCTGGGATGGCTCGTCGTCTTCTTTGCTGCAGTGTTCGGGCTGAACGTGCTATCGAATCTTTTTCGCATCGTCATGCTGGTGCTCTTCAGGATCCTGCCGGAAGATCCGTTGCATGAGATCATCGGGGTTCTTTGTTTATTACTTTACGTCATGGTGCCCTTGTACTTTCTCGCCAAAACTTTGGTCCGGAAATTTGGGAAACCATTTGAGCAAATCGCCACGCCAACCTACACGCCCATTCGATCGAGGCTACTCCTTGCGGCATTGGGCATTTTTGTTTTATCGATGAGCTTCACCATCCGCCCGGAAGGCGCGGAGTTGTCCATTCCCCACGCCTTCGTTGAATTCAAAGACGCAAAGGGCATTGAACTAAACGGAGGCATCACCAAATTGACCACCGACGATCTCCTGATCTATGTAAAGACCATCCCCGAATTTTTCACCGGCGAGCACACCCCGCTGTTGTGCTGGCGCGGGAGCGGCTATCAATTCAAAAGCATCCGCAAAGAACACATGGGGCAGCATGAGATTTACAAAGGAGTGTTGTCCCGAGACCAGGAAAAATTGTACACAGCCTGGTGGTACACCAATGGCAACCGCGTAACCATCGATCAATGGGAATGGAGAAGCCGGATGGTGACTGAAAAGGAACGATTTGCCTTGGTGAACGTGACCGCGAAGGACGAAATGTTGTTAGACCGGAATTTAAAACAGCTGTTCAAGGGCGAATTGATAGTTCGCCCTGAACAACGGGTAAGGCAGTAGCCAGTAGTCAGTAGCCGTTAGTCAGGAGTCAGCAGTAAGAATTCAATGGGCCGGTAGTTGTGCGTGCGGATGGGCATGAATGTGGAAACAGAACGGTAGAACCGAGATATCTTACTCAGGGAAATCTTTCAAATGCTCAGTCAAGCCACAACCTTGAAAAAAATGGCTTCTGAATCCTGGCGCCTGATTTTGCCTTCGCAACGTAATGCCTAGAGCACAAAAGCTCCACAATCCAACGCCCCTATCGTCCATTCAACTGGATTTTCGCGTAAGTTCACATGTAAGTTTCCTTCGCATCCTCCATCTGCTTTTCTGCGTCAAAAAAATCGCGATCCATAGTAATCCCGCTTCAACCGTGAAATGATTGCCTTTAACGATGTAATACTCTCCTCTCTGCTTAAAAAAATATTTGCGGCCCTTTGCGGTGTATTCAGGGACGTAACCAAATGCCTGCTTATGAAACGATACTTTACCATTTGTCTGATCGGATTGATCAGCGTGTTCGCTACGCTGGAAGTAGTGGCACAAAAACGAAGTCCAGGAGATAAAACCACACCGAGTGGAAAGTCTTCCAATGATAGCCACACGAGTTGGAATCCTTCCGGCGATAGCAAAAAGGGGGGGACGTCTTCCCAGGATAGCAAAAAGTCTTCCAAGAATAGCAAGAAAGGTGGGAAGTCTTCGAAAGATAACCACAAGGGAGGGAAGCCTTCCAATGACGGTCACTCCGGTGGGAAACCTTCCAGTGGAGGTCATACTTCCTGTGCTATCCATCCGAACTCTAACTGTGATGGCCGTCATACTTGTACGGTCCATCCTAACTGTAATGGGCAGCATACTTGTCCGATCCACCCCAGCTGTAATGGCCAACACGGTGGTGGTCAACCAGGCGGCGGTCACCCTGGTGGCGGTCACCCTGGTGGCGGCCAACCTGGTGGTGGCCAACCCGGCGGCGGTCACCCTACCTGCGACAACAACAGCTATTCGACGGTGATTGTAAAGCAAGAGCCCATCTCAGAAACGTGCACGGAGTATGAAGTCAAGGTTTCCTATAACGGCACCCGGACATTTGGTCTTTCGCATTACGTCATGGGCTTTCCCTGTGGCGAATTAAAAGACGTTAGCAATTCGGAACATTGGAAACAGGTTTTTGGAAAAGACCCCACGACCGGTGTCTATGGCCTGAAGATCGACAACATATCCGGTTTCGGAGATGGTCGTCCCGCCGATTTCACGATAAAGTTTACCTGGTGTTCAGACAATACCTGCAACAAGACGCTGGGCACAGTTGCCTATAAATATGGTAATTGCGTGGATTATGACACGCTTTCCCATCCCGTGCCCCCCGATACCACGCAAACCTGTTCGACACTCCTGGCTACTTTGCAAAAGACAAACGTAACCTGTTCCGCCAGTGCAGACGGACAAGTGGGAGCCACGATCCAGGATGGACAAGCTCCCATTACATATTCGTGGTCGACGGGCGCTACTACACCGTCCATACAAAATCTTACGGCGGGAATGTATAGCGTCACCATTACGGATGCCAAAGGAAATACCCTTACGCTGCATGAGACCGTTTCGGCGCCACCGCCAATCGTCATCACCGAGACGGTGTCGAACCCGGCGTGTAGTGGCGTGGCAAACGGATCGATTACACTTGACGTGACCGGCGGAACAGGAGTGGGTACATACACCTATTTCTGGAGCAACGGCTCAAGCCAGCAAAATCTGACCAACGTACCCAGCGGTTTATACACGGTGACCGTAACCGATTCAACAAATTGCACGGCGCAAAAATCGTTCATGCTGACAAACTCGTCTTTGCTCAGCGCTACGGCTTCGCTGCTCAACCCTTCCTGTTCGCAGGCCAACGGTAGCATCGATCTAACGCCCAACGGCGGCGTCACGCCATACACCTATTCGTGGAGCAACGGGGCAACGACACAAGACATTAACGGCCTTGGCGCGGGAACCTTCACCGTAAAAATAACCGACGCCTTAGGTTGCTCGACGAGCAAAAGCTATACACTGAAGCTCAACAACACCTTATTACTGACCTATGTGGTGACCCCCACCAGTTGCCTTGGCGATACGTTTGGCGCGATCGATCTGTCGATCGTGGGCGGCACATCTCCTTATGTAATTAAATGGGCGGATGGTCCAACCACAGAAGATCGTACAGGACTGGCGGTCGGCATTTATACCGTGACGGTAACCGATGCGGCGGGTTGCAGCACGCAGGCGGCGATTAGTGTTTTCCAAAAACCGCTGACCGTTGCCAGTGAAATCAATCAACCGGTTTGCGCTACCGATCTGGGGTCGATCACCCTTACCGTGAGTGGCGTTCCTCCTTATACATACACCTGGTCGAACGGTGCAACGGGTAGTGCGGTCACGGGTCTTCCCGCCGGATTTTATACCGTCGTCGTAACGGATGCCAGCGGATGTAGCCGTACGCTTTCGTTCCTGATCCTTTCGCCGACAGCGTTGGACGTGAGCGGCGCGGTGAGCAATGCGCAATGTGGGGTCGAAGGATCTTATGGTATCGATCTCTCGGTTATGGGAGGTAAGCCCTTGTATACCTATCTGTGGTCGACAGGTGCAACGACGGAAGATGTTACCGGTCTGAATTCGGGAACCTATTCGGTGACTGTTAAGGATGCAGCGGGTTGCACGGCCACGCGTCAATTCACGGTGGATCCGGTTTCGGTCGGATGGTCTTGCCTCATCACTCCGCCTACCAAACCTGTCGTGTGCGGATCGGCCGGAAATTTACTGTCTACGGCTGTGGCAGGTGCCACCAATTATCTCTGGACGGTAACCAGCACGGACAACAGCTGGGCGATCACGTCGGGAAATGATTCTACTGCGGTTTATACGGCAGGTACTCCCGGCAGCTCGGCAACGTTCACGTTGACGCTTACAAAAAATGGCTGCTCACAAACTTGTTCCTATACCACCAGCACCGCGTGTATACAAAAGGATAACACGGGCGGCGGCGATCCGTCATCCAGCGATCCTTGTTCCACCACCACTACGGTCGCTACTGTGCAGCAGCAAGCGGCGACAGAGGTGCCTGTGGCCAGCGCCACAAAAATACCTTTCGAACTCAACGTCTACCCCAACCCGTTCAAAGACAAGCTGAACTTTGAGTGGACGGCCCCGTACGACGACAATGTTAAGGTCGAGATCCTGGACAAATCAGGCCGCAGCCTGACCACCGTCTACGAAGGCAAAGTGACGAAAGGACAGCACTACAATTTTGAGTGGTCGGCTGCCGGACTCACAGATCACTTCTACTTCTATAAGTATACGTCGTCGAGAAATAAAGACTACGGACAATTGGCGAGGAAGCGATAGCCGTTTTTGAGATCAGATTAGAGACCTGTTAGCCCTGAAAAGCTAACAGGTCTTTTTTTTATCCTGATTTATTTGATGCACATCAAGATTTTACGAGCGTGATCGCGCCCGTGCGATTGTCGAAAACCATTTGTTGAACCGTAATTCCCATCATGACGTCTTCGTCTTGAAGGATATACAAGCACGCTTCAGCCGTTTTTGGAGCCCTTTCGCGGAGAAGCGACTGAGCCCGGTCATAACGGCCACAGGAAGTTGCCTGCAGCATATTGTCGGCTTCTCCATTTTCAAGTTTTTTATAGTCGTTTGTGACCACAACAAATCCTTCGCTTGATACCCGTGATGCAAATCGACGAGGCGTGCGTTCAATAACCACTTGTTCCATGGCTCCGAGCCCGGATAGCAACAGGAGGCAGTCGCTGGCGATCGGTGTCTGCTCTAAGATTCGTTTGGCTTCATCGTAGGATCGTGCTGTAGCCAGGACGTCGCGAAGGAGGAATGAGATCGGAAAGGCGATCTCCGGCTTGTCTTTGCTCAGCACGGCGTTTAGTGTAAGCGAAAAGGCCGCAGGTTTCACACCCGAAAGCGCGCCGATAAAGCCAGGCCATCCTACCGTCTTGAACAACGTTTTGCCGTCTTTCTGAAAATCAAAGATCATGGAATGCTTGCTTAGCAGATCATTATCGGTATGCCAGTCGAGATTTCGACCGTGAAGCGTTGTGTTTTCGGAACGTACCGCGAAGGCGGTGCAACCAAAATAAAACTTCAGGATATCGTAATATAAATTGGCCATGAGCACCTCGTCCTCGCTAAATCGGGAAAAGGATGCTATCGAACGGATCTCTTCTAAATATTCCGGCCGGAGAACGGCCTGTTTATAGTCGCCCAAGGCACTAAATAGGAAAGTGGCCTCTTCAAAATCCTTCAGGTAACAAGCCAGCAATTCGTTCACTTCTGTTTTATAGGCCTCGAGAAATAACCAGCGTTTTTCTGCCGGTAAATCCAGGTCAACGATTTTTTCTTTAATGTCCATGAAAAAAGTTAGCTAAAGAATAGGCTTAACGGGCAAAGACGCATTTTGATTCATGGTCAAATGAAAATCTTCTCAAGCCACTTCAATCTGTATGGATTTCTCCATCGGTACCACGTTAAACGGAAGCTGCACGACAAATTCCGTGTACTGCCCCTGCTCTGACGCTACGGCGATACTTCCGTCCAGTGCCTGTACCGATTTTTGAACGATGTACAACCCAAGCCCGTTGCCCTTTGAGTCGGGATGGCCTTTGAAGAACATGTCGAACAAGCGATGCTGAATGCTGGCGTCCACCCCAATGCCATTGTCGCGAACACTGAACTGAAGTTGATCGTCTTTGATCGTGGCCCGGAACGCCACGCTGGCTCCCTCGGCGTGTTGCATGATGCTATAGACAAGGGCGTTCTCGACCAGGTTGGTGATGACCACGTCGACCAGGTTGGGATAGGAGAAAAAAACAAGATTGGCAGGACAGTCAATCGTAAATTTGACGCGCTTCTCGGTAATGACATTCGAGAAACGTTGTTGTACATTCTCCACGAGATTGAGCAATGTGATGGAGGAATAGCCGGTCGGTTGGTTGATCTCGCTGATGATGCTCAATTTTTTCAAAAGCTTATCCATGCCCTCGGTGGTGTGCACGACGCGTTCTACTAATTCTTTAGGCTCTCCATTGGAGAGGTGAATGGCGATGTTACACAGCCCGATGATCGAACATACAGGCGAACGCAAGTCGTGCGAGGCGCGATATAAAAAGGTGTCGAGCTCCCGGTTGGCTTCCGCAAGCAGTTTGGTGCGGTCCTGGACAATGGCCTCCAGGTTTTCGTTGACACGCCGCACTTCTTCGTTGGCCAGGACAAGGTCTTTCTTTTGTCTTCGCAGGCGGCCGCTGAACGTGATGAGCAAAACAATCAGGATGGCAAAACCGATCACCACGAGCGATATGGCGAAAATCTGTTTCCGGAAAGCGCGTTGTTCTTCCAGGCGCCGGGCCTCGCTTTCGGAGAGTTGGTTCTCCAGCTTTTGGAAATCGAAATACTTTTCCTTGAGGCCGCTGATGATGAGCCGGTAGTCGCTCACGTTTTTATAGAACCGGCTCTCGTTGGAGGCGAGCAATTGTTCGAGGGCGATCAGGTCCGAGAAGAGTGTGGCGCGCGTATTTTCATCGAGGTTCATGAGGCCCTTCTGGAGTTTTTGGTCGATGATCCGGATCTTCTCATCAAACTCGTTTTTCTGGGAGGTAAGACCCTGGCCTTCCAACGTGGCCTTTTTCAAAAGGTTCTTGATGTCTTCGCTCACAAAAGATGAATCGGAGATATTTCCCATGAATACATCCTTTTTATGGCTCGCCGAATCCTGAAGCTGGGTGACCAGCTGATTGAATTTTCCGTCCAGCTTAGCCTTTGTCGCCGCGTCCATGCTTTTTATGGGCACGTTTTTAAAGACAGCATAGAACACGGTGAGCGATTGGATGGAGTCTAAGTTGGCCAGATTGAAATTCTTAAAATAGTCTGTGTTGATCGCCGGATTTTGGGCCGCTGCTTTTTCGGTTGTTGCAGGCGTCTGCGTTGGCGCTTGTGCCACGACAACCGGCTTGATGGCTTCCACCGTGAGCACCGCCTCTTTGGCAGTTTGTTGCAGATCTACAACATCGTAGCCCTTAGCGCTAAACTGGTCGGCCGTGTTTATTTTCTCATCAAGCGCGAGCGGGACTTCAATTTTGCCCGCAGCATCGGTCGTGGCTTGGGCCGTTTTCCTGCCCTTGAAGGTGACCGGGAGGTTGCTCACCGGAACGTTGTTCCGGTCTTTGACGGTTACACTGGCTACCTGGTAGTTCTTCTTGCGGATAACAATTTCCAGGATGCTTTTGCTCAGGTTCCAGGCCGCTGGCTCGTATTGTTCATTCTTTATTTTTATAGTCTTCACCGGGAGGTCCGTCTCCAGCAACTCGACGAACACTTCACCCTTGTTGCCGGTCGAGATGAAGTCCTTGTTGTTGATCGAAACCTCGACATTCTTCAGGGGCTTCAATTGCTCGTCAAAGGTTTTCACCTGGATCAACTGCCGCACCTGCCCGGCGGCGGGGAGAATGGCAAAGGCAATGAGGGTAAGCAAAACCAGGATCGCATTCAGCTTGGTGAACGGATGGGGCAGAGGGGACGTTGAGAGGTGCTTCATATCGCTAGAAGGTGTCTTTTACAAATACAATTTCATGGGCGCCGACTTGCCGCTGATGTCTTGGGACTTCGAACACGACAACGCTTTGTTTCCCATCGGCTCCAACCGCGCGGATAACATATTCGCTAAGATACGGTACCACCACGGAAAAATTTCCATGGTTATCGGTAACGGTTTCAAATACCGTCGTGTTGCGCAAGTTGTCCACGAGATAGATCTTCGTTTGGGGCATAGCGGTGATCGCCGAGTCATCGGTCCAGGCGTGTTCTTTCAATTTAACAATGCCGGCGATGCTAACCGGATAGGTTTGCAGGTCCATGTCAAATTCGTAGAGGTCGTCGTTGAAGCCGCCATTTTTTCTGTTGGACGAAAAGTAGCCGTGGGTATCCTGCTCGTCTACGGTCATGCCGAAATCGTCATAGCTGGTGTTGATCGGGTAGCCCACATTGCGCGGCTCGCTATAGCCGTCGGCTTTGATGGCGGTCTCGAAAATATCAAGGCCGCCCATGCCGGGGTGGCCATTAGACGAAAAATAAAGGGTCCGGTTTTCATGCAGGAAGGGGAAGACTTCGTCATAGGGTGTGTTCACGGTTTCACCGAGGTTTTCCGGCTGTGTCCATTTTCCATCCTCGAACGTAGACCGGTACAAGTCCTTGCCACCCTGACCGCCGCCCATGTCGGATGAAAAATAAAGTACCTTGCCGTCTTCACTGATCGTCGGATCGCTAATGGAATGATACCGGCTGTTGTATGGAAAGGGATCCGTCTCGGTCCATTCGCCGTTTTTCCATTCGGCAAAAAACAGTTGCAGATTCCGATCACCCCCGTGCCCCGTTTCATGCGCAGCCGATATGAAGGCCATCTTTTGCTCCTTGTCATAAAACACTACCGGTCCGGCGTTCAATCGCGAGGCCAGCTCCTTGCTGAAAAGCGATGGCTTATCGTATTGGTGCCCCCCGTTAGCACTCGTGCCGGGCAGGACGCGGGCCGAGTAGATCTTGTAAAAAGGCGCGTTCATGACGGCGTTCACCTTTTCGACAAGCTCGGGCTCTTTCCGGTTCGACATGAACACGATCCGGTTTTTGTAGGGTGTGGCACACAACTCTCCGTATTCCGTGTTCAGCGAAATGGGTCTGACGGCAAAGTGCGAGGAATCTTCGTACAGATATTTGATGTTGCTGAGCCGCCATATCTTTCGCATGGCGAGCTCGTCGTCCTTTTTATTAGACAAGTGCTTTTGGTAGTATTCGATCGCGGCCTTGTAGTTCCCGGTCGCGGCCTGGACTTCCGCATAATAGTAAGTATCACTCCAGGGGAGCGACCGCTTTTCTTTCAAATAACGGCCATAGTAGGTAACGGCGGTCGAATACTCTTTGAGCGAATAATAACACCGTGCAATTCTGAGTTGGACATCCGGGTTCTTTCGGGAGGCTTCCATGTACAGCTTTAAGGCCTCCGTGTAATTTTTGTCCTTATAGTATTTGTCCCCAAGACCTACTTCGCTTCTGAACAATCCGAAAACCGTTTGCTGTCCCTCCGCGGTCTGCACCGCGAGGAGAAGGAGCAACAAAAGTAGGTTCCCGTTTTTCATGATGCGTGTTTGGGTCATCGCGGCGAGGCCACCTTGGTTTCTACGTACTTGAAAAGATATTGTACCATCAGCTCGTGCGAGCCGTTGCTGATCCGGGCGACGTCGCCAATGGCGTGGTCGTAGGCGTATCCGATCTGGAACTGCGGCGTGATCTGCGCCTTTAATAGAAAATCCACCGATTCCCGTTTCCGGTAGGAGAGGCCCAGCGTTAACACTTTGCGATAGATCATGTTGATGTTCACGTCGTAAGAGAAAGGCAATCCTGGAAAATACTTTAACAGTATGGAGGGTTCGTATTCGATGCTTTCGTTTTGCGTGATCCGATATTTTGTGAACAGGAAATAATTGGCGCGACTCAAACGAACCGAAAGCGTATCGCTGAGGGAAAGCGTTTCGGGAAGCAACTGCGGTGCCGACAATCCGACGTGCAACCGGGGACTCCTGAAATAAATGCCCGCCCCAAAGTCAAAGAACGTTTGAGAGACGTTGGCGTATAGGCGGGGATCGTTTGTAACACCCCCGATCAGGGAAGCATAGTCCGAACGGGTATTGTGCACGCCGGCCTGCAGCCCCAACGACAGGAATGATTTTTTGCCGACCTGCAGGTGATAGGCATAGTCGGTTAGCGCACTCAGGTTTTTGTGAACACCATACTGATCGTTCACGAGGGTGGCACCCAACCCGAAATGTTTTTTCTTGAACAGCGTGTGTCCCGAAAGCGTTTGCGTGGTGGGTGCATCGTCGACACCGCTCCATTGTCTTCGATCGATAAACGTAAGACTCAGGGCCTCATCGGCACCGGCATAGGCGGGATTGATGACCAGGTTGTTGAACATATACTGGCTGAACTGCACCTTTTGTTGGGCCGCGCCCTGCTGAAAAGAAAACATGAGCACCCCCGCCGATAACGCGGCTCTAAAAAAAACATATCGTAGCCGTGTTCCCATACTATCGCAGCAATTCAATAAATCCACTCTTCTTCAAATGCTTCTGCAGAAAATCCACTTCGATGACATAATAATACGTACCCGTGGGTACCTGAACGCCATTCGAGCTCACACCGTTCCAAACCATCGTACTATTGTTATATCCCGAAGCCTGGTAAATGACGCTGCCCCACCGGTCTAAAACAAGCACTTTGTTGCGGGCGAATTTTTCGATGTTCACAACGATCCAGTCATCATTTTGCCCATCGCCGTCGGGCGTTACCACCTTGGTGACTTCAATCTCCAGTTCTTCATAATCCACGATGACGTTGAAGTTGCAGGTTATCGTTTTACCTGCGTCGTTCGCGGCGGTATAGACTACCGGTGTTGTACCCACGGAAAACGTTTCACCCGGTTCATGCGAACCCGTGAGCGACAAGTCCCCGCACCGCGTTGTAGCGGTCGGCGGTTCCCAACTCACGACCACCTGTCCTGACTCGCCGCATCTCGCATATACATCGCTGGGGCATCCGGCAAATGTTGGCAGCTCCTCATTCCGCACCGTCACATTGAAGCGGCAAACCGACGCATTGCCATAGATGTCGGTGGCGGTATACACGACTTCGACGGTGCCGATATCAAATCTTTCACCGGGCTGATGCGTACTGACTACGCTCACGCTGCAGTTGTCCGAAGCCGTTGGCGATGTCCAATTCACGACCGCCCCACAGGAGTTGTCGGCCGCGACTGAAATTTGAGCGGGGCAATTTTGAAATACGGGTGGCGTAGTATCCTCAACGGTCACGGCAAACGAACATGTGGCAACGTTGCCCGCGACGTCGGTTGCCTTGTAGGTTACCGTGGTGGTGCCAGCGGCAAAGAAGTCGCCGGGGGCGTGGTCACTTGTCAGCGTGAGCGTTCCCGTGCAATTGTCGGTCACGGCAGGTGCGATCCAATTTACGTTTGCGCCACAACCCGCGCCCACAGCAACCGTGAAGTCGACCGGACAATTGCTGAACACGGGCGCGATGGCGTCGCGCACAATCACGTTGAAGGAACACGTGGTCACGTTGCCCGCGGGATCGGTAGCGGTGTAGATAACCGGCGTAGTCCCCTGCGGGAAAGTTTCGCCTGGATTGTGATTGCTGGTGAGCGTAAAGGAACAGTTATCCTTCGCCACGGGCGGGTTCCAGGTTGCCACGGCCTGGCAAGAAGCATCGGCCGCTACAGTAACAGCCGTTGGACAACCGGTGAACACGGGTGCAGTATTGTCATTGACCGTCACGCTGAAGGAACACGTGGTGGTGTTCCCCGCTACGTCTGTCGCGGTGTAGGTTACCGTGGTCACCCCGATGGGGAACACGTCGCCGGGATTAAAATTACTGGTCACAGCGGGCGTTGCCGTACAATTGTCACCTGCCGTGAGAGCGACCCACGATACGGTCGCGTCGCAAGACGTGGCGCTGGCAGAAGCAACAATGTTGGAAGGACAACTTGTAAACGTCGGGTTGATGTGGTCTTCTACCGTAACGGTAAACGAGCACGTTTCTTTGTTACCTGCCGCATCGGTTGCCTCATACGTAACGGTATGCACACCCACCGTGAAGGCGTCTCCCGAATTGAAGTTGCTGCTGAGGCCCGGCGTGGCGTCGCAGTTGTCGGTAACAGTGGGCAGCACCCAAGTCGCTACCGCCGTACATGACGTGACGTCTGTCGGCAACGAAATGTTGGCGGGACAATTGGTGAACACGGGTTTGGTGCCATCCGTCACCGTCACCGTAAAAGAACAAGTATTCTGATTGCCATGGCCATCGTCGGCCGTGTAAGTAATGATGTGCGCGCCCAACGCAAAGGTTGCGCCCGGCGCATCGGGACTGGTCGGCGTGATAGACCCGGCACAATTGTCGGTAGCCGTCGGCGGTGTCCACGTCACCACGGCGTTGCAGGTCGCGGGGTCGACGGGCACCGAAAAGTCTGCAGGACAGCCGGAGAATACAGGAGGTGTGTTGTCGGTGACGGTCACGATAAAGGAGCACGTGCTTTGGTTTCCATGGCCATCGTCGGCTGTGTAGGCAATGGTATGCGTGCCCAGCGCAAAGGTTGCTCCGGGTGCATCGGGACTGGTCGGCGTGATTGGCCCGCAGTTGTCTGTCGCGGTGGGCGGCGTCCAATTCACGACGGCGTCACAGGTAGCGGGATCTACGGATACTGAAAAGTCTGCGGGACAACCGGCGAATATCGGCGGTGTGTCATCGGTTACGGTTACAATAAAAGAACAGGTGCTTTGGTTTCCATGACCATCGTCTGCCGTGTAGGTAATGGTATGTACGCCCAACGCAAACGTTGCTCCGGGCGCATCGGGACTGGTCGGCGTGAGCGGCCCGCAGTTGTCTGTAGCGGTGGGGGGCGTCCAATTCACGACGGCGTCACAGGTAGCGGGATCGACGGATACTGAAAAGTCTGCAGGACAACCGGCGAATACCGGCGGTGTGTTATCGGTGACGGTTACGACAAAAGAACAAGTACTCAGATTGCCATGACCATCGTCTGCTGTGTAGGTAATGGTATGTGCGCCCAGCGCGAAGGTTGCTCCCGGAGCATCAGGACTCGTGGGAACAAGCGATCCAGCACAATTGTCCGTAGCCGTTGGCGGCGTCCAGTTCACGACGGCGTCGCAGGAACCTGGATCGGCGGATACTGAAAAATCCGCAGGACAACCGGCAAATACGGGTGGTGTGTTATCGGTGACCGTCACAATAAAAGAACAGGTACTCAGATTGCCATGGCCATCGTCGGCGGTGTAGGTAATCGTATGTACACCCAGTGCAAAGGTTGCTCCCGGGGCATCGGGGCTGGTCGGGGTGAGTGCTCCCGCGCAATTGTCCGTGGCCGTCGGCGCCGTCCAATTCACGATGGCGTCACAGGTAGCCGGATCGACGGAAACCGAAAAGTCTGTAGGGCAACCTGCTAACACAGGAGGCGTGTTATCCGTGACCGTGACGACAAAAGAACAAGTACTCAGGTTGCCATGGCCGTCATCGGCGGTGTAGGTAATCGTATGTGCACCCAACGTAAAGGTTGCTCCCGGCGAATCGGGACTGGTCGGGATGACAGACCCCGCACAATTATCAGTCGCAGTCGGAGGCGTCCAGTTCACGACGGCGTCACAGGTAGCTGGATCGGTGGAAACCGAAAAGTCTGTGGGACAACCCACCAACACCGGGGCCGTGTTATCGGTTACGGTTACGACAAAAGAACAAGTACTCAGGTTGCCATGGCCATCATCGGCGGTGTAGGTAATCGTATGTGCGCCTAACGCAAAGGTTGCTCCCGGCGCATCGGGACTGGTCGGGGTGATAGATCCGGCACAAATGTCTGTTGCCGTCGGCGGCGTCCAGTTCACGATCGCGTCACACGTAGTGGGGTTGACAGATACTGAAAAGTCAGCAGGACACCCGGCGAATACCGGTGCGGTGTTATCGGTTACGTTTACAACAAAGGAACAAGTACTCAGATTGCCATGACCATCGTCGGCTGTGTAGGTAATGGTATGTGCGCCCAACGCGAAGGTTGCACCCGGTGCATCGGGACTAGTCGGTGTGATTGACCCAGCACAATTGTCTGTTGCCGTGGGAGGCGTCCAGTTCACGATGGCGTCACAGGTAGCCGGATCGACGGCTACCGAAAAGTCTGCAGGACACCCGGCGAATACCGGTGCGGTGTTATCCGTGACGGTTACGATAAAAGAACAAGTACTCAGATTGCCACTGCCGTCGTCGGCCGTGTAGGTAATGGTATGCGCGCCCAACGCAAAGGTTGCTCCCGGCGCATCGGGACTGGTCGGCGTGATAGATCCAACACAATTGTCCGTGGCCGTCGGCGGCGTCCAGTTCACGACCGCGTCACAAGTAGCGGGGTTAACGGATACTGAAAAGTCTGCAGGACAACCGGCAAATACCGGTGCCGTGTTATCAGTTACGGTTAGCACAAAAGAACAAGTGCTTTGGTTTCCATTGCCATCGTCGGCGGTGTAGGTAATCGTATGTGCACCCAAGGCAAAAGTTGCTCCCGGCGCATCAGGACTAGTCGGCGTGATAGATCCGGCACAATTGTCTGTTGCCGTTGGTGGCGTCCAGTTCACGACAGCGTCACAGGTAGTGGGGTTAACAGATACTGAAAAGTCTGTAGGGCACCCGGCCAATACCGGCGCTGTGTTATCGGTTACGGTTACAACAAAAGAACAAGTATTCAGATTGCCATTGCCATCATCGGCCGTGTAGGTAATGGTATGTGCGCCCAGCGCAAAGGTTGCTCCCGGTGCATCGGGACTGGTCGGCGCGATAGACCCGGCACAGTTATCCGTAGCCGTGGGTGGCGTCCAGTTCACGACGGCGTCACAGGTAGTAGGGTTAACGGATACTGAAAAGTCTGCAGGGCACCCGGCGAATACCGGTGCGGTGTTATCGGTCACGGTTACAACAAAAGAACAAGTACTCTGATTGCCATTGCCGTCATCGGCCGTGTAGGTAATGGTGTGCGCGCCCAGCGCAAAGGTTGCTCCCGGTGCATCGGGGCTGGTCGGCGTGATCGGTCCAGCACAGTTGTCTGTCGCCGTCGGCGGTGTCCAGTTCACGATCGCGTCACAAGTAGAGGGGTTGACCGATACTGAAAAGTCTGTGGGACACCCGGCGAATACCGGCGCGGTGTTGTCGGTGACGGTCACCACAAAAGAACACGTGCTTTGGTTTCCATTGCCGTCGTCGGCGGTGTAGGTAATGGTGTGTGCGCCTAACCCAAAGGTTGCCCCCGGAGCATCGGGGCTGGTCGGCGTGATAGACACAGCACAATTGTCGGTGGCGGTGGGCGGCGTCCAGTTCACGACAGCATCACAGGTAGTGGGGTTTACCGATACGGAAAAGTCAGTAGGACACCCGGCCAATACGGGCGCTGTATTATCGGTGACCGTCACAATGAAAGAACAAGTGCTCTGATTGCCATTGCCATCGTTGGCCGTGTAGGTAATGGTATGGGCGCCCAGCGCAAAGGTTGCTCCCGGTGCATCGGGACTGGTCGGGGTAATCGATCCGGCGCAGTTGTCGGTCGCCGTGGGCGGCGTCCAGTTCACAACAGCATCGCAGGTAGTGGGGTTGACCGATACGGAAAAGTCTGCGGGACATCCAACCAATACGGGTGCTGTGTTATCGGTGACGGTTACCACAAAAGAACACGTGCTTTGGTTTCCATTGCCGTCATCGGCGGTGTAGGTAATGGTATGTGGGCCCAATGCAAATGTCGCTCCCGGAGTGTCGGGGCTGGTCGGGGTGATCGGTCCAACACAGTTGTCTGTAGCCGTCGGCGCCGTCCAGTTCACGACCGCGTCACAAGTAGTGGGTTTGACCGATACGGAAAAGTCTGCGGGACACCCGGCGAATACCGGTGCGGTGTTGTCGGTGACGGTCACCACAAAAGAACACGTGCTTTGGTTTCCATTGCCATCGTCGGCCGTGTAGGTAACCGTATGTGTGCCCAAGGCAAAGGTTGCGCCAGGTGTATCGGGACTGGTCGGTGTGATAGACCCGGCACAATTGTCCGTGGCCGTTGGCGGTGTCCAGTTCACTACGGCATCACAGGTAGTGGGATTGACGGATACCGAAAAGTCTGTAGGGCACCCGGCGAGTACCGGGGCCGTGTTGTCCGTTACGGTTACGACAAAAGAACAGGTGCTTTGATTACCCCGGCCATCGTTGGCGGTGTAGGTAATGGTGTGCGGGCCTAGTGCAAAGGTTGACCCCGGAACATTGGGACTGGTCGGCGTGATAACGCCCCCACAGTTGTCCGTAGCGGTGGGCGCTGTCCAGTTCACGACTGCGTTGCAGGTGACGGGGTTGACGGCTACCGAAAAGTCTGTCGGGCAGCCGGCGAGTACGGGCGGCGTATTGTCGGTCACCGTCACCGTAAATGAACACGTGCTTTGGTTGCCTTCGCTGTCCTGGGCGGTATAGGTGATGGTGTGTGGGCCCAGCCCAAGGGTTGTTCCTGAAGTGCTGGGGCTGGTCGGCGTGATGGCCCCATCGCAGTTGTCCGTGGCGGTGGGTGGTGTCCAGTTCACGACCGCGTTGCAGGTGGTGGGATTGACGGGTACCGAAAAACTGGCGGGACACCCCGCAAATACGGGCGCCGTTTGGTCGCGGACCCTGACGTTAAAGGAACAATTTTGTGTGTTGCCGTAATTATCCGTCGCGGTATACTTGACGACGGTGGTACCTACCGGGAAAAAATCGCCCGGGTTATGGTCGGGGATCACGCTGGCCACGGCGCAGTTGTCGGTTACCGTCGGGGCTGTCCAGGTGACATTCGTGCCGCAGGCTGAGGCATCGGCGGGCACGTCGACGTTCGGTGGGCAAGAGGTAAAGTTCGGGGGCGTGCTCTCCATGTTCAGACAGCAAATGGGCGCGCCACCCACGCTCTCACCGCCGGTCACCGTAAAGTTGCCAAAGGTGGTCCCGATCTTTACCTGGTTCGTACAAGAGGTGTTGATATTGGCCAGTACCAGCAGCGTGGTGCGGATGGTCACTTGATTGCCCACAAACGGATTCCCGGCGCCGGCAGAACTTTGCACGGTGAATGTACTGCCGGGAAGTAAAAGCAAGCCGGTGTAGATATTACCACCCCCGTCCTGGACGTCTACGGTGAGGCCCAACAGACCGGTGAACTGCACGGTCATTTTTGTAAGCCCGACCGTACATCCGCAGGTGGTTATCGGCGGGCAGCTGCAACCCTGTCCATAGACGTTCCACTGACCCAAAATGACCAGCAACAGCCCCAGAAAGAGCGCTTTTCGTCTTTTTACAAAGTCAACCGATAGCATATTTTCAGTGCGTAACCCGTCTTATACCCGCGAAAGGCACTTTTTGGATTTTTCATTCGGACCCCGACCTTACTTCCCACATCTCTTAGCAAAAAAGCGCCCTGAAGCGAACACTAAGCGATACTGTCAAAAAATAAAATCGTAAGTTAGTGATTTTCACTATACTGGCAAGGCTATAGTAAAGTTATTATTCACCTGTCTGACCGCCTTGGCAAACGCTGCAAATCCTGTTTTGAGACCGGTTTGAGACACTGTGGGAACGGGCCTTTTCCGGGCCCTTTTGGAGAGCTCGGTGAAACCTGTCCCGGTGCTATTCATACGACTGCACCGGGATAGGTAAATCACAGATTTAGAGGGACTAAGAGGGGATTGGGCTATTCGTTCCGCAAGGAATTCACGGGGTTGGCAACGGCTGCCCTGATGGACTGGAAGCTTACGGTGATCAGGGCGATCGCGATCGAAGCCAGACCCGCAATGGCGAATATCCACCACGATATTTCAATGCGATAGGCAAAGCTGTTCAACCACTGCCCCGCGGCATACCAGGCCACCGGCACGGCGATGACGATAGCAAAAGCGATGAGCTTCAGAAAATCTTTTGAGAGCAACGCAATGATACTGGTCACCGTGGCGCCGAGCACTTTGCGCACGCCGATCTCTTTGGTCCGCTGCTCGGCCATGAAGGCGGCCAATCCGAACAGCCCGAGGCTGGCAATGAAAATGGCGAGCGATGCCAGGCACCCGATAATGGTCTGCGTTTGTTGTTCGGCCTGGTAAAGCTTTTGAAAATCCTGGTCCATGAACGTATAGCGGAAGGGACTGTCGAGTCCGAGTTGTTTCCACTGATGTTCGATACGGCTCACGGTGGCCGGTACATCGTCGCCTTTGATCTTCAGGGTAATGTAGCTGTACCAGTCAGGAACGATGTGAATGATGAGCGGTTCGATCTTCAGGTGCAGCGAGGAAAAATTAAAGTCTTTCACCACCCCGATCACCTTTCCCTTTTTTCCGAGACCCCAGTCGATTTTTTTTCCAATAGCCCCTTCGGGCGATCCCCAGTTGAACTGCTTGACGGCCGACTCGTTCACGATGAACGCCTCGGTTTCGTCGGTGGCGATGTCGCGGGAGAAATTCCTTCCGGCCAGCACGGGGATCCGGAAGTTCGGGATGAAATCGGCGTCTACGCTGATCGTTGCTTCCGAGGTGATCTCGTTATCCTGCGCGCCTTCGGGAAGCATGGCAATGTTGCTCATGTCGTCGCTAAAGGTAAAGCTCGTCACGGTCGTGTTCAGCACACCCGGTGCTTTCGCCATCTCTTCGCTGATGAGCTTATATTTTGATTGGATAGAACTTCGCATGGAAAGTTGCAGGGTCTGCTCCTTGTCGATGCCGAGATTTTGGGTTTGCATGAATTCCACCTGGCGGAAGATCAGGATCGTGCCGGCGATGAGCATGATCGACATCGAGAACTGGAACACGACCAATCCTTTGCGCAGCAGGTTGCTTTCTTTCCCCTGGCGCGCATAGTTCTTCATGGTTTTGATCGGCGAGAACGACGACATGAGCAAGGCCGGGTAAGCTCCAGCCAAGATGCCGATGAGCAAGAAGATGACGATCACCGTGGTGATCACCTCCGGCCGCAGCAGGATCCAGACGCTCATGGTCTTTCCGGTTAACGTGTTGAAGGGCGGGAGCGCCGCGATAACAATGGCCATCGCCAGAATGAAGGCAATGCACGTGAGCAGGAACGATTCGCCCAGCAATTGCACGATCAACTGGCCGCGTCGTGCGCCGATCACTTTGCGCATGCCCAGTTCTTTGGCGCGGTTCACCGACCGGGCCGTGGCCAGGTTCACGTAGTTTGCACAAGCGATGAGTAACACCAGGATGGCAATGATCGAAAAGATGTATACGTATTTGATGTTGCCATTCGGCCCCATGTCATAGGGTGTGGTGGAATGCAGGTGGATGGAGGGGAGGGGTTGAAGAACAAAATCATACCACATGCCGCTGTTCTTCTTTTCCTCGGCCATTTGTTTTTCCAGGAAGGCGGGGAACTTCGCTTCGAGTTGCTTGTGATCATATCCGTCGGGAAGAAGGAGGTAAGTGTAGTAGCCGTTGTTGAACCA
The DNA here is from genome assembly GCF_003589925.1 of Chryseolinea soli. Classification (NCBI taxonomy): domain Bacteria; kingdom Pseudomonadati; phylum Bacteroidota; class Cytophagia; order Cytophagales; family Fulvivirgaceae; genus Chryseolinea; species Chryseolinea soli. Next base: position 7,851,827 of record NZ_CP032382.1, on the reverse strand, counting down.
GTTGTCCTCCGGTTGGTTGCTCATGGCCGTGATCGTAGAACGCGACATGAGCACGTCGAACTGGATGTGGGAGTTTACGGGAACATCGGCGATGAGGCCGGTGACGGTGAGCGTGATCGTGTCCGACAAGGCCATGGTCTTTCCCAGGGGATCGGTGTTACCGAAATAACGCTTCGCTGCTTTTTCAGTGAGCACGACGGAGTAAGGTTCTGTCAAAGCCTTGTCCGGATTTCCCTTGATCATGGGGAAGGTGAAGATCTGGAACAGCGCAGAATCCGCATACCAGATGTGCGTATCAGGAAATTTCGCATCGCCATACGCCAACTGCCGACTGCTTTTATTGAGGCGCACTATTTTTTGTACTTCCGGAAAATTCTGCAACAATGCCGGACCCATCGGGGGAGAGGTCACCGTCTGTGGCCGCACTTCGCGGGGAAGGTGTAGCAGCTCCGTTAGCCGGAAGATGCGACCGGCCTTCGCATGAAACCGGTCATAGCTCAACTCATCCAGCACATACAGTGTGATGAGAATGCAAGTGCTGATCCCGATGGTAAGTCCCAGGATGTTGATAAAGCTGAACGCTTTGCTTTTCAAGAGGGTGCGGAACGTGACTTTGAGATAATTCCGGAACATGGCGTATGAGTTTAGTTTGGCGATTTTGAAATGGATTAGCGATGGGATTTTCCAACCCCACAGACCTTTCTCGGCCAAGACTATGCCATGAGCAAACTTGTCGGATTGGGCCTTATTTAGGGCGATTTTGAAGATCTACATGTTCCTTTCCGTACAATATCGATCGCGACCGAACGGTTCTCCCCGCTGACCCCAACCCCTCTGATGGCTCAAAAAAAACAGCCTGCAGAAGCCTTGAATTCGAGGAGGCCTTGGTGTGGAAAGTGTAGATCTGATTTTTGAGGTCCACCATACGTTTGTATCTTAGGCTAATCAAAATTTGTATACCTCCAGGGTTGCAAACCTATCACTAAGCCATGGAACGACTAAAAACCGTTGGATTGTATTTTGTCGCCGGACTCGCCTGTCTGGGAATAATCATCATGTACGGCGTTGCAAAAGCCCATACAGAGAATTTCAACTACGTCTTTTTTGGTATCGGCTCCAGCCTTGTTGTGCCGGGTCTTATCGCACTTTACCTTGAATTCAACAAGGCAAAAAGAACAGAAACTTCCGGCCGCGCCAACCTCGCACACTTCAAGACAAACAGCATCCGGATCCCCGTCGATCTCTCTCAATGCACGGTCACGGCAAACACCTGGACCCAAGTCCGCGAAGAAAAAACCAACAAAGAAATCCTGTTCAACGAGCTGATCGGAGATTCCTTCGAAAATCGCGAAACGGACAATATCGCCGTATCCCTCGTAAAATACACCACGACCGTCCAAGGCCAACGCCGCACCTTCACCAGTGCCCCCGTGGCCAAAGACAAAACGACCCTCCTGATGCTCCTCGAAATGCAAAAGGAAACAAACATCTACATCGACCGCGACGGCAAATACTATTACTTTGATTTAGAGTTCCTAGAAAAATAACTCCCTACTGGCTCCTGGCTTCTGGCTCCTAATTTTTCATCGCGATGTCCACCATCATTCCAAGCCCCCTCAGCATGCCGACACGAATAAAAATCCTTCTCCTTTTTCTTCTTACCCCGGCATTTTTTGCCTGTTCCTCAGACGAAACGCCCCTCTCCTGGTCGACCTGGGTTGCAAATGACTCGCCTGTATTTCAAGGACAATTCCCCTTAGTAGGTGATCCTTCCGTGATAAATGAAAATGGAAGCTACCGAATGTTCTACACCGGTTTCGACCCCAACCGCACACCCCAAGGCCCCGAGATTTGCCAGGCTACTTCGACGGACGGTCTAAACTGGACAAACGTGGACGTGAACGATCCGGTCGAAGGCAGGATGTTGTATGCCAACAGCACCGCGTGGAGCAATGCCCACGAAACATGCTTTGCACTAAAATTCAACAACGGTTATTTTCTTTATTTTGTAGGCTACCAGGATACGGGTGGCGGCGTATTTAAATCCGGTCCGGTAAGTCTCGGGCTGGCCACATCGGCGGACGCCAAAAATTTTGAAGCTCAACCTAATCCTGTAGTGATAAGTTCGCCCCAGGGATTTGATCGCGACGCGTTGGATAGTCCTTCCATTATTCACTACCAGGATTCTCTCTTCATGCTATACACGGGGTATTGTTTCACCTCCTGTGGCCCGGTGGCGGCGCGTCTCCTAGCGGCAACTTCCGCTGATGGTGTCACCTGGTTTAAAAAAAGCACGCCCGTCATCGACGCGTCGGAAATTGCGTGGGCGCCGAAGGGTGTCGCCGAGGCTGAAATCGTCGAAGGCCCTGACCATTTCTATTATTTGTTTATGACCTCCGTCGACGAGCCCCATGTGATCGGCGTGGCCAAAGGCAAAACACCGTTTGGCCCATGGGAAGTGAATCCCACACCCATCGTCAAAGCTGATAAATCATTTTCTTCGCGAGGTGCCGTGGCGCCCGGTGTGGTTATTGAAAACAATCGCGTCAGACTTTGGTATCATGGTTTTACGTCCGATAAAATTCAAATAGGATACGCGGAATCAGCATGGCCCATAACGAATTGAGGGCAGGATGGTTTTCGGAACACTAAAAGAAGTCGGGTGGCTGGCGACGGCACCATTCTCGCGGTCTTAATCCTTTACAAAACGTCCAACAAACGTATCGTCATGGGTCATCACCTCAACGGTATAAATTCCCTTTGCAAAACCACCGACGGGGATTTGAGGATCACGTGAATTGCCATCGTAGATCACCTGTCCCAGTGTATTTTTCACTTTGAGCCGTTGAACAACCAATCTGTCTTCCAGTACGAAGTAGACCGTTTCAGCAGCCGGATTGGGATACAGCTCCAAAGATTTCTTCCCCGGCGATTCCGCGACCCCCAAAGGTACCTTCACGGCAAGCGACGCCACAGCCGATGTGTCGGAACAATCGCCCTGGGAAATCACACAACGATAGGCATACCCGTCTTGAGCAACTTCCGCACCGGTAACTTTCAACGTCTGGGTCATGACCCCGGAATACGGCGCCAGGTCTGACAGATCCACAAACCCCGAACCATCATCCATTTGCCATTGATAGCCGACCGGCGATGCTTCTGTCGTAATAGTAAAAGAGGTGTTGTCACCCGTCACAACCGATCGGTCAACCGGTTGTGTGACGATGGCGGGAGCGGGATTCACGGTGACGACGATGCTATTGGAAACGGTTGATCCTGTGGGTGCGAAATGAGTAATAGAATAGCTTCCTGCTTCAGTCACCAACAAAGATTTACCGGTTTTTCCGTTGTTCCATGTGCCGTCCAGCGTGCTCGTAAGCCATACGCTGCCGCCCTCACAAAATGTGGTCAGCCCCATCGCCGTAATCACAGGTATCTCCGGGGTTGTCACGTACAGGGTGGCGGCGTTCGATGTGTCGGAACAATCGCCTTGCGAAATCACACAGCGATAGGTATACCCGTTTTGAGACACTTCCGCGCCCGCCAAATTCAACGTTGGCGTCTTGGCACCTGAATATGGCGCTCCGTCTGGCAGATCCTCAAAACCTGAGCCGTCGTTTATTTGCCATTGATAATTTGCCGGAGATGCTCCTGTGGCCACTGTAAAAGAGGCATTGTCTCCGGTTAGGATCGATCGGTCAATGGGTTGTGTGGTGACAAAAGGAACGGGATTCACGGTCACGGCGATCACGTTCGAAAGCGTTGGGCCGCAGGTGCCCGTGTAGATCATTGAATAATTTCCGCTGGAGGTCACCAACAGCGCGGTTCCGGTTTCTCCTGTACTCCATGTGCCGGTCAGTGTACTGGTAAGCAACACACTGCTGCCTTCACAAAATGTGGTGATACCTGTTGCCGTGATCACCGGCGTGGGTGGTGTGGTCACCGTCAGTTGAATGGAACCGATCGTTTCGGTCGTGCCACAATAATTTGTCATTACGCAAGTATACGTTCCGATGTCGGCAGGGGTAACGGACGCAAAAAGCAATGTGCTCGTGGTCTGTGAGGGCAGTAGCGTGCCATCTTTTTTCCAGGCATAGGTGCGGGCATTGTCGCTTTGCACGGAATAAGAAAACGGATCGCCGGCACACAAGGCCACAACTTTGTTTTTGAAATAAGTATAGGAAGGCTTGCGGCAGATCTCTTTCAGAAATCCGTTGGCGTTGATGTCGAAACCGAGTTCACTGAACAAGGAGGTTTGGATGACGGCGGTTACTTTATCCGTCAGGTAGTCGAAGCAGAAAATATGGGAGGCACTCACGCCATACATTTTTCCGTTGGCGGCCAGGGTTAGGCCTCCCAGCGTGTAGCCCGAACCGGTGAGTGAGCCATCGGCCTGGACGCCCAAACTGTGGACCAGGCGTATGCTGTTGGTGGCCGGTGTATATTCGAAGATGGACCCGAAGTGATTGCCACTCGCATCGGTTCCACCTTGGAAGCTGAGCCCGTAAATTTTATGATTGGGTGCCACCGTAAGAAAAGCACCCAGGCCGATGGCATCGGGGATGTTGAGCAAAGCAACGTATGCGCTGGTGGCCGAATTAAAGCTATAGATCGCGCCGGAACTGCCTACGGTGCCGTTCGGAACAGTATGATTAACGCCATAAAGCAACCCATTGTCGGGAAACAACACCGGACTTTCCTGCGGCTGGTTTCCACTGGCTACCCCAAAATTATACACATATCGAAACGCTCCGGTCGCCAGGGTGTATTCATACATCCGGCCCCAGGACAAGGGGCCGCCAATGGCTTCTACACCATATAATTTACCCTTTACCTCGGTAAGACTGCCTTTGGGCGCCTCTGGATAAGGCAGGTACTTTAATGACGTAAGGATGTTGGTGGCGATATCGTATTCCATCAGATAGCCACCGGCTCCACCGGTAATGAAGTATAGCTTCCCGTTGCTGGCTTGCACCAGGCTGTATCCGGGACGTTGATTCAGACTCTGTTTCACTTCCAGGGAGTCGATGGTGGGATCGTATTCATATAAAACACCCAGGTCGTTCGTTCCGCCATAGAACGTCAACCCATAGAGTTTGCCATTGGTGGCCTGGATCACGGAACCCTTTGCGTTGCCGCCGGTCACCTTGTCGAATTGGTGCAGGCGGTTGCCGTGCGCGAACGTCGAATCAAACTTTATCAATGCACCAGCATAGCTGTTGTTATTGACGCCATAGGTGTTGGACGAGCTGGTGTAGAATTCGTGTTGAGCATGACTTACAACGATACATACTAGCAATAGACACAACGTTAACGAGAGGGTAACTTTTTTCATATGACAGAAGCAACATTTAACGAAAGATATTCGAAAAATCTGAAGCGTGCCGTTGACAATGACACAAATTACTACCCGTAACTTACATGAAAAAAGACACCCACCAACGTCCGGTCTGGGCGTGATTTGCGGATGATGACGAAGGTTACCTTGTTACAAAAGCGCTGAAGTGTTTTTGAACGGCGATTACGCGTTGTGTTCGGGAACCACCTGTGGTGCGTGGTTCGATTCCTCGATAAATTTAAACACCGCCTCCACCACGGTCAGCGATTTGAGGTTATGCCCCAGCCCTTGCGTGGACAGCAAGGTTGATTTTTTCCAGGCCTCGTTAATTTTCACGGCGTAGTGATACGGTGCTTCAGCGTCGCCTTCATCGTGAATGATCAGCCCGTTCAAGTGAAGGGCGGCGGCAAATTTTTTCGTGGAAAAATAAGCGGGCGGGACTTGATACGTCTCTTCGAAATGATCGTGAATGTGTTTCATGGCCCGGTCGGAGAGCCGTAGGGTGTCTTTGTAGAAGTTCAAAAAGTCGGAGGCCTCACCGGGAGGGGCCATCAGCACCACATTGTCAACCGGCAGCGACGGATGGCGAAAGAACGCATACATCAGCGAGAAGCTCCCCAACGAATGACCGACCACCGTTTGGGCGCCGCCGATGTCGAGCAGGAATTTCTGGATCAATGTGGCATAGACCGGAACAGAAAGAAAATTGCCGCCCGAAAGTCCATGCCCGGGAGCATCCAGGGCGTAGACCGTGTAGACCTCTTTGGGCAGCGCGTCGATATACGTCTTCCAGCGATAGCTGTGACTTTGCCAGCCGTGAAAGAAAACCACTTTCTTTTTGCCCGTCCCCCAGCGGTACGCTTGCACGTTCACGCCGTCGCTGGCGATCGTGAAGGGATCGCCCGTGTTGAAGAAGTCTTTTTGTTTGTCCGTGATGGGCGTTCGGAAAGGTCTGCAAAAGAGCAGGAAGCCCCGGCGTCCGGCAGCTTTGGGATGGATCCAGGCGAGCAGGTTGAGGGCGGCGCCGAGGATCTGGGGGATGATCGTTTTCATGGGTGAAGGGTTTTATAGATACCAATCGGTATCTATGGGGTTAAAAAAATTTACAGGACCAGGTCTTTCAATTGATTTTCCAGGTGTTGGATGACGCGTTTGGTGTCGTCGTTGTTGCCGCGCAGTTTGCTCATCATGATGGCACCTTCCAGGGAGGCAACGATCACGGAGGCATAATACGCTTTGTCGATATCCGGTTTCAATTGCTTGTAGCGGATGCCATTGTCGAGGATGGCAACGACGGAATTGTGGAGGATGTCCAGGATCTTGAGCGCCGTTTTGCGCAGCCGGGGATGGGCGTCGTCGGCTTCGATGGCGGCGTTCATGAGAGGGCATCCGCCTTTCACCACCGGTTTGCTGAGATACGATTCAAAGAAATGGAAGATGGCCTTCAGTTTCCCGGGGGCCGTCGTCTCTGTTTTGATGCGGCCTCTCAGGGCCTCCATCATCAGGAGGGACATTTGAAATAAGGATTCCATTTCCAGGTCTTCTTTACTTTTGAAATGCCGGTAGATGGCGCCTTTCGTAAAGCCCGTGGCTTCGGTGATCTCGCTGATCGAGGTGGCCTTGTAACCTTTGGTGTTAAAAAGTACCCCCGATTTTTTCAGGATCTTTTCGCGTGTGGCTTCCGGATTGCGCATCGTCAAAGATACCAATTGGTATCTTAAATTCAAATCCTCTTGTCATACGAAGAAAAGCCGGTCGGGTTTCCGGGAAGGCCGGTTTTAAGGCTGCAGGATATTATCTTTCTGTTAAGTCATTCCAAAAAACCGAGCTGATAAAAGAGAAAAGGCCTTTCACCCGTTTCCGGGATTGACTCTTTCGGATGGGTTGGCTATTTTTAATTACTCAAGTTCCTCGACCCGCCTGATCCGTTGATCGCCAGCCCACTTGGAATTTGAAAATCCTGATCATTCCGGTTCCGTAACTTCGATCACGTTCGAACCACGCGCTATTGGCTGAATTTATGATTTACACAATGCTTTAATGTATCGCTTATGCCTCTCAGAAAATACGGCGTCCTCATGGGGAAGGCCACGGACAGTATGCTTGCCTCGTCCAGCAACGAACATTTTCAGATCAAGATCGATGCCGCAGGTAAACCTTACCGGATTGCGATCAATGTAAAATCGGCCGTGAATCCGCCGGAAGTATTGTTCTATATGGATGAGAATTTTCAACATCCCATCCTGCAGGACATCCTGGATAAGAACCTGGTGACGGGGTTTACAGAGATACCATCCCAGTCCAACTCCATCGCCTTGGATTTTATCCGGCGGAACATGTTCCCCACCGCGGCCATGAAGCCCATCCCTTTCAACAAGCCCGGTGCCGACAACGACCTGAACGAAAAGCTCGGCTTCTATGTCAGCCAGGCGATCAGCGACAGCGATGCCCGGGTATATGCCTTCGGTGAACGTTGGGGGCCGGAGCCGGGAGTGAAGGATAAGTACTTCGACTTCGAACCCGGCAATGGCATTCACGACATCCATATGAACCAGGGGAATTCCGGCCAGTTCAAAAAAGACAACGGTGTTTACCAGGATGGCGGATTGTTCATTCACTTTCCTTCACGTGACAAGTGGATTGCTATTTTCATCGCCTTCCAGGTGCAGGCGTGGCACACGGACGACAAGACGGGCGATCCGATCACCGGTCCTCCGGTCGTCGACCCCGACCAACCCGAATCGATTACGCCGGTTCGCATCATCGCTGCCATGGTGAACCCGCGGGTTGCTGATGTGGGGAATGAATATATAATACTGCTGAACACGGCCGACACGCCTGTCAATTTGCAGGGCTGGAAGATCGTGGACAAATCCAAAACCAGATTCGACACCCTGGGCAATGTCACCATTCCGGGGGGAGATGCGCTTCGCGTTCCCTTGTCGGGACAAGGTGCGCAGCTTAGTAACGAGGGAGGGATCATCACCTTGCTGAACAAGCAAGGATTGAAAGTGGACGGCGTCACCTATACCAAAACCGACGCCTCGAAGACGGGCCAGCTGGTTGTTTTCTAAGTTTTTGCCAAAGGGCGGTTCACGGAAATGAACTTCTTCTTATAGGTATGTAACACTTCGATGATTCGCCGCGGATTCTTCCATTCAAAAACATGAATGACCCACAGCGTGATGCGAATCAGCACACCTTTGGGTTGAACGAGTGAAGTGGCCAGCGTTTGAATGGTGTTGCTTCGCGCCTGGATACACGAATCGGCTTCGGCTCCTTTTTTTGAACTCAGGTCCTCTGCAAAACTCCACGCGCCATCGCGGGCGTTGATGATGCTGAATTGGATGAGGATGCTGTCGTTTGAAGCATGTAATCCAAACAACGACAGCAACGGCGAGATCCGGTTGATTTCCTGGAGCACTTCAAACGTCATGGATCCCAGAATGTCGTTGATGCTGTTGAAATCTTTCCGGATGTCGACGATGGGATTATGGCCCGATGCCTGAACGGCGGCGATCCCCAGGTCAAGATTGATGTGAGCGTTCATGCCAAGCAGCAAATGCTGCAAGACGAGGCGGGAGGATCTCTTCGATGCATCGAATGCCACTTGCCAGGGGCCGGTGGGCTGCTCTTTGTTTCGCCATTGTTGCACGGCAGTCAAATAGCGGTTTGCAAAAGCGACGTCAAATTGCTCCATGCGCGCATTGTTCTCAAACTCTCCGTTTTGAATGGCATCCCTTACCCTGACCGTCACTTTATAATACAGGGAAGCAAAGTACCCAACCCGGTCTTTGGAGTCTGCGCACGCATCGATCAACTGTTCCAATTGCTGAATGATCTCATCAATCGTTTTGGCTTCTTTGACCTGTGGCAAGATCGGTTGGGGTTAGGTGGTGAAAGATATCCGGGAGTCCTGTTCTATTGCAACAGGTATTGTCGTACAATGCCTCTATACAATATCGGAAAAAATGCTAAGAACGGAAATCCCTGATATCGGTACCCCTTGTTTTTGCTGGTCAATCGTACGACCCGATGTGTCTGAAGATTTTTAGACTGCCATCTTCTTCCCTCCTCCATATCCGGAGATCTTTTCCGACACCAACGCCCGACCAATCACCATTTCGTACCGTGGCAATATGGCTTGCGTATTCGATAACATAGATCCCCAGGTGATCGATACGGTCGTTTCGAACGTCCAGCTTCTCGAAGATGGGAAACTCCCGGCAGTGTTCAATCAAAAAATCGCTCACTTCTTTTTTGCCCTTGGAGATGATGTGACCCGAATGGCACACGACGGCTTCATCGGCGTAAAACTGGCTCCAAATTTTGGCATCATGTTGACTCACGGTGGACTCCATGAGACGGTTCAGGGCGGCCAGTTCGAAACTTATATTGTTGTTGATGTTTACGTGAGAACTCAAGGCGACGTCGACGTTGGGAATTTCCGGGAACTTCAATTGATCGGCAAAATCAATGGCGTGATCATAATTCCAAGCCTCGGTGATTAAAGAGAGCTTGCCATTCTCCTTTTCCCAAAGGTTGAGATATTTTCCTTTCAGGTCATACACCTTGCCCGTGTTCTTTATTTTCATTTTCATGGTGAACACGCCAATCTCTGACACCATCGATCCAAGATCGAGCACCTCCAGGTCGGCGCGGTCGTATTCCTGGATGTCGAACCGGGTGGCGAAAGCCTTATGGTAGGATACCAGGTTTCCTTTACCCACAATGGTTCTTTGAAACGGCGGCATCAAACGGACGTCTTCGCGATAATAGACTCCCAATCTCTCGGGCTTTTTGTCGAGAAAGCTTTTGTTGTAATCCGAAGTGAATTGCTTTACAAAGGACAGGGTCCTCTCATCGACTTTCGTCTGCGCCCATACATCCGAAGCATTCAGGTTGACAAATGCAACGAGGAGAATGATGAATCCATTTTTTGTCATATCATTTGATTTAGAGATTTAAATAAACTTGACGATGTATTATTTTTTATATCGAACACCAGGTGACGTTCAAAGAAGGGTAGCACCCGGGTATAGAACCGGCCATCTTCAGGAGCTGGCGCTCGGTATCCAATAAAAATAAGGGTTCGAAGGAACGGTGGGAAATGAGATTGACAACACGCACCCCCGGGATTATCACCGGCACGCTTTTGTTGACAACAGGAAAACGGCTGACGTCTTTTTTAAGAGGGATAGATAATTTCAGGCGATCACTTCTTCCAAAGCCTGTCGTTCACCACACGGCCCAGCACCTCGGTTTGATAGTTCCGGCTGATGGGGATGCGGTGTGTCTGGATGATGATGTCGTTGTTTTCGATGGATTCTATTTTGGAGATGGAAACGATGTAGGACTTGTGCACCCGGATAAACGCCTGTGGATTCAGCTTCTCTTCGATGTTTTTCAGGTAAAGGAGCGTGATGTACTTGCCTTTCTGGGTGTGGATGGTGATATAGTTTTGCATGGCCTCGATGTAGAGGATGTCTTTGAAGTAGAGCTTCTCATACTTATAATCACACTTGATAAAAAAATAATCCGGCGTTTCCTCGTGGGAGGCACTCCGGGAATTCGCATGAAGCAGCTGATGGTAGTCTTTTGATTTATTGACGGCCTTCAGGAAGCGATTAAACGTGATGGGTTTCACCAGGTAGTCGAGCACGTCCAGTTGAAAGCCTTCGAGCGCATAGCTGGGATAGGCTGTGGTGATGATGACCATCGGGGGATCGGGAGTCATTTTGAGAAACTCGATCCCGTTGATAAAAGGCATTTCGATGTCGAGGAAAATAAGGTCGATGGGTTGCTCGTCCAGCATGGCGTTGAGATCGAGCGGGTTGCTTCCGGTGCCGACCAGTTGCAGAAAACTGACCTCTTTGATGTAACTGGCAATGCACTCTACGGCCAGGGGTTCATCGTCTATGATTACGCATTTTATCATGTGCCGCAGAGTTACGAATGAATAAGGCTGTCGATGTTTGTATTTTGTTCGGTCAAGGCTGCCGGCTCAGTCATCGCGCGTTCGTGGAGGCTTAACGTCAACGCTATCCGGAATTGGTCGTCGCCGTGTTCTTTGGCCAGCGCATGTTTTTCGGGATATAAAAGATCGAGCCGTCGTTGCACGTTTTTTAACCCGATGCCGCGGTGGCGGATGAATTCGGTGGAGGAGCTTTGCAGGGGTGAAGCACTGTTTGAAACTTCGAGTGTCAGCACTTCGTGGTCGAGCCGGAGGTTCATCCTGATCCAATTCGACCCGTTCCGGTGCCGGGACACATGCTTGAAGGCGTTTTCAACAAAAGGCATGAGAATGAACGGCGCGATGACCAGTTTCCCCGTGTGCGGGATGTCCATTTGAATATCCACCTTCACATGACTGTGGTCCTGTCGCAACTTTTGCAGCTCGATAAAATTCTCGAGATAATTCAATTCCTGGTCCAGGCGGATTTGCTGTTCGTTGCACTCGTAGAGTTGATAGCGCAGGATATCGGAAAACTTTGCCAGCGAATCCGAAGCCATCTGCGGGTTCTTGTTGATCAAAACAAATATGGAATTGATGGTATTGAAGAGGAAATGGGGATTGAATTGCGATTTTAGAAATTTTAATTCCGTTTCCAGTTTTTCTTTTTCCAGGTCCGATTTTGCCTTCTCCAGGTCCTGCTCCCTGCGTTTAGACTGTATCCAATTCTTGGTAAGTTTGATGCTCATCGCCAGGGTCATGCTCGCCATGGTGGAGGGCAGGGTGTTTATCTGAAAGAAATAGAAATATCGCTCGTGCGAGATCTGGTATAGTTCCTCGAAAGTTCGTTCCGACAACCAGGCGCTCACCGGGTAGCCCAATGCCACAAAAGCAGCCGTACAAACAATAGTGACCATCAGTAACGCGATATATTGGGCGTATCGTCCCTTTTCCAAAAAGCGCGGGATCAAAAAGTAAAGATTGAAGTAGACCCCGATCGCCTGGAAGACGACATAAAAACAATATTTGACGGTATAAGGAGAGAAGGAGAGGATGTTGCTGGCAGCATTCCATGCGCTCCCGATGGTGACCGTCCACCAGCAATAGTGGTAGGCGAACCAAAACGGAATGTGGTAAAGTTTGTATTTAAAAAACCAGTCGAACTTGGATGGATAGTTTGTCACGCCCGTAAGATTACATTCCTCAAAACGCGCTAAAGACGGCGCCAGTTTTTAAAGTTAGACAAAATTATCCGGGAAGACCACGGCCGAATGCAAGGCGCATCAAAAAGCTGATCAAAGGACGGATTAACTTGACGAGAGGCATCCCTGCTATTTTTTCTCCTCCAAAGCCGCTTTAAACAGGAATTCGCAGTTCAGCAATTTTATTGAACTCCTCAGCAAATAATCTTTAAAAGGTGTGCGGCTCCGCATTGTTTTGCTTCATCCGATGAAAACGGAATCTAAAAGCTGTACCCATGAAACTGCTATTCTTCACCTCCGTGTTACTTTGTCTGCTTCAATATGCCCAGGGCCAGGTGTCGGGAAAAGTTACGACCCCCGACAAGCAGCCCCTTCCTTTTGTCAATGTGCTGCTCCTGAACGCTGCCGACAGTTCGCTCGCGAAGGGCGCCGTGGCTACCGAAACGGGAGAATACAAGATCGACGGCGTCGCGGCCGGTGACTATTTTCTTCGATTCAGTTTGGTGGGCTACAAGACCGATAACGTTCCTGTCTTCAAGATCAATGCCAACGAGGCCAGGGATTTCGGTGTCCAGGTACTGGAAGAAGACTCCCAACAACTAGACGAGATCGTGGTGCAAGCCGAACGGCCTTTATACCAGCAAGAGGTAGACCGCACGGTGGTGAATGTCGAAAACAGCGTGATGACCAAAGGGAGCTCGGCCTTGCAAGTGTTGGAGCGATCGCCGGGCGTGTTTGTGGACATGCGCAACAACAGCCTTGCCCTGAATGGAAAGACCAGCGTCATGCTGATGATCAACGGCAAACTCATACGCCTCCCCATGGCGCAAGTGGTGGCGATGCTAAACGGCATGAGTGCAAACGACATCGAGAAAATTGAACTGATCACCTCGCCACCCGCGCGCTACGACGCGGAAGGAACGGCCGGGATGATCAACATTGTGATCAAGAAACATGAGGAGATCGGCACGACGGGGTCATTTTCGGTTACGGGTGGACAGGGCTGGGGAGAAAAGGGAAATGGAAGCGTCAGTGTTTCTCACAACACCGGGAAAGCAAATTTTTATGGATCGTATTCCTTTCTGCACGACCGCACCCGCGACGGCTGGGTGGCGCAAAGCACACAGAACATGCCGGCTTTTGGAGGGGAGTTGAGTGTTGATGTGGGCAGCACAACAAAAGGTACGACGAACAATCACAACGCTACATTAGGCTTTGATATCAACGCCCCGAAGGCAACCCTCGGCGGCAGCGCCACCTATAACACCAGCCGCGGCCCGCGCAACATCTATAACCATGGCAACTACACGATCCTCGCGTCGGATTCTTTGCTGGTCATGCACGCCACGATCGACGGGCAAGCGCACTGGGGCAACCTGGTGACCAATCTCTACCTGGACAAGCCGCTGCGCGAAGGGGAAAAGTTAAACATCGACCTGGACTATCTCCGCTATAGCAACGAGAGCCCAACCGAGATCAACACAATTTTTTTGGATCGCGAGGGCCGTGAAGCGCAGCCCAGCGGCAACATCTTTTCAAACCGGCAGCGCGGCGTTTCGCAATCGCCCATACAGGTGGGGGTGTTTAAGACAGACTATACACGGCAATGGCACAACATCAAATTTGAAGCGGGCCTGAAAGGAACGTTGACGGCAAGCTCGAGCCTGTCGCGAATAGAAACCTACACCGACGGCGCATGGACGGGTAGTGCCCGGTATACCAACGATACGGATATGCGCGAGACCATCGCAGCCGCCTACTCGTCGGTGGAGGCGCAGGTTGCACCGGCGGTGCGGCTCATCGCTGGGTTGCGCTATGAATATTCGCATACCCGCGCCAACGCCGACAAAGAAGAAAACAACATCGACCGGAAACTGGGAAAACTTTTTCCCAGCGTGTTCCTGACGCGCCGACTGAATGATCATGCTGAGTTGCAATTTTCCTACACCAAACGCATCACCCGGCCGTCCTACAACGACCTGGCGTCCTATCTGCTCTACAACGACCCGATGTCCGTCTCCACGGGCAATCCTTCGCTGCGACCGACGATCAGCAACAATTTAAAAATAGGATATACCTACAATGGCTACTCGTTCTCGCTGCAAGCCGGCCGGGACGATCACCCCATCATATTGTATCAACAAAAAGAAAGTCCGGCGCGTGACCTCATGTACCTGGCGCCTCAAAACATGGCCTATCAAAACAATCTCACGTTTCAGGCGAATCTTCCGTTCACGATCAATAATTGGTGGAGCATGAGCTATAGCGTCGTGGGTGGACTCCGCCAGTTCAAGCTCGACCACACGGTAGAGAAGTTGAGAAAGACGTATTTTGCCTACACCCTCAACGGCAGCCAGACCTTCACACTTCCGGCAAATTTTTCATTGGAGGTTTCGGGATGGTATAACTCATCGCAATACGAAGGTTCGAAAAAGATAAGACCCTTTGGCATGTTGAACGCCGGACTTAAAAAAGATCTTCGCCACAATTGGGGCAGCGTTCAATTGGCCGTGACCGATATTTTTAAATCCATGCGCGTGAATGGCTTTTTTGGAACGCTTACGGAAGAGGCTTTTTCATTAAAAGCGGAATACACGTACAAGGCGGAGTCGGCGAACTACAGGATTGTGAAACTCACGTACTCCAAGACATTCGGGAATACGAAAATGAAAAGCCGCGGCTCCCGCGACGCGGTATCCACAGACGAAAGAGAAAGGATCAGGAAAAACTAGTGGACGCTAAAACGTGATCGTCAAGCCCCCATCCACGGTGACAACGGAGCCGGTGATATAGGAGGCATCCGGCCCTGCAAGAAAATAAGCCACCCCGGCAACTTCTTCGGGCTGGCCGGCTCTTTTAAGCGGAAGATGATTATGCTTGACGTAATTTTCCTTGAACCACTCGCTGTCCAATTCATTTTTGCCGTCGCCCTTGATGGACATGGGTGTGAAAATAAATCCCGGAGCAATGGCGTTTGCCAGGATATTTCTCGGCGCCAACTCCACGGCCAGTGAACGGGTGAATTGGGTGATGGCCGCTTTCGCCATGCCATACGACGAACTGCCGGGTGCTACGCGTTCATAGTGAATGGAGGTGATGTGAACGATCCTGCCGCCGTCGTTCATCAACGGGATCAAGGCCCGGCACACTTTGACCGCGCCATAGAGCATGACTTGCAACGACCGGTCCCAGGCATCGAAATCAGGCGCGAGCAAGGGCTGGCCTTTGGAGATGCCGACGCTGTTGATGAGTACATCGAAGTGGCCGAATTTTTTTTGCACGTGTTCTTTCAATGCATCGATGTGGTCATCCGACGTGACATCCAGGAGCACAGCCTGGTGACCTTCGCCTTCCAGATCGTTCACGGCGTTTTGAAGAAGTACTGCCTCCGGTGCGGCACCCATCACTTGCCAACCTTCCTTGGCGAAGCGTTGGGCCGTTGCTTTTCCAATACCGGAAGAGGCGCCCAGTACGATTACTTTTTTCCTCATGCTAGCTTTTTGAAGCGTTAGAATTTTTAACAGTGAGTGTGGCGTGATTTTAATAGGTTGCTCTTCCACCAGACACGTCGAAGAGGAAGCCGGTATTGAAGCTGGCCTCCTTGGAAACAATCCAGGCCGTAATGCTGGCCACTTCTTCGATGGTGCCCAGGCGTTTCATCGGGATCTTGCCGATCATGTAGGCGAGTTGTTCCGGCGCGGTCTGATCGTTCATGGCGGTCTTGATGACGGCGGGTGCCAGCCCGTTCACGGTAATGCCGGTCTCTGCATATTCTTTGCCGATGCCTTTCACCAATCCGATCACACCCGCTTTCATCGCCGTGTAGCCGGCCATGAACGGATTGCCTTCTTTTCCGGCCATGGATGCGATCAAAAGAATGCGGCCATAATTTTTTTTCTTCATGGCCACAAGTGCATACTTGGTCATTAAAAATGAACCGCGAAGATTGATGTTGTAGATCCGGTCGAAGGCCTCCGTGGGATAGTCGGTGATGTTCGTGCTGGTGGGCCCGACAATGCCGGCGCAATTGACCATGATGTCGATCTGTCCATACGTTGCTTCCACTTCCTCCATCGCTTTTCGCACGGCGTCTTCCGAAGCGACGTCCACCAGGTGACCGGAGACGTTGTGGCCTTTGGCTTTGAATTCGGTCACGGTTTTGTCCAGAAGGGCTTGGTTGATGTCGAATAGGGCAACCGTGCCACCCTCGGAGGCGAGGCGGTCGGCAATGCCTTTGCCAAGACCTTCGGCACCGCCGGAAACGACAGCGACCTGGTATTTGAATCGTTCCATACTAATTATAGGTTTATTGAGATCGAATAAATCATTGACATTCGAATACGGCCGTCTCCACGCCTTGCCCGCAATGCTTCACGACGAAGAGCCCGCCGGCCAAGGGCTGCTCTTCCAATTGTTTTTCCGAGAGACCGGTTTTTGCCGACGTGATATAGAGATCCTGCAGACGCTCGCCGCCGAACGTACAGGAAGTGACCCGGGCCACGGGCAAAGCGATATGCGAAAGCTTCTCACCCGTTCGCGGGTCCCACCGCGTAACTTGCCAACCGTCCCAGTGTGCGATCCACAACATGCCTTCTGCGTCAATGGTCATGCCATCCGGAAAGCCATCGTCCTTGGGGATTTTGATGACTACCCTGCGGTCCGTGATCTCCCCCGACGGATGATGGTATCGATAGGCCACCACTTCATAGGTGGGGGTGTCGATATAATAAAATGTTTGATGATCGCCGGTCCACGCCATCCCATTCGAAATGGTGACGCCGCTGATCTTTTTTGTATGCGCCAGGTTTTTATCGATCATATAGAGACTGCCGGCGCCGGGCGCTTCGGAAAGGGCCATGGTGCCCACCCAAAACCTGCCCGCGGGATCGCACTTGCCGTCGTTAAAACGATTGCCGGGCAAATGCACCTCGGGATGATGCAGCATCCGGATGCGGCCGCTGTCCCGATGAACAAAGGCCAACCCCGTTTTCAGGGCGGCGATGTATTCGCCGTTGTTGCACAGGGCGATGGAACCCACCATGTCTTTCACATCGATCTTTCGATGCTGTTGCGTGACGGTCGAAAATTCGTGCACCTCGCCGTTGAGAATGTCAACCCAGCAAACCGTCTTTCGCAAAGCATCCCAAACCGGCCCCTCACCCAGCAGGCAGGTGTGCGCAATGACAACTTTAGGGGCGGGGGAGTTCATGAATGGTAATATAGCCCATTTTTCATAATCGGTGGCGAGGTTTTCCATCGCCTTAGAAATTTGCTTTTCAACGCGATGATTTGAATTTGAGCAAACCCTTGTTTTATCCGCCATTTAATATTTACCTTACTGGAGAATTAGTGCATACTAATTCCCGCCGCTTCAATGTCAGGATCAAGTCCCACCTATTTGATCCTATTGAAAACGGGTACCATCAAATTTCATTTTGTTCTTCGTAATGCCGCTTGACGAATGACGTGCACACCGCACATTTTCATCAAGGGAGCATGAACCGTAAAAGGCTTGTTGATTCTTTAGGAGATCGATCGTAGAGTATTTTTAGTGGACGCAAGACTGTGTATTGAAAAACAAATCATCCCATAAATAAAAAAGCAATACCTCCGAAAACTTGAAAAGCATATGGCAGAGAAAATCAAAAATCAAACCGCCCTCGATGATGTAGCCGCACGACAGTTGGCCATTGCCACCCGCACCGTGCCTCAAATGGTAACGATCACACCGCGCTGGTTGACGCACCTCATGAGCTGGGTTCCTGTGGAGTCGGGCGTGTACCGGCTCAACAAAGTGAAGGACGCCCAAAACATCGAGGTGGATTGCTCCACGCGCGACGAGCACGTGCTTCCTCACACGTACGTGGACTACGATGCCAACCCGCGTGAATATAACCTCAGCGCCGTCAACACCCTGGTGGATGTGCACACGCGTGTGTCCGATCTGTATAGCCGGCCCTACAATCAAATCAGTGAACAACTCCGGCTGGCCATCGAAGCCATCAAAGAGCGCCAGGAAAGCGAGCTCATCAATAATAAAGAGTATGGCTTGATCAGCAGTACGCCGGCAAGTCAGACCATCAAAACCCGCACCGGCGCCCCCACGCCCGACGACCTGGACGAATTGCTGGCCAAAGTGTGGAAAGAGCCGGGCTTCTTTTTGCTTCATCCACTGACCATTGCTGCCTTTGGTCGCGAGTGTACACGCAGAGGTGTTCCGCCGCCAACCGTCTCGTTGTTTGGCTCACAATTCATCACGTGGCGCGGCATTCCGCTGATCCCGAGCGACAAACTCCCGATCACCAATGGCAAGTCAAAAATAATATTGCTCCGCACGGGCGAAGCACGTCAGGGTGTGGTCGGCCTGTATCAGCCCAACCTGCCCGGCGAGCAAACCCCGGGATTGTCGGTGCGATTCATGGGCATCAACGATAAGGCTATTGCCTCTTACCTGATCGCCTTGTATTGTTCCATCGCTGTGCTGGTAGACGATGCCATCGCCGTGCTGGAAGACGTGGACATCACCAAGTACCACGAATACAAATATTGAGGGAATTTTTGTCCCTGGTGAATGGCGTTTGTCCCATTTCTTAACACACGGTCATGAACAATTTCAATCAAGATAATCTGCCCGACGTCCGGGAACTGGAGCGGCTGGCCAATCAGTATTTTAAAGCTGCACCGGCGGGCGACCCGTCCATGGAGTCGGCACAACGGTTTGCCCAGGCGAACCCGGTAGCCGAAAACCAAGTGAGCGATTTTTCGCCGGCGGCAGGAACGTCCAATTCCCAGATCAATCACCCGGAAAGTTTTGACATCAAGGATCCGCAAACCAGTTTGCCCGATCCCCATTTTTACAATGGCGAGATCCCAAAGTCAGTTGCCGGTAGTGGCCGGTCGCCGTCTTTGCAGAACCCCAGCGGAAACTATAGCACGGAATCGGCAAGCAACAAATCATCGCACCGCTTGCCTTTTCAATCGGAACAACCCTTCGAGCAGGAATTGAACCAGGTGCTTCGCCAGATCAATTCTTTCATGGCCACACCGCAGTTGCCCGTTAATCCTTTCCCGGGCATGCATCCGACGTCATTTTATTTTCTAAACGACAGCACGCCAACGCCCATGCCTGGCGATGTCGGCATCGTGCGGCCTCCTTTCGACATCAATCGCGTCAAAGGTGATTTTCCGATTTTAAAGGAACGGGTCAACGGAAAATCATTGGTCTGGCTCGACAATGCGGCCACCACGCAAAAGCCAAAGTTCGTCATCGATCGCATCAGCGAATTTTACGAACACGAAAACTCCAACATCCACCGCGCCGCCCACGAGTTGGCGGCCCGTGCTACGGATGCGTTTGAAGGGGCGCGTAAAAAAGTACAGCGCTTCCTCAATGCAGGCTCGCCCAACGAGATCATCTTTGTCCGTGGCACAACCGAGGGGATCAACCTCATTGCGCAAAGCTGGGGCGATCAAAACCTGAATGCCGGCGACGAGATCATTCTCAGTCATCTCGAACACCACGCCAACATTGTGCCCTGGCAATTGCTCGCCGAAAAAAAGGGCTTTAAGATCCGCGTGATCCCCGTCGACGACGATGGACAGATCCGGTTGGACGAATACGGCAAGCTACTCAACAGCAAAACGAAACTGGTGTCGTTCACGCAGGTATCCAACGCGCTGGGGACCGTAACACCGGCCCAGGTCATCATCGACATGGCGCACACAGCAGGCGCGAAGGTTTTGCTCGACGGTGCCCAGTCGGTGTCGCACATGCGAGTCGACCTGCAACAGTTGAACCCCGATTTTTTTGTTTTCTCGGGTCACAAAATATTTGGACCCACCGGCATCGGTGCAGTCTATGGAAAGGAAGAGATCCTAAACCAGATGCAACCCTGGCAGGGCGGAGGCAACATGATCAAGGACGTGACCTTCGAGCACACCGAGTTTCACAAGGCCCCCGGACGATTCGAAGCCGGCACGGGCAACATCGCCGACGCGGTGGGCCTGGGCGCTGCCCTCGACTATGTGAGCCGCATCGGCATGGACCTCATCAACCAATACGAACACGCTCTTTTGCTTTATGGGACACAACTGTTAAAACAGGTTCCGGGTTTGCGTCTGATCGGCACGGCCCCCGACAAAGCCAGTGTCATGTCGTTCGTGCTCGACGGCTATACGAACGACGAAGTAGGGCAGGCGTTGAACAAAGAAGGCATCGCCGTGAGAACCGGCCACCATTGCGCACAGCCCATTTTGCGCAGGTTTGGGGTGGAGAGCACCGTTCGTCCTTCGCTGGCGTTTTATAACACCTGCGCCGACGTCGACGCGTTAGTCGCCGTGCTACACAAACTGAGGTCCGCCAAAAGAAGGTAATACAGGTATCAAATCGATGTGGGGTTAACCATAGAAACCGGCGGCAAGACCCCGGATCTGGCGTATGTCGTGTGCACAGGCCGTGCGGAGGGCACGGTGATGATGACGGTCGTTGTCATTTTTCTTTAGCAACTGCAGTAAGAGTTGTTTGTCATGAAGATTGCCGATGGCTTCCTGCAACGTGTCGTAAAATTTTTCTTTTTTCTTTTTTAAGTGATCGGTGGACCCGGCAATAAATAAAGCCGCCTTTATGGATTTTCGGGTTTTGTGAATGTCTTTTAACGCGAGATGAGGATAGAGCTTGCTTTGTATTTTCTTGTATTGATGTTTGAGATAACGACCGATGTCGCGGTCCTTGATTTTTTTTAGATAAGGTTTGAGTTTTTCGGATTGCGCCTTTACGGTTTGCAAGTAGTTGGGGACTTTCGATTCAAAAGTTTCCAGCGGTGGATGCTCCGTGGGAGGAAGTTGTAGACCTTCCTCGGGATACTTTGTCAGGAGCGAAGTAAGTACCTCGGATTGCCGGATGGCATCGGCCTTTCGAAAAATGGCGCGGAAGGGAAGAAAACGTTTATGATTCCTGAATTTCTTCCGGGTCTCATGGATCAAGTTCAGGACCGCCTTTATCTTTTTTATGTCGATACGGACCTGGTGCAGGGTTTCGGTGTCGTGATTGACCGGCACGGTTTTCAGATGTTCCGTAAGGGCGCGGAAGGGCTTGTAAGCAAATTTTTTTAACCGTTTCATGGGTTTTGCTCGGCGGACCGTTGGGCGGGTCCCTGTGTCTTGGGCAATAACAAGTTACAAAAAGAGTTTGTTCACGGGTTCATGTATTCAAAAAGAAAATCTCCGCAGTATGCGTGGAAACACAAATCGTTAGCGCTTGAGCGGTATCTACTTAAAACGGTATCTTTGAAAGGCAAATAAATTTCCTTCGAAAAATCAGAACCCGAATCCATCATGCTCGACATCGTCATTGAAGCCCGCAAAGCCGCTATCGCTCCCGGAATGGAGGTCAAAAGAATTCTTCCCTTTCGAATGCGACGGATGGTGGGCCCTTTCATTTTCATGGACCACGCCGGCCCGGTGAGCATTCAACCGCAGTCGGTCGCCAAGATGGACGTGTTGCCCCACCCGCACATCGGTCTATCCACGGTCAGCTACTTGTTTAATGGCGAGGTCACCCACCGCGACAGTCTCGGCGTGCAGCAAGTGATCCGCCCCGGCGAAGTGAATTGGATGACGGCCGGAAAGGGAATTGCGCACTCCGAAAGATTTGAAGATCCCTCCGTCCTCGTCGGTGGCTTCGAGATGATCCAGACGTGGGTGGCCCTGCCGGAAAAAGACGAAGAATCCAATCCCACCTTCGATAACTACAAGCCTGAACAGTTGCCGATCTATACCGACACGGGCGTATGGATGCGATTGATCGCCGGCGACGCCTACGGATTGAACAACAATGTAAAGACCCACTCGCCATTGCTTTACCTGCATGCCGTGTTGCAACCTGGCGCAACGTTTGGGCTACCGAAAGAACACACTGAACGCGCCGTCTATATCGTGAAAGGCAGTATCGAAGTTTCAGGACGCGCCTACACGGCCGGCCAGATGCTGGTTTTCACCAAAGGTGTCGATCCCACACTGATCGCCAAGGAAGCGAGCACGCTCATGCTCTTGGGCGGTGAGCCCGTGGGGGACCGGTTCATCTGGTGGAATTTTGTTTCGTCGCGAAAGGAGCGCATCGAGCAAGCGAAAGCCGACTGGACCGCGGGAAGAATCGTTCTCCCTCCAAACGACAACCATGAATTTGTGCCCCTTCCCGAAGACAAATCCAAGGCCGCCGGTAGTCCGCCGCCCCAGGCGCTGTCATAATGAAATATCAATTTATTTGATGTCGTTTTATGAATAGATAATCGGATGCTATCCGGTTATCTATTAAAATTCAACACACCTGGACGACCTCAATACCCCACAACGCACCCAATTTTTTTAGCTTATCGGCAATATGTGTTACCCCCACCACACAATGATGCGCGGGACCATGACGATTCCAATTTTCAGCAAAATCCCGCGCACCGATAGAAAAACGATAGCGACTATTGGTGTTGCCGATCTCCAGTATCGGACCATCCACCGATTCTCCCTCGGCACACAAGAGCATAAGCGTCCCATCCACTTTCTCAACCACCGACAGCAGCGTTACCGGTCCCTGCTTTACACGCATTTCCACTGACAACCCGCTACCCACTTTCCCATGATATACGTGCAGCGGTTTCACTTTTGTCTTTCCCTGGGCAATGGCAATGTGGCCCGGGCCATCGTGCCCCATCAACACCACATCGTCGACATAGTCCATGGCATAATATTCCGTGAACGAACCGCCCACGCCAAAGCTGTCCATGATCTTCATGGCTTGTGCATTTTTCACTTCGTATTCCCCAGCAACGGGAATGCCACGGCCCGTGAGCAGCGAGGTTCCCAGGATGATCGAACTCATTGTATCCGCATTGGCGGCGTTGCCCGTGCCTTTGTGATAATAGGCGAGGGACCCCAACTGATGTTGTTCCACCAGGAGATCCAGGGCCACCGAGGTCCGGGCCGCGCGAATCAATTCGTCTTTTGAACAATCGGGTTGGACATCGAAAGCGCTGTTGAAATCAGCGACCCGCCGCTCTATCAGGTCCGGGCCAATGGATTCGCGGAGCGACGAAAGCTCGTCCACTTCAATGATCTCCAGGTGTCCGCCAAAGGTGGCGCAGTGCAGGGTAAGGTTGGAGTAGATGTCGAGCATGCCGCCATAGTAATTGCCCATCAAGCCCAGCCGGTTGTGAAACAGGATGTGGGCCACCCGTGCGGCATCTACCCAGTCCGTTACTTCCTCCCAGATCGCCGGATCATGGAGCGTGCCCGTCACTTGATAGAACGGGATCCTGGCCCGTTGAAAGACGCTCGCAATCTCCGGCACGGGACACGGTGAGCAATACGCGAGCCACTCGCCGGTCATCTGCGTCCGGTCGGTCAGGTGGTTAAAGCGATGATAGTCGATCGAGGCCTCGGGAACGAGATTGAGAATGACCACCGGCACCTTGGCGCGCTGCACGACGGGCAACACGGTCGACGAGAGCGCATAGGTGGTGACGTACAAGAAAATGATGTCCACATCTTTTTCGCGAAAAGTATGGCCGGCCTCCAGCGCTTTCTCGGGTGTGTCGATCAACCCCAGATTGATCACCTCATGGCGGGTGGACGAGATATTTTTATGCACGACCGACACATAGCCCTCCAGCCGTTGCTGCAGGCCTTCAAATTGTTCCCAGTAGGCTTGCAGGCCTATTCCGAACAATCCAATTTTTAAGTGATAGCTTTTAGTGGTCATGTGGTGAATGTTTGACTCGTGAATGCTTTACTTTACTCTTATAGCCGATTGAATATTTTCTTGAAAAGGATGGCAATAAAATCCTTGTCTATTCTGACCGGAGCACATTCGCCGGATTGGTATTTGCTCCGCGCACGATTTGAAAGCTCACCGTGCCAAGGGCAACGATTGATAAAACCAGGAAGGGTACAAAGAACAAATCAAACGTCAAACCGATCTTGAACGCGAAATGATCGATCCATTCAGTGGCTCCGTACCAGACGATGGGTAGCGCGATCAAACTGGCGATGAAAAGGAGCTTGACAAACTGACCGGACAGCAATGACAGAATGCTGGCGACGGTGGCCCCCAATACTTTTCGGATGCTGATCTCTTTCGACCGTTGTGCCATGGTAAACGACGCCAGCCCCCACAAGCCCAGACAAGCTATGCTCACGGCGAGTATTGAAAACAAGATGAAGATACTTTCAAACTGCTTTTCGTCCTTGTATTGTTGGTTGAAAAAATCGTCTAGAAAATAATATTCAAACGGATTTCCAGGGAAGTAATCCTGATAAATGCTTTGCACTTGCGCGATGGCCTCGTGTGGGTTTGCATGCAGTTGTATGGAGAACAAATTGTAGTTGGCTTGCTGGGGCCGGAAGAGGATGGGCACGTATCCGGTTTTGAGCGAATTCCAATGAAAATTTTTGATAACACCCTGAATGGAAAATGGAGGACCGTCTCCAAGGACCAGCTTTTCGTGAAGGGCTTGTTCGGCAGTGCCCAATCCGAAACGATCGAGGACAGCTTCGTTTATAAACACAGCGCTCAGATCGGAAACGGCATCGGGATTCCAGGGTCTACCGGCGATCACTTGCATGCCATAGGTCTGGATAAAGTCAGTGTCGACCCAAATCACATGGATCGCCTCACGAACTTCTTTTTCGTGTTCCTTTCCCACGACAACCATGCCCGTGGTAAAGCTAAATCCTCCTCCCGGTACGGCCCCGGAAGAGGTGACGCTTTTTATAGCGGCAATTTTCAGCAGTTCATTTTTAAAGGAGAGCATTCGCTGATCGCTTGCTTCGTCGCAACAGATCTGAGGCCCGTTCACGATCAACATCTGATCCATGTTCAATCCCTTGTCGCGTGTTAACATGAAGTTCATCTGGCGGTAGATGATAAAGGTTCCGGCGATCAAAAGAAGCGAGGCCGTAAATTGAAAGACGACCAGGGCCTGACGCAAGGACAAGCTTCGTCCGGGTTTTGTTGTTTTACCCTTTAGCACGTCCGTGATCCTAAACGACGACAGCATAAACGCGGGATAGACGCCAGAGATAAAAGACCCAAAGAAGAACAATCCAAAAAGCATGACCCACAGCGACGGGCGAGTGAAATCGAACGAAATGTCCTTGCCCACGATCGTGCTCAACACGGGTAGCAGGAGCACCGCCAAACCTAGCGCCAGTGCGACGCTGATGAAATTGATGAGCAAGGATTCGAACATGAACTGGGTGACCAGTTGACTTTTTAACACACCCATGGCTTTTTTGATGCCTACTTCCTTCGCTCTTTCGGTGGCGCGGGCCGTGGAGAGATTGACGTAGTTGATCCAGGCAATGAAAAGAATGAAGAGTGATATCAGCAGAAAAAAATAGAGCGTGTTCAAGTGGCCATGGGCTTGATTCAGGTCGGGTGAAAAATTCACATCGACAAGCGGCTGGTAGGAGAGTGTCACGCCCAGCGGTTCTGTGCCCGTATGCTTGTCCATGAAGCGTTTTGTTTTGGCTTCCAGGGATTTCACATCCGTGTTGTCTGTCAATTTTACATACGTAACGAAATCCGTAGCAGTCCATGCGGCGCTGGGGTCTCTGTAGTATTCTATTTGCAATAGGTTATGCATGGAAAGCAGCATGTTGAACTGCAGTTGCGAATTTTGGGGCACGTCTTTTATGACAGCGGTCACGACAAAATCGCCGTCACCCCAATCTTTCATGCGAACATGCACCGTTTGCCCAACGGGGTTTGTTTGTTTGCCAAAATAACGCGCGGCGAGAGATTCGGTAATCACCATGGAAGAGGGGTTGTCCAGCGCGTGGGATGCGTCGCCCAGCAGCACGTCATAGGTGAATACGTCCAGAAAGGAAGAGTCCACAAAATAGGCGCTCTTCTCCTGGAAGAGCGCCGACTCACCCGACGGAGTTTTAAAGTTGATCAACGCAGCGCTTCCATACAGCGGATGGATGCGCACATAATTTTCTACCTCCGGTATTTCGTTCAGGAGAGCGGGCCCCAATCCATAACCGAATGTTGCAAACCAATCGTCTTTTTGATTTTTTCCATATTCTGTGAACGTCGTCCGGTAGATGTTGTCGGCATGTTTGTGGAACCGGTCATAGCTGAGCTCGAACGCAACGTATTTCCAGATCATGAGACATCCGGCAATACCCAGGGCAAACCCAAAAATCGTAATGAATGAGTATCCCATATGCTTGCGCAGATTGCGATACGCCAGGGTGATGTAAAATCGGATCATGGAGGTTCGGATTGGTCTGAAAAATATTCCTCTTTTCAGGTGCAATGACCTGTTAAGTAAAGATAGCGAATTAGCAGGTACACATCCGTTCTGTCAACCACAACGTCGCGACGGGTATCTTTCGCACAGGGCGCGGAACAACCTTATGCCTGGATAGGCCGTGTGGTAAAAAGTGCGTTCGAAGGTTTTCCAGACCGAACATAAAATAAGGCACAGCACCGAAGGATACGAGGCAATTCTTTTGTAACATTACTTACGAACAGGTATTGATAACCCCCTTCCGTATGAAACGTCACAGACTTAACTTCCTCATCGTACCGGTGTTCCTACTGATCACCATCACCGGTTTCGCACAGACCCCGCAACCTATAAGAATCGTCATGATTGGTGCGCACCCCGACGATTGTGATATCAAGGGTGGTGGCACCGCAGCGCTCTTTGCTGCGATGGGTTATGCCGTGAAATTTGTGGCCGTGACCAACGGCGATGCTGGTCATCAAACGACCGGTGGCGGCCCGCTGGCGAAACGCCGCTACGAAGAAGCACAAGAGTCGGCCCGTCGATTGGGGATCGCGGCCTATCACATACTGCCCAACCACGACGGCGAGCTGTTGCCCACGCTGAACGTGCGACTAGAGATCATCCGCGAGATCCGCGAGTGGAACGCTGATGTAGTGATCAGTCCCCGTCCGAACGACTATCACCCCGACCATCGCTACACGGGTGTGTTGGTGCAAGACGCCGCTTTCATGGTAGGCGTGCCCAACGTAGCCTCTGATGTACCGGCGCTGCGCAAGAACCCCGTGTTCCTCTATTTTGAAGATTACTTCCAACGCCCCAATCCCTTCCGCCCCGACATCTCTGTGGACATCACCGCGGTGTTCGACAAAAAAGTAAACGCCCTCGATGCCCATAGATCCCAGGTATACGAATGGCTTCCCTGGATTGGCAACTACGCCACCGAAGTACCCGCCGAAGGGCCCGGACGAATCAAATGGCTGGCCACACGCTACACCCGGAAAATAACCCCCGAAGCGCGCAAAACCCTGGAGACCGGCTACGGAAAAGAAAAAGCCCAAGCCGCCCAACACGCCGAATCATTCGAAATATGCGAATACGGCACCCAACCAACCCCCGAAGAAATACGCCGCCTATTTCCCATGATCAAAATGCCCTAGCCGGCCCGCAGTCCCATCATTTTGGTGTTCTCCCAAAAGAAGGGGTAACACCCGCTTGTTGGTGTCCCACCAACAAGCATTCCTTCGAGCCATATCAATAAAGGGCAGCCATTTCCATTCATTTTCCAGCGACAACCAAAGTGAAAACCCTGTTTAAACAGTTTTCTAACGGTCGCGAATACAAGTATGATTTCACCCCATTTTCACTTAGGAATCCTCCCTAAAATTCCTGATTTTTCGAATTATTTTATTTCCGATGAGGTTGTGCATTATTTTAATCTTTACCTGCCTGGGACTAACGGTTGGGTATGGACAGCAAGCGTCCGTAGACAGTTTGCTAAACCGCATTCCCTCCACCGACAGCCTCCGGGAGTTTCTTCCCAAAGACACACTGCTTCAAAAATCCCATCATAAAGTAGATTCCATACAATCGTCATTCTATCACGGTGCCGACAGTTTGAAAGGCATTTATCAACGCCCCATCAGCAAGCTGGATTCTGTACAGAACAAATTGCAACACCGGCTGGATAGTCTCACCACACTGAATCTCCCCACGGGCAAAGTAACCCATGCGCTGGATAGCGTAAACCAACTGCGCGAAAAGACCGTAGCCGGCTTCAACGAAAAATTGAATGCCTTAAAAGGAAAGACCACCGGCAAGCTCAAGCAACTCGATCTCCCACCCGAACTGAAAGGCAAAGTGTCGGCGGTGACCGGGAAGGTAGATGGTTTTCAAATTCCTGGTTCTGAACTTGGCCTGCCTGCTGTGGGGGGCACCTCGCTGGGCAAGATCGATGGACTGAACAAGATCAGCGGCGTGGACCTTCCTCAAACCGGAGGACTGGGAAGCATCCAAGACGCCGCCAAAGTGGGCGAGTTGCAGAACGTGACGAGCCAAATGGGTGAAGTGTCGAAGGTGACTGGCCAGGCCGGTGAGTATGCTACCCAATTGAAGGAAGTAAAGGCTGTGGCCGGCGGCGACTTGAGCAACACCGCGGAATTGTCGAAGACCGCCGAGACAAAGGCCGCAGAGCTGTCGGGTATAAAAGATCTCGAAGGACAAACGAAGGCACTCGACCAATACAAAGATATGGCAGGCAAGGCCGGCGACCCCGACGCCATGAAAGAAGAGGCCGTTACCAAAGTGAAACAGGTAGCCGTGAACCATTTCGCCGGCAAGGAGAAGCAACTCCAGGAGGCCATGGATATGGTGTCCAAATACAAACAGAAATACGGCAGCCTGAACAGCCTCAGCGACATTCCCAAAAAGCGCCCGAACGAAATGCGTGGCAAACCCTGGTATGAGCGCGTGCTCCCCGGCATTGCCATGCAAATGCAAAAGAAGGGTGAGGACTTGATGGTAGATTTCAATCCGTATGCAGGCTACCGCTTCACCGGTCGTATCACGGCCGGCGCGGGGTGGAACCAACGGGTTGCCTACAACACCAAACGAAATTACTTCGATCACTCCGCCCGCGTATATGGTCCGCGCGTCTATGGCGAGTTCAAACTCTGGAAAGGATTTTCTCCCCGCCTCGAAGTGGAGACCATGAACACCTTTGTGCCGCCCCTGACACGCGTTGCCATTCCCGATGCGGGCAGCCGCGAGTGGGTGTGGGGTGTGTTCACGGGGATGAAGAAGGAATATCGCTTCATCAAAAATGTGAAGGGCACAGCCTTGATCATGGTGCGCCTTTTCGATCCCCATCACAAAAGTCCCTATGCCGATGTGCTGAATGTGCGTTTTGGATTTGAGTTCCCCATCAAGAAAAAGCCAAAGACCGCGAAGGAAGCGAAGCCCTCAAAATCGTAAGCCCAACAAAAAAGTCGACTGCTTTCCAGGTTTTTAAAGCGCGTTCGTTTTTGTAACATACTGATAAATAGCCCTTTTGGGACGCGGAAAAATAATTTTTAAATAATTCCACAAACTCTATTGACTTAATAGATTTATAGCCTACATTTGTTTCATATTTATAAAGAATAGGGGAGAGAGCAGACTCGTTGAACCTATTGCAACCTCGCCTCATCACCGGGGAAAAGGTGCTAAATTCTGCCTAAATGATTAGGGAATATAAATAAGTACAAAAGCCATGAAAAACATTCAAAATCTCTCCTTCCTCTCACAAACGTGTTGTTGCTGTTGTTGACGGCCAGTCCACCTCCGCTTTATTCAATCGATTCACAACAACAAAAAAATCTTACGACCATGTCACAGACCGCATCGGTATTGTCATCCGAACAATCTTTGTATATCTCCACAGCAGAAGTTTCTTTTGCTCCTGCTAAACGTGTTGAAGCCGTTTCAACAAACCTGAATTTCGTTTTCGAAGAGAATGGTTTTTATATTCCCTCGACCGCCTTTGGGTACAACGACCGGGTGAGCCTGGCCTTTCAGGTGAAAGAAGCGTTTGCCGCCCACTTTATTTTGATCAAGGGGTTGATAGAATTCAACCGCTCCAAGGAGCTGAAGTTTGTGTTTAACCGCGATGAAAGATCTTTCGAGATCGATCTTGAAGCCGCACAACTTGACACGTTGAATACTTTCCTGGCCCATATCCACGCATTGCTTCAAAAAGAAATTCAATTCAAAGCCGTGTTGAAGAAAGTGATCGCCTTCGAAAATCACTACAAAGCACTTCGCGATGAAGTGTATGCCGAGCAACAAGCCGTGATCTAGCCCGGCTGAAGTTTCCAACTCTTTCTTATGGATGTTGATACCGGTGACGGCGAGGCGATCACCCGAATGTCCATGTTCTATTCTTCAATTTTCACCTTCCTATGCTAAATCTCGGCGGGCAAGCAAAGTCAACGCAGAAAGAAACTTTTGCTTGCCCGCCGAAGCTTTAGCGTAGGAGGGCCTTTTCTTTGCTCGCCGAAGCTTTAGCGAAGGTGAGGCGATTCAACATGAGTTCCGAGCCAACACGCTCCATTGACACCCTATCCTGAACATTTGTAAATAAATAAGTGTAAATGATACATTTTATCAAATGTATTTTTAAATTCGAGATCGTATTCAAAAGATTCATACGCTAAAAAAAAATGATATGAGACGATCCCAGGCGCTCCTCCGGCTATCGGCATTTCTGTTTTTATCAGGCTTTTCATTTTTATCCCTGCAAGCACAGACGGTACTGAATGTAAAAGTCGATCAACCACTCTCGAAAATTGAGCCCACCATGTGGGGAATATTTTTCGAAGACATCAATTTTGCGGCCGATGGCGGACTCTATGCCGAACTGGTGAAGAACCGCTCGTTTGAATTCGCCCAGCCGCTGATGGGATGGAAGGAGCAAAATAGCAACAAGTTCGCCATTGCCACCAACGCCGGGAGCGTGCTCATCCTGCATGAAGGCGGCGACACCAACCCGCGGATCGCCCGCGTAAACGTTCTGGCCGACAAAGGCTATGGCCTCACCAACGAAGGCTTTCGCGGCATGGGCATAAAGAAAGGTGCGACCTACACATTTTCGGTGCAGGCCCGTCAACAGCAGGGAAGCCCCGCGTTGCGGGTGGAACTCGTGGATGCCAGTGGCAAAATTTTGGGGACGACCAGTATTAGCCCAGCCGGTGGCGAATGGAAGAAATACACAGCAACGATCGTGGCTTCTGAAACAGAACCCAAAGCGCTGCTGAACATCTGGTTCGAAGGCAAAGGCGTCGTCGACATCGACATGGTCTCCTTGTTTCCAACCGACACCTGGAAAAATCGCCCGGGTGGTTTGCGCAAAGACCTTGTGCAGTTGCTGGCCGACATGAAGCCCGGCTTCATCCGATTCCCCGGCGGCTGCATCGTGGAAGGCCGCGAGCTGACCACGCGCTACCAATGGAAAAAGACGGTAGGCGATATCGAGCAACGCGAAATGATCGTGAACCGCTGGAATACAGAATTCACGCACCGTCCTGCGCCCGACTACTTTCAAACGTTCGGCCTCGGCTTCTTTGAATATTTTCAATTGGCCGAAGATGTGGGTGCCGAACCTTTGCCCATTCTCAACTGCGGCATGGCGTGCCAATTCAACTCCGCCGAAGTCGTGCCCATCAACCAACTGGATACCTATGTGCAAGATGCTCTCGACCTGATCGAGTTTGCCAATGGAAGCCCCGATTCGCCGTGGGGAAAACTGCGCAAGACCATGGGGCACGAAGCGCCGTTCCACCTGAAATACATTGGGGTGGGCAATGAACAGTGGGGTCCGCAGTATATCGAGCGCTACGCCGTGTTCTCGGCGATCATCAAAGCCAAGTACCCCGACATTCAAATTGTTTCCGCCGCCGGCCCTGCACCTTCCGGTGAACTTTTCGACTATGCCTCAAAGGAATTGAGAGATCTGAAAGCAGACCTCGTAGACGAGCATTACTACAGCAGTCCCGAATGGTTTTTGAAAAACGCCAACCGCTATGATGCCTACGACCGCAAGGGACCAAAAATATTTGCCGGCGAATATGCCGCACAAAGTGTCGCGACTGTGAGCCCGAAAAATGAAAACAACTGGCGCTGCGCCCTATCCGAAGCGGCCTTCATGACCGGCCTCGAACGCAACGCCGACCTCGTGCACATGGCTTCGTATGCGCCGCTGTTCGCCCACGTGGAAGCCTGGCAATGGACGCCCGACCTGATCTGGTTCGACAACCTCAACGCCTATGGCACACCCAACTATTATGTCCAAAAACTTTTCTCCACCAACAAAGGCACGCACGTGTTGCCGGTGACCGCACAAGGAGAAACCGTGGCCGGCAAGAATGGACTCTATGCATCGGCCGCGACCGATGTAAACGCCAAGACCATTTTAGTCAAACTGGTGAACGCAGGCGACGAACCACAGACCGTTACGCTTCAACTCTCCGGCGTACGAAAAATTTCACAAGCCGGGACTTTGACGGTGTTGAAAGGAAATCCCGACGAAGTGAATAACCTGGAGCACCCCACACAAATCCATCCCGAAGAACAACCCCTGAAGTGGAAAGGCAAGGATGTGAAGACGGTTCTGCCACCGCGTTCGTTTTCCGTGCTGAAGATTCCAACACTCTAGGTATTCATAATAACCCCAGGCTTTAGCCTGGGGTTATAGGAAAGTATTATTCCGATCGCAAAGACTTCACCGGGTTGGCCACCGCGGCGCGAATGGCTTGATAGCTGACTGTGATCAACGTCAACGCGATCGCGCCACCGGCCGAAACCGCGAAGACCCACCAATTTAACTCGGTGTGGTAGGGGAAACTGAGCAGCCACTCCTGTAGAAAATAATAAGCAACCGGAATCGCGAGGACGCACGCCACCACCACCAGGGCAACAAAGTCAAGCGAAAGCATCCGCCACAAGTTGGCCACGGAGGCACCCAGCACTTTGCGGATGCCGATCTCCTTGGTGCGTTGCTCTGCCACAAACGACGCGAGACCGAACAAACCCAGGCAGCTGATAAAGATGGCAAATACGGTGAAGAACGACGCCAGCTTGCCGATGCGTTCTTCGGCGTCGAACTTGGCGGCATACGTATCGTCCACGAATTTGTATTCGAACGGTGTGCTGGGAATGATCTTTTTGAAGATGGCCTCTGTTTCGGCCAGGGTCTCGTGGGCGCTTCGTGCGGGGTTGAGCTTGAGCAGCATCCAGTTCGTGTAGCGATCGTTCATGAAGTAAATGGTCTGGCGCACGGGCTTATACGGCGACTCAGTGATCATGTCTTTTACAATCCCGATCACATGCAACCGGTCGCTGCCCCAGGTGACTTCCATGCCGATGGGATCTTTTATCCCCATATATTTTGCCGCCGCTTCGTTGATGATCACCGCGGAGGAGTCCGCGGGAAAATCGCGTGAAAAATTTCTTCCCTCTTTCATTTTCCAGCCAATGGTGGGCCCGTACTCCGCGGTGATAAAGATGGCCCCGAAATCTTCGGCGAGACCGGGATCCTTGCCGCTCCACGTAAAACCGTTGCTGTTCAACCATACGTCGGTGATGGGGCTTGACGATTCGGCCATGTCTTCGATGGTCCCCGCTTGTTTGAGCGCCGTCCGGAGGGCATCGAATTTGCCAAAGAATTCCGGACCACTCATTTGGATCGAAACAAGTCCTTCGCGCGTGTAGCCCGCCGGCCGGCTCTTTGTAAATTGAATTTGCTGATACACCAGCGTAGTGCCAATGATGAGGGCAACCGACACCGTGAACTGCACCACGACCAACACCTTGCGCGGCAGCGAAGCCCGCGGCCCGGTTTTGAAAGTCCCCTTGAGCACTTTGACCGGCTGAAACGATGACAGGTACAGCGAGGGATAGGAGCCCGCCAATAAGCTGGTAACAAAAATGAACCCCGCACTGATCAACCAGAACACCGGGTTGAGCCACGTGATGACAATGTGTTTATCGGCCAGTTCATTGAACCACGAAAGTGACGCGCCCGCAAGCGCCAGCGCGATGGCGAAGGCAAGCGTCACCACCAGGAACGATTCGCTCAGAAATTGATAGACCAATTGACGGCGCACAGAGCCCATCGTCATACGAATGCCGACTTCCTTGGCGCGTTTTTCAGAACGGGCTGTGCTCAGGTTCATGAAGTTGATGCAGGCGAGTAACAATACGAAGACACCAATAGCGCCAAACAACAAAACCATTTGGATCCGTCCGCCGCTGTGAACGCCATTCTTCCATTCGGAATGCAGGCGCCAATCGCGCATGGGATGAAGAAAGATGCGGGGATGCAGCACGGCTTCTTCTTTTGAGTTTTTGGCCTTTGCATTTTCAATTTTCTTCGACACATCATGGATGTCGGCATGCGGATTGAGTTGGGCAAACAGTTGGAACGAGTTGTTCCCCCAGTTGGTGGCCGAGGGCTTTATCCACGGTTCGGTGGTCACATAAAGATCCCACGTGCTGATGAATTGAAAGTCGCGGAAAGTAGTATTGTGCGGAAGGTCTTCGTAGACGCCGGTGATTTTCGCATCATGGCGGCCGTCGATGCGAATGGTTTGATTGAGCGGGTCGCTTGTGCCGAACAACGCGCGGGCGGTGGAAGCGGAAACCAAAACCGAGTTCGCATCGCGGAGGCCGTCGCGCGTGCCGGCGATCATGTGCAGGGAGATCATTTCGGGGAAATCGGGCTGAACGTAAATGCCCAACTTCGTGATCTTTTCTTCGTCGTGGCTGAGCGCGTGATAATTGATCCACGTGGCCAACACGATGTATTTGAAATCGGCACCGTAGGTGTTTCGCAGCTCGGTTTCCAACGGCCAGGGAATGGCAGGTTGTGTGATCACGGCGCCATCAACGGTTTGGTGTTGCATGACCTGCACGATGTCGTTGTAGTTTTCGTGATAGGTGTCGAACGACAATTCGTCGTAGATCCACAACCCGATGAGCATCGCCACCATGAGCCCCATCGCCAGGCCGCCAATGTTAATAAAGGAATAGCCTTTGTTTTTTACCAGGTTTCGCCACCCGATCTTGAAGTAACTTTTATACATGCTGTAATGATTTATGGGTTGATGATCGCGCAGTGGACGGATGATGCCGGGCCTGAACATCTGCAGCACATCCACGACAAATTTCCGATCAGCCTTGCGCTTCCCCCAAGCTGCACAGCGCTCGTTATATAATTCCATCAGGTCGCCTTCGAGGTGATTGCACAGCCGGGGCTTGCAGTACCAGCGGAAGAACCGAAGGAAGAGTTGGGGTGGGCGCGGGCGGCTCATACGATCTTTACTTGCAGCGCTATTTTCGGGATCGCACGCCACAGTTCTTCGCGCGTGTTCCGCGAATACTCCATGGCTCTTTTGCCAAGCGCCGTGATCTGGTAATATTTTCGCGGCCGGCCGGCCCGCTCTTCGGTGGCTTCGCCGTCGAACGTTTTCAGATAGCCTTTGTCTTCC
Organism: Chryseolinea soli; assembly: GCF_003589925.1. Taxonomy (NCBI): domain Bacteria; kingdom Pseudomonadati; phylum Bacteroidota; class Cytophagia; order Cytophagales; family Fulvivirgaceae; genus Chryseolinea; species Chryseolinea soli. The sequence goes on along the minus strand of NZ_CP032382.1, from coordinate 7,816,026 downwards.
AAACGCGTAAGCGCGGTGTGGAGTGCACCCATGCTCACATTTCGCGACAGCCGCGTCTCGATATCTTTTTTTATGGATACGCCATAGGCTTCGTTATACAGAATGCCAACCGTAAGCATGACGATCTCTTCAAATTCGCCCAGTTGATATTTCTTCATGGAAAAAGTTATTTTCCTAAATGTAGGAATAATAATGATGCCAGAATTTGCCGGATGCGAATTCAGACCAAAAAGCGATGACGGCAGGAGAGAGGTTGTTCGGTTGCGGACGAATAGCGGACAACCGGTGGGGATCTAAAATAAAAGCGCATACGGGCTTATCCGTATGCGCCGATGCTGGTGATACAACGTTGTGTTATGGTTTTGGATTTGGAACAAGTTTTCCTTCGGAATCAAAATGATAAGACTGTGGTTGTCCCCCTGTATTCATTTGGAGTATGTAGCCATCGTTGGAATTGCTTTTATAGATCGGGGAATTCTCCCAGCCTTTGTATTGCGGATCTTGCAAGGTTTGCCGCATGCCCGATGGAATGTCTGCAGGTTTGATCGGGGTCATATCCTTCTGATAGTTCTGTCCTGGCTGTGGCGTGGCTGCTGGTTGCGGCTGCTGCGTTGGGCTGGGTTGGGGTGAAGCGGCCGGAGGCGTGGCGTTCCGCTTTGTGCCGGTTGTGTCGTTCTGCGCATAGGTGGCCGTGATGCTAAACAGCAAAGCACCGGCGGCGATTAACATTATCTTTTTCATGACGTGTTTGTTTTTGATGAAGTTGTTTTTCTAAACATCACAGTAAAATCATGCCAGCAGAAAAGTATACTGGAAGGTCCGCGAACGAGTGTATAGGATAAAAAATCCGCCACGCTTGCATTGTGCGTGAGCGAGTATTTCACAAACTGTTGTCTTGTGAGGAATTTCGACAACACGCGTTCATACATCCGGACGCTTCGGTATTTCGTTCGGAGCCGGCGGAGGTGTTGTCAAAGGCTCGTGTTCCGGTTTTATCTCCGGCTCCTTGCGGGGCCATACGTTCGGTTCGGGCTCTTTTCCCGGTTTTATTTCCGGCTCTTTCCCCGGCACCGGTACTTCGCCCGGTTTGTCCATCCGATTAAACCTCATGGTTAGCATAGTTGCATCATTGTTTTCACCTTTCAACAAAATGAAGTATCAAAAAAATGTGCCAACCTCATTCCGAAACCCTTTGCGCTGACTAGCGCTTGCCCGCCGAAGCTTTAGTGAAGGAGGGTCTTTCTTTGCGGTGAAAAATGATAATTTTGCCGCATGAAAATTCCCCAGGCCATCCTCTTCGATCTCAACGGCACTATGATTGACGACATGCATTTCCACCTCGACGTCTGGCACAGCGTAGTGAACCAACTCGGTGCCCAACTTAGCCGGGAGCAAGTAAAGCTGCAGATGTACGGTACAAATCCCGAATTTCTCGGTCGCATTTTTGGTGTGGGGCACTTCACACCGGAACAAGTGGAGGCCATCACCGTGGAGAAAGAACGTGAATATCAAACCGTCTATAAGCCGCATCTTAAATTGATCCAAGGCCTACCTCAATTTCTGGAGCGCGCGCAAAAGAACAACATCAAATGGGCATCGGTTCGGCGGCGCCGCCGGTCAATGTTGACTTCGCGTTGGACAATCTGAAGATCCGTCAAATTTTTGGAGCGATCGTAAGCGCAGCCGACGTGCAAAAAAGCAAGCCGGATCCCGAGGTCTTCTTAAAGGTAGCGCGGCAGTTAGGCGTGGCACCCGAAAATTGTGTCGTGTTCGAAGATGCTCCAAAAGGTGTGGAGGCTGCTCTGAATGCCGGCATGAAAGCCGTGGCCATCACCACCATCCACGAGGGGGAGGATTTTAAACAATATCCCAACGTGCTGCTCGTCATTAAGGACTATACCGACCCGCGACTGACCGACCTAAACCCGTAACGTCCAGTTATTTCCGGCCCTTTTTGCCGGTTGTTAGGAAGCGGGTAGGGACCGGCAAAAGCCCATTCCTTTTCATTTTTTTATTAATTGTTTGTTTTACACTTATAAAATTAGTGTATCTTTCGTCATTCAAACGATTGAATGACAATGAACCAGGCATATGTTATTGGGCTGGATTATGGAACGGACTCGGTTCGCGCCATGATCGCCGACGCACGGACAGGCGAAGAGATGGCCTCCTCTGTGTATGCATACCCTCGCTGGCGCGATGGACTTTTCTGCGATCCCTCGCGAAACCAATTCCGTCAGCACCCGCAAGATTATATAGAAGGACTGGAGGCCACCGTCAAAGCGTGTCTGCAACAGGCCGGTCCCACGGTGCGGGCCAACGTCAAGGCCATCGCGGTGGACACCACCGGTTCGACACCTGTGGCGGTAAACAAAATTGGAACACCGCTGGCGCTGACACCGGGGTTTGAAAACAATCCCAACGCCATGTTCGTGTTGTGGAAAGACCACACCAGCGTTAAAGAAGCCGCCGAGATCAACCAACATGCTCTGGGCTTCGATGTGAACTATCTCCAGTTCGTGGGCGGCATCTATTCTTCCGAATGGTTTTGGGCAAAACTTCTTCACGTGTTGCGTGCCGACACCGCGGTGAGAGGCGCCCTCTATTCCTGGGTGGAGCATTGCGACTGGATTCCCTTCCTGCTCACGGGCGGCAACAACGTCCACGCCTTGAAGCGCGGCGTTTGCTCCGCAGGGCACAAAGCGCTATGGTCAGCCGAATACAACGGACTTCCCCCGGATGTATTTTTCTCTTCCCTCGATCCCTTGTTGAAAGGATTTACCGATCGTCTCTTTAAAGAAACCTATACAGCCGACAAGCCTGCAGGAAGGCTCAGCGCAGAATGGGCCATACGTCTCGGTTTGAATGCGGACATCGTGGTGAGCGTTGGCGCTTTCGATTGCCACATGGGTGCGGTCGGTGGACAAATAGAACCCTACCACCTCAGCAAAGTGATGGGCACATCGACCTGCGACATGATGGTTGTTCCTCTGCAGGACATGGAAGACAAACTCGTGCGCGGCATTTGCGGACAGGTGAGCGGTTCCATTATTCCCGGCATGATGGGATTGGAAGCTGGACAATCCGCATTCGGTGACACCTATGCATGGTTTAAAGATCTATTGCTCTGGCCCTTGGAAGCCTTGTTGAAGTCATCGTCGTTGATCTCTCCCGAGCTCGCCGACAAGCTTAGCGAAGAGCTCTCCGGCAAGATCATCCCCGAGCTTTCACGCCAGGCCCTAGCCTTGCCGTTGGATGAAACCGGTGAGCTGGGTGTCGATTGGCTGAACGGCCGGCGAACACCCGATGCCAACCAATTGCTGAAAGGCGCCATGACCGGCCTGAACCTGGGCACGGACGCACCCCGGCTTTTCCGGGCTTGGGTGGAGGCGACATGTTTTGGAGCCAAGGCAATTGTGGATCGCTTCAATGATGAGCATGTACCCGTAAGAGGTCTCATTGGTTTAGGAGGTGTCGCCAGGCGATCACCCTATATTATGCAAGTCATGGCCGACGTGATGAACATGCCGTTGCGCATCCACCGGTCGGAGCAAACCTGCGCTGCCGGAGCCGCCATGTTTGCTGCCACGGCTGCCGGGCTGTATCCCAAAGTGGAAGATGCCATGCACGCCATGGGGCAAGGGTTTGACCAGGAGTATAAACCGAATGCAACAGCGGCAGCATTATACGCCAAGCGCTATCAACAGTATCTGGATCTGGGTGCCGTATTGGAAAACAAAGAGCTTCCATTAGCGGTAGAATACAAAAAATAGATCCGTTAAAATTTAGTTTTTTAAAGCATGAGTCAATACGACCACATAAAAGAATCGGCCTACCGGGCCAACCTGCAGCTGCCCAAGCTGGGACTGGTGATCTTTACGTTTGGAAATGTGAGTGCGGTAGACCGGGCGTTGGGTGTTTTTGCTATCAAGCCCAGCGGTGTGCCCTATGAAGATCTGCGACCGGAGAGTATGGTGATCGTCGATTTTAATGGGAAGACCGTGGAAGGAAAACTTCGACCTTCGTCGGATACAAAAACACACGCTGTGTTGTACAAACATTGGGAAAACATCGGGGGCATTGTGCACACGCACTCCACGTATGCCACGGCCTGGGCCCAGGCGCAGCGCGACATCCCCATCTTTGGCACCACCCACGCCGATCACAACACGGTGGATATTCCCTGTGCACCACCGATGGCCGACGACATGATCAAAGGAGACTATGAATTCGAAACGGGTTATCAGATCATGAAATGCCTGAACGAGCGCAAGCTGAGTTATGAAGAAATTGAAATGATGCTGGTGGGTAACCACGCGCCGTTCACCTGGGGAAAAACGCCCGAAAAGGCCGTCTACAACAGTGCCGTATTGGAATCCATCGCTCAAATGGCCCTTTACACAGAACAGATCAATCCAAAGGCACCCCGGCTCAAGGATTCGCTCATTAGAAAACATTTCGAACGCAAACACGGACCCGACTCCTACTACGGTCAGTCCTGATACCATTCAATTTAAAATTCAAACAATAGAAAATAAACCGCCCGTCATGAAGGACCTGAAGACATTTGAAGCCTGGTTTGTTACCGGCAGCCAGCATTTATATGGCGAAGAAACGCTGAAAAAAGTAGCGGAGCATTCCCAGCAAATAGCCAAAGCGTTGGATGCGGCAAAAGACATTCCCGTGAAAGTTGTTTTCAAACCCGTATTGAAATCATCGGAAGAAATTTACAGACTTTGCCAGGAAGCCAATGCCGCCCCAAACTGCATCGGCATCGTAGCCTGGATGCATACGTTCTCGCCGGCCAAAATGTGGATCGGTGGTTTGAAAATACTGAACAAGCCTTTGCTGCACCTGCACACGCAATTCAACCGCGACATTCCCTGGGGCACGATCGATATGGACTTCATGAACCTGAACCAAAGCGCCCACGGCGACCGCGAGTTTGGCTTCATCATGTCGCGGATGCGCCTGGAACGCAAGGTGGTAGTGGGCCACTGGGAAGACAAAGGCGTGCAGCAAAAGCTGAACGTGTGGATGCGCGCCGCGTGCGGATGGCATGATCTGCAGGGTGCCAAGTTTTGCCGTTTTGGTGACAACATGCGCCAAGTGGCCGTGACGGATGGCGATAAAGTAGAGGCGGAGATCAAATTCGGTTATGCCGTGAATGGTTATGGCATTGGCGACCTGGTGAGCGTGATCAACGCCGTTCCGGAAGGCGAGATCAATGCCCTGCTGGACGAATATGCTTCGAAATATACACTGGCCGATACGTTGCAAAAAGCAGGCGGCAAACATGCCTCCCTGCGCGATGCCGCCCGGATCGAATGCGGGTTGCGTGCGTTCCTGAAACAAGGTGATTTCAAAGGATTCACCGACACCTTTGAAGACCTGCATGGCCTCGTGCAATTGCCGGGCATCGCGATGCAACGCCTCATGGCCGAAGGCTATGGCTTTGGCGCGGAAGGCGACTGGAAAACGGCTGCCCTCGTGCGTGCCATGAAAGTGATGGCCACCGGCTTGAAAGGCGGCAACTCCTTTATGGAAGACTATACCTATCATTTTGATCCCGCACAGCAACTGGTGCTGGGCGCCCACATGCTGGAGATCTGCGAGTCGATCGCCGACGGAAAGCCTTCGTGCGAGATTCATCCACTGGGCATCGGTGGCAAGGCCGACCCGGTTCGCCTCGTGTTCAACAGTGCACCGGGTGCTGCACTCAATGCGTCGATCATCGACATGGGCAATCGGTTCAGGTTGCTCGTCAACGATGTGGAGGCCGTGAAGCCGCCCCATGACTTGCCAAAACTTCCCGTGGCCCGCGTGTTGTGGAAACCCTTCCCGGATATGCCAACCGGTTGTGCGGCCTGGATCCTGGCCGGCGGCGCCCACCATACCTGCTACAGCCAAAACCTGACATCGGAACATCTCCAGGACTTTGCCGAGATGGCGGGCATCGAGTTTGTGCTGATCGGAAAAAATACAAACCTGTACGATTTCAAAAATATGCTTCGCTGGAACGAAGTGTATTACCGCTAAAATCAAAATCCCCAGTTGATCATCCCAAACCATCACCCTAATTCCCGACCGCATGAACAAAGCACTCGTATTTGAAGACTATCTTGTTTTTGTCATCTACTTTTTGATCGTTGCCGGGTATGGGTATTGGGTATACCAGCGAAAGAAGAAAGCCGTCACCGACACCAAGGACTTTTTCCTGGCCGAAGGCTCGCTCACGTGGTGGGCCATCGGCGCGTCGTTGATCGCTTCCAACATTTCGGCGGAACAATTCATCGGCATGAGCGGTGAGGGATATTTTGTGGGCATTGCCGTGGCGGCGTATGAATGGATTGCCGCGATCGCGTTGATCATTATTGCCGTGTGGTTCATCCCGATCTACCTGAAAAATAAGATCTACACCATGCCGCAGTTTTTGAAGACGCGCTACAACGAAACGGTGGCGCTGATCATGGCGGTGTTCTGGTTGTTCTTGTATGTCTTTGTCAACCTCACGTCTATTTTGTACCTCGGCGCGGTGGCCATCAACGGTTTGGTGGGCGGCGAGTCGTTGCACATGCTGATGATCGGGCTGGCGATTTTTGCGTTGGTGATCACGCTCGGCGGCATGAAGGTGATCGGCTATACCGATGTGATCCAGGTGGGGGTGCTCATTATTGGCGGGTTGGCCACGATCTATCTCGCCCTGGTAATGGTGAGTGAAAAATTTGGCGTGGGATCCAGCGCGATAGAAGGTTTTAAAGTATTGATGAAAGAGGCTCCGGATCATTTTCATATGATCCTGTCCAAGCCAGGCCCCGATGCCTCACAGGAGTACATCAACAAGTATCTCGTGTTGCCGGGTATTGCTATGTATTTTGCGGGGCAGTGGATCGTGAACTTGAACTACTGGGGATGCAATCAATACATCACACAACGCGCATTGGGAGCCGACCTCCAGACGGCGCGCACGGGGATTCTTTTCGCGGGTCTTCTCAAACTGATGATGCCGGTCATTGTGATGTTGCCAGGCATCGCCGCGTTTGTGTTGTATAAGAACGGCCACCTTCCCCAACTGGAAGGCGGGAGCAAAGACGGAGCCTATTCGGCCATCCTCGGTTTTCTTCCCAGTGGCTTGAAAGGGTTGTCCATCGCGGCCCTCACGGCGGCGATCGTAGCGTCGCTGGCCGGAAAGCTCAATAGCATTTCCACCATTTTCACGCTCGACATCTATAAGAAATACATCCGCACGGATGCCAACGAGCAGGGTATGGTTTGGGTTGGGCGGCTCACGGTGCTGGGCGCCATGTTGCTGGCGCTGATCTTTACCTGGAAAGACCTGCTGGGCATTGGCGGGGAAGGGGGGTTCACCTTCATCCAGAAATATACCGGGTTCATTAGCCCGGGGGTGTTTGCCATGTTCATCCTGGGCATGTTTTGGAAACGCACAACGGGTGCCGCGGCGGTGGCCGGTGTGATCACGGGATTCCTGTTGTCGGTGTTCTTCAACCAGTTTGCGCCCCAGGTGTTGGGCAACGAGACCCTGTTTTATACCGCCTATCCGAACGGCCGCGGAGGCTTTGAGATCCCCTTCCTGATTGCCATGGGACTGTCATTTCTCTTTACCATGATCGTGATGATCCTCATGAGCCTTGCCGGCCCGAAGGTGAACCCGAAAGCCTTTGCCATCGACTGGGAGATGTTCAAGGTGAAAACGTCCACCCAAGTCCTGATCCTGGTCACCATTTTAATATTGATGGCATTGTACGTCAAGTTTTGGTAATATTCAGGATATTAGTGCCTATTCAAATTTTGGCGAATGGATATTGGAAAGTACAAGAGCAACGATAGAATACTGGTCGCCGTAGACTGCATCATCTTTGGCTTCGACGGCGAGGCCCTAAAGGCTTTGTTGATCAAGCGGAGCCTTCAGCCTGAAAAAGGCAAGTGGTCGCTGATGGGCGGCTTTGTGAATCAGGACGAGAGCACGGACGAAGCCGCCACCCGGGTGTTGCGGCAGCTCACCGGTATCGAGAACATCTACATGGAGCAGCTCTATTGCTTCAGCGAGGTGAACCGCGACACGGCAGGGCGCGTCATCTCCATCGCCTACTTTGCCCTCATCAACATTGCCGACTACAATGAGCAGTTGCAGAACGAACACGAGGCACGGTGGTTTCCGTTAGATAAGATCCCGACCCTGGTGTTCGATCACAAAGAAATGGTGGCCACGGCAAAGGACCGGTTGCAGTCCAAGGTCGCCAATCACCCCATCGGTTTTGAATTGTTGCCCGAGAAGTTCACCCTGCCCCAATTGCAAAATCTCTACGAAGCCATCTACGAAAGCAAACTGGACAAACGCAACTTCACCAAGAAGATCCTTTCGCTCAGCATCCTGAACAAGCTGGACGAAAAAGAAAAAGTGTCATCCAAAAAAGGAGCGTTCTACTATGTGTTCGACAAGAGCAAGTACCGCAAGCTCCACCGTGAAGGCGTAAAATTCGTGTAGCCTCACCCTCGCTTCTCGCGGGGCAATTTTAAAAGTCCTCCCTGCCGGGTTATACCGTCGTGCAATTTTTTGTTATATTTTAGATTGGTAAAGTTTTCCGTTTATGAAAGTGTGGTTTCTCATGGGGTGGATGCTGTTGACAACGGTAGCGATGGCGGCCCCTTCCGACAGCCTGTTGACCCGGCTGAACAAGACGATCGACCGGAAGGAGGAGTACACCAAAACCAAACTGACCCGCCTGGAAGAACTCCACCAACAATTAAACCGCACCCCAACCCGGGATGATGAGACCCGGTTTCACCTGCTGCAGGAAATTTCCGAAGAATATAAGGCCTTCATTTACGACTCGGCCTTCATCAACATCCAGAAGCTGCAACGGCTCGCCTACAAAATGAATGATCCCGTGCGGATCTCCTATGCCCGGGTCAAGTTGGGATTTATCCTGCTTTCGTCGGGCATGTTCAAGGAAACCATCGACACCCTGAGCCGGATGCGGGTGCAAGGGTTGCCCGACAGCATCCGGGTGGACTATTACGCCATCCTAGCCCGGACGTATTATGATTTGGGAGACTTCGACCGCGACGGGTACTACACGCAGCGCTATACCGCGCTGGGAAACAAGTATGTTGATTCGGCCAAGGCCTTGTGCCGTCCCACGGATTACAATTTTGTGTATTTGAGCGGGTTGAAAAACCTGAAGAACGAAAATACCCGCGAGGCACTGGCCAACCTGAATCAGTTGTTGAACGAGTACAAGCTCACCCCACACCAACTGGCCGTAACGGCCTCCACGCTCAGTTACTTCTACATTTCCCGCAACGAACCCGACCAGGCTATCCACCTGTTGGCACAGGCCGCCATTGCCGACATCATATCGGCCACAAAAGAAACGGCAGCCATGTCGAGCCTGGCCGAGCAACTCTACAACCGGGGAGACCTGATGAATGCCTACACGTTCATTCAGCAAGCCATGGACGACGCCATTTTTTATGGCGCCCGCCAGCGCAAAGTGCAGGTGGGTTCTATCTTGCCCGTGATCGCGGCGGCCAAGGTTCACAACGTAGACGAGCAACGCCGGCGTTGGCTGATCTACTCCACGGCCTTGACCGTGCTGGCCATCCTGGTGATTGTTTTCGCGGTGGTGATTTACAAGCAGCTGGAAAAATTGAAGCGGACGGAAAAGGCGCTGCTGGAAGCTAATACCATCAAGGAGGAGTACATCGGCTATTATTTTAATATCAACTCGGAATACCTGGGCAAGATCGAGGCGTTTAAAAAGGCCGTGGAAATGAAGTTGATCACCAAAAAGCTGGAAGACATCAAGTTCATTGTCAACAATATCAACGTGAAGAAGGAGCGGGAGGAGCTGTACTTCAGTTTCGACAAAGTTTTTCTAAAGCTGTTCCCGGATTTTATAACGGTGTTCAACTCCTATTTTAAAGAGGAGGACAGGATCGTGTTGAAAGAAGGGCAGTTGATGAACACGGAGTTGCGGATCTTTGCCCTGATCCGCATGGGCATCCACGACACCGAAAAAATTGCGAAGATCCTCGACTACTCCATAAATACCATCTACAACTACAAAGCCCGGGTCAAGAGCAAGTCGATCGTGCCCAACGAGAAGTTTGAGCAGAAGATCATGGAGATCCAAACGGTTTAGCGCCCTCCAAAACACTCACATAGGTTTATATTTTGATCGCACGAAGTTTTTTGCAAACGATTGATATTCAATTTTGTAGCGATTTATAGCATCCACTTTTATTTACATTTTTAGTGGAATAATTCATCCATCCTTTTCCGGACGCGTGCTTTGTTGAGCTGACGCAAACGATAGCGGGAGTCATTTTTTCGCTCGTTGCACAAACCCTAACGCTCAACCCATGAAGGCATTCTACGTCGTATTACTGATCTTTTTGTTCGCCTTGCTGGCCCTGACCGGCCACAGCAAAGACCGCCCGGTGGAGGTCGCTTCCCCCAACGGCCAGTTAACGGTTCAATTCGAATTGAAGCATGGCGTCCCGTTCTATAGCGTCTTCCGCCATAAAGTTGCGATCATAAAACCCTCTGCCCTGGGGTTTGTGCTCAAAGACCTGCCCGCCTTGAACAAGGATTTCAAGATCGTTTCCGCCAAAACCGGTTCGTTCGACGAGACCTGGACGCAGGCTTGGGGTGAGGTGAAGACCATCCGAAACCAATACAACAGCCTGACCCTTTCGCTGGAAGAAACCACAGGACTCAAACGCAAACTCGACATCGTCTTCCGGGTCTTCAACGACGGTCTTGGTTTTCGCTACGTGATCCCCGAGCAACCCAACCTGAAAAGCTTTGTCATCCTGGATGAACTCACCGAGTTCGCCCTCCACGACGACTTGTCGGCCTGGTGGATCCCGGCCATTGGCGACGACATGGACAGCGAGTACCTGTTCAAAAACAACAAGGTGAGCGAGCTGAAGGAGGCCGTGCACACGCCGCTGACCATGGCGGGCAAAGACCTGTATGTGAGCATTCACGAAGCCGCCCTGGTGGATTACGCTTCGATGACGTTGCTGAACAAAGGCAACCTCACCCTGAAATGCGACCTCGTGCCGTGGGCCAATGGCAACCGCGTGGAGGCGACGGCGCCCCTGCAAACGCCGTGGCGCACCGTGCAATTGGCCGACAAACCCGGCGACCTCGCCACGTCCTACCTCATCCTAAACCTGAACGAACCCAACGTCATCGGCGATGTTTCGTGGATAAAACCCGGCAAGTACAACGGGATCTGGTGGGGCATGCACCTGAAAACGCAGACCTGGGAGGGAGGACCTCACCACGGAGCCACTACGGCAAACATGAAGGCGCTCATTGACTTTGCCGCCGCGCATCATCTCTCGGCTTCCCTGGCGGAAGGTTGGAACGAGGGCTGGGAAGGCGACTGGACCAAGTCGGGCAATTTCAACTTTACCAAGCCCTATGCGGACTATGACCTGGAGGAGGTGAGCCGTTATGCCAAAGAGAAAAACATCGGCCTCATTGCGCACCACGAAACCGGGGGCAACGTGGCCAACTATGAGCGCCAGTTGGAAGATGCGTTCAAACTTTGCCAGACGTATGACATCCACCGGGTGAAGACGGGCTATGTGAACCGCACGCCATCGGGTGAACGTCATCAAAGCCAATTCATGGTGCGTCACTATCACAAGGTGATGACGCTGGCCGCCCAGTATCACATCATGCTGGATGTTCACGAACCCATCAAAGACACCGGCCTTCGCCGGACCTATCCGAACATGATGACCCGCGAAGGCGCGCGGGGCACGGAATACGAGGCGTGGAGTACAGGCAATCCGCCCTCGCACACGACGATACTCCCTTTTACGCGTTGTCTAGGCGGGCCGTTGGATTACACGCCCGGTATCTTCGACATCACCTTCAAGAATGACGGCTCCCACCGTGTGCACACCACGCTCGCCAAACAACTTGCCTTGTATGTCGTGATCTACAGCCCCATGCAAATGGCCGCCGACCTGCCGGCCAACTATGAAGGCAAACCCGCTTTGAAATTTATCGAAGATGTGTCCACGGACTGGGAGGAGACCCGCGTGTTGAACGCCGAGATCGGCAAATACGTGACCACAGTGCGCAAGGACCGCAACAGCAGCGATTGGTACCTGGGCAGCATTACCAACGAAGACAAACGAACGCTGGAAGTGAAACTGGATTTCCTCAAACCCGAGCAGAAATACGTCGCCACGATCTACCAGGATGGCAAAGATGCGGACATGACCTCAAACCCGCTTCCCATCGACATTTTCCAAAAGGAGGTGGATGCCGCGTCAACGCTCACCCTAATCCTGGCCCCGGGCGGTGGTACGGCCATTCGCTTCCAGGAGAAGAATTGATGATAACATGACTTGCACGACCATAAAAAACGACGAGCCTATGAAAAGACCTTTACAAAGTATACGCGACGCAGCCGTGCTTTTTATGACGCTGGTGTTGTCACTCATCATCCTTCCGGCGCAATCGCAGGATGCGGAAGGAAAGCGGACCCTATCCGGCCGGGTGACGGCACCAAACAAAGAGCCCATTCCCGGAGTGAGTGTCTATGAAAAAGGAACCACTACCGGCACGCTAAGCGACGCCGACGGCCGCTTCACCCTCACCGTGAATACGGAAGCCGTGCTGGTGTTTAGTTCCATTGGATACGTAACGCAAGAAGTTCCGCTGGGCACACAGACGGTCGTCAACATCGCGATGGCGGAGGATGTGCGGGCTTTGGATGAGGTGATCGTTGTGGGGTATGGCGAGCAGAAGCGTTCGAATGTTACCGGCGCGATCTCGTCGGTGAACGTCGATAACATGGAAAACAAATCCGTTCTGCGCCTGGACCAGGCGTTGCAAGGCATGGCCGCCGGCGTGAACGTGACACGCGACGGGGGAGCTCCAGGAGCGGCCCCCACCATTCACATTCGCGGTGTGGGTTCTATTGGGAATACAGAGCCGTTGTGGATCGTCGATGGCATTCGCATGAGCCCGGGCAACCAGTTTGATGTGGACGATGTGGAATCCATTGAGATATTAAAAGATGCCGCTGCCTCAGCGATCTATGGGATTCGCGCAGCACACGGCGTCATCCTGGTAACGACCAAGCGCGGTAAGGGCAGTCTCCAGGTGAACTTCAAAACTTCCCTGGGCAAGCGCAGCCCCATTCACCTTCCGACCTTACTCAACAGCGCGGATTTTGTGAGATACAAAAAGGAGAGCCGCCTCAATGCGGGCCAGAATCCGGAACCGGCCTGGGACAACTACCAGGACGACACCGATTGGGTCAAGGCGTTTTATGGCGGCAGCGGGGTGGTGAAGACCTATGACCTTTCGGTGTCGAAGGGGGATGACAAAAGTAATTTCTTCCTGTCGTTCGGACATGACACCGAAGATGGCATTCTCATCGACAACAACTACAAGCGCTATAGTATGCGGTTGAATTCCGACATGAAGCTGACCAAGTGGTTGAAGATGGGAGAAAGCGTGCTGCTTTCGCGCGTGATCGAGAATCCCATCGGTAACAACAACGAGAACGTTACAGGAGGCGTTCCCTATCGCTCTATTCCCATCATGCCGATCTATGATGCGACCAATGAATTTGGGGGATGGGGAAAAGGTCCCGTTTATTTTCAAGGCCCTAATCCGGTGGCAACCCAGTATCAACAACACGAGACGCGCACGTATAGCCGTGTAGACGGAAACGTGTACCTGGAAGCAAATCCGTTAAACGGATTGACGGTCCGGGGCACGGTAGGTTATAACTATTACAATTATTTAGGGCAGAAATTTGATGAAGCCTTTAACTACGGATCGTTCTCCAACCCGATCGCGGCGCTAATCTATAGTTCAGGAAACGACCAGACCATCACCGGTAACCTAGTGGCCACCTATGCGCGGTCGATAAAAAAACACAGCTTCAAGATCATGGGCGGCTATGAGGCCATGAAGTACGATTCACGGCACTTCAACGTGATCGGCAACCGCTTCCCGGTGGACATGGCCTCCAGCATCAACCTGGCGACAGGCGCTATCGCCACGACAGACAAAGCCAACGTGAATCAGTCGCGGCTCGTCTCGCAGTTTGGGAGGTTCAACTATAGTTATGATGAGAAGTATTTGCTCGAGGCAAATATACGCCACGATGCCTCGGCGCCGAATTTTGCGATGAAGAACATTTGGGGAACCTTCCCATCGGTGTCGGCGGGTTGGCGAATTTCGCAGGAGCGTTTCTTTCAGAATGTGCCCTACATCACCAACCTAAAGCTGCGTGCCAACAGCGGATCGATCGGGTCCAACAACAGCCGGGATTTTATTTACCTGCCCACCTACACGTCGCAGTTCTCTACTTATGCATTCGATCTGAACGGAAGCAACAAAGTCCCCGGCTTCTTTATCAGCCGCTTTACCAACGCCGATGTGACCTGGGAACGGGTGGTCATGCACGACGTGGCGCTGGATCTGAAAGCCTTTGAGAATAAGTTTTCGATCAGTGTAGATTATTACATCAAGGATACCAAAGACATGTTGTACCAGGTGCCAATACCGTCTTCGTCAGGTATCGCGGTGCATAATTTCGATCCGGTGAGCCCTGAGGTCAACGTGGGGACCATGCGCAATACCGGCTTCGACATTGATCTAGGATATAACACCAGCATTAAAAAGTTTGATATCAATGTGACCGGCAATACCTCGTTCATGAAGAACGTGCTGACAAAATTGTCGGACGATCGCAACGGCGCGCTCATCAGCGGTAGCGGCGGCGGTCAGATCGGGGGGATGACACGCACGCAAGCCGGCAAACCTGTGTCGAGTTTCTATGGCTACCAGGTGCAACAGATCTTGAATTCTGCCAACGATGTCTACGCCGTGAACTCCTGGGCAGCCGATGGTACCTACCAGGAAGCGGGCACTGGCGCCGGCGATTTTATGTATCGAGACCTGAGCGGTCCGGACGGGGGACCGGATGGTGAAGTCACCGCAGAGCACGATCGCACGTTCATTGGAAATCCCTGGCCGAAGATGACCTATGCGCTGAACATCGGCGTGACCTACAACCGCATCGTTGATGTAGCCCTTCAGTTTCAGGGTGTGCAGGGCGTAGACATCTTCAACGCCAGCAAAGCCTACACGCGCAACTTCTTTGGCGACGACAACACCACCACCGACATCTTCGAAGCATGGACCCCGGATCATCACACCAACAACCCGCGCAACATTGCCAGCGACCCGAACCAGAACTGGGGCAAACCTTCCAGCTATTTCGTGGAGAATGGATCATACCTGAAGTTGAGAAACATCCAGATCGGTTTCAATGTGCCGCAGCGGCTGCTGGAGAAGTGGCACATGAAGAAGCTCCGCTTTTATGTGAATGGCAACAACGTGCTCACCTTCACCAAGTACTCGGGCCTCGATCCGGAAATTGCCGGCTCCAACCTGAGCCGTGGTGTTGACTTCGGATACTACCCGCAGGTGCGCACGTTTACCGGTGGTTTTGAACTCCAATTTTAAGACGATATGAAACGCAGGAAAGTCATTGTATACTTTTTCTTTTTAGCCGGTCTTGCCGCCATGGCAACGGGCTGCTCGGATAATTTTCTGGAGCTAACCAATCAGAACGAACTCACCGCCGACAACTTTTATACGAAGATCGAGAACTTCGACCTGTCGCTCAATGCCACCTACGATGCGGTGAAGAACCTGGATCTTTTCGGTCAAACCTTCTATGTGCAAACCTTGCTGGCGTTGCCACACGAGTCCGATTATTGGAATGCACAAAACCGGAACGAAGTAACCTCGATCGACGGCAATGTGTACATCGCGTGGCGGGGATTCTTCCGCATTGTGGCCCGCGCGAACGATATCATCGGGAATGCCCCGGCCTATGAAACCAGCGGCAAGGCCACCCCAGACCAACTCGCACAGTTGAAGCGGATCGTCGGCCAGGCACATTTTCTCCGGGGGCTGGCCTACTTCCACATGGTGCGCCTTTGGGGTGAGGAGTCTTATGCGGTAGACAGTACGCGTCTTGCTGTGCCGTTGATCCTGAAGGTGGCAAAGACCCGGGACGAATTGATGATCCCGCGGGCCAGCGTGGGAAAAGTATATACGCAGATCATCAAGGATTTTGAAACCGCAGAGTCGCTGGTGCCCGAGGGTTGGGATGCCAACAACATTGCACGCGTCACCAAGTTTGCCGTGGAGGGCTACCTCGGTCAGGTGTATCTCTACATGGAGAACTATGAAAAGTCAAAACAATACTTCGACCAGGTGTTTGCCAGCAACAAATATGCGCTGGTGCCCTTTGAACGCTACGACGATTTGTTTCAAGGCAAAAATGAATTTGGCCGGGAGTCGCTGTTCGAGCTGAACTATACCGTCGATATGCAGCAAAATATTTGGGAGAACGGCCTGGGTTCCGGCATTGCGCTGGTGCTGGCCCCTCCCGGCAGAGGCTGGAGCAACTGCACGCCGCATGGTGTGAACATCTTCAGATTTCACAACGACCCACGCCTGAAGATCTGCACCTATGCCCCCGACGATCTTGCTGCTGACGAGACCGGCGCCATGACCCCGGCGGGAATAAGCCAATTCAATTACACGGGTCACAGCTTCCGGAAATATGTGCCCAAGGATTATTGTGTGCTCACCACCAACCGGAACAGCGGCACCAACTATCTCCTGATGCGTCTCGCCGATGTGTACCTCATGTACGCCGAGGTGATGAACAAACTTGGAGACGATGCCCAGGCTTCTGAATACATGAACAAAGTGCGCCGCCGTGCCTATGGTTTCTCGCCCGATGCCTCGGAGCCGAGTGTGGACTACGTTGGGTTAGGAGGGACGCAACTCCAGGATTCCATACGCGAGGAGCGCTTTCGCGAGCTTTTTGGCGAAGGCCATCGCTGGTACGACATCGTGCGCTGGAAGATCGTGGAGCAGGAAGTAAACAAGTACAACACGCTGAATAAGACCCAAGGCGTGATCGTGTACAACGCCAAAGACTACTACTACCCCATACCGCTGCAGGAGGTGGACAACAATACAAAAATGGTGCCCAGCACGGGCTATTGACGATATCGATCATGACTGGAAGTACACTGAAATATAGATATCCCCTGCGCCACGTGATGCTAACGATGAGTCTGGTGATGGCCATGCTGTTCTCCTGCAGCTCGTCCGATCCGGAACCGGAAAAAGAAGTGACGGGACCACCATCGGTACAAAAAACTAACGACATGAAAGTGTATATGCACTACATGCCCTGGTTTCAAAGCAAGCCCTTTGCCGGCTATTGGGGCTCACACTGGACGATGGCCAACAAGAACCCCGATATCATCGAAGCCGGTGGCCAACGACAGATCGCGTCGCACTACTACCCGCTCATCGGCCCGTATGACTCGCGAGACAAAGATGTGATCGACTATCATTTGCTGCTGATGAAATATGCGGGCGTCGACGGGTTGCTGATCGACTGGTATGGCACGCACAGTGTCTATGACTACAAGGTGAATGCCATCGCTACGAATGCCGTGGTGGCGGAGCTCGACAGTGTGGGCCTCCAGTTTGGGGTGGTGTATGAAGATTATACCGCGCAGAACGTGGAAGCCAAAACAGATCTCACCGCGGTGCAGGCGGCGCAAGCCGACATGAAATATCTGAACGAAAACTACTATCCAAGGAAAAACCACATCGCCATCGACGGAAAGCCCTTGTTGCTCACGTTCGGGCCCCGCTATTTTAAAACAGCCAGTCAGTGGACGGAAATCTTTAAAGGCACACAAGCGCCTGTGTTTCTGCCCTTGTGGGATCATGCATCCCTGACCGGTTCGACGGGTGGCGGAGAATTTTCGTGGGTGGACTTCAATACATCGCTGAGTCAGCTCACGGCTTTCTACGGAAAAGCATCGGGAGGAAAATTGAAACTCGGTTCGGCATATCCGCGCTTCCACGATTTCTATTCGGAGGGTGGCACAGGCACCAGCTATGGTTACGTCGATTTCAACAACGGGCAAACACTTCAGAACACTTTGAACAAAGCGACGGAATATGACCTGAAATATTTGCAGCTGGTGACCTGGAATGACTTTGGCGAAGGCACCATCCTCGAGCCCACGGTGGAGGATCAATTCAAATGCTTGGAGATCCTTCAGGCTTTCACAGGCGTGTCGTATACAAAAGCCGAGTTGGAGCTGGTGTATTCCTACTATCTGAAAAAAATAAAATACAAGGGCAACAAACCCGCGCTGGCCACGCTGAAGCAGACTTTTCAACACCTCGTGAACCTGGAAGTAGATCAGGCGCGGGCGCTGTTGGATTCGCTGGAATAAAAACATTATCCGCACCTACGATTTGAACCTTAACGATCAAAACTAAAACTGAACACCTATGAAAAAATTATCCTTAAAACTTTTACTGATGTTGACGCTGGCCCTCCCGCTCATCATCGTGTCGTGTAGCAAAGACGACGCCGAGCCGGAAGAGCTGATCCCTAAGTTGGATGGCGTCTATATTTATGGTACCAATACCGTTGCTGCCTCGGCGGTTGAGCCCGCGGCCCGCATGAACGTAGCGCAACTTGATCCCGGCAAAGCTCCCGGCGTGGAGTCAGAGGACGGCGTATTCGGAAAATTCATGTATATCGGCGCCGGTGCGAAGATCAAAGTTGCACAGGTGGTAGGCGGCGTGGGCACGATCTATGGCGCTGAAAACGGCGGCAAGAAAGAGCTGGGAACAGACATCGAAAATGTGCCCATCAACGACATGGTGATCCACGGAACATTGGTGGCCGATGCTGCCGAGATCGCGGTGGGTGATGAAGGATTGTATTATGCCTATGTTGACATCAACAATAAGAATTTTGTGATCATGCGTGTGAAAGCCAACATGATTGGCGACGCCACACCGGGCGACTGGACTACGGCGACCAACCTGGCTCAGAAGTCCGTATCCAAAGACTCTTCTGTATTCGAAAGCACGGTCAAGCTGAAGGCCGCGGCCGGCTATCGCTATCGCTTCAACGATGGCTGGCACGCCTACAATGAAGACGGCGTGACCACCGTCATGTCGAGCCTGGGGGTGGAAGACTATGCGGCTGCCTGGGCCTCGGGCAAGAACGACCTGGGCTTTTTCCTTTCCAATATACCCAACCACGCCGGTGGCAATATCCTGGTGAAACTGAAATACACGGCCGCCACCGACACCTGGTCGGAAAGCAAGCTCACCGATTTCAGCGCTACAAAAATGGGTCTGTTTGGAAACGCCTACAAAGTTGGCGATGTCGAAGCGAACTGGGACAACGGCTTTGACCTGAAGACTCCAACCAAGTCCGGCACCATCTACACCTGGAAATGGACGGACGTAAGCCTCATCGGCGATCGCGAATTCGTGTTCCTGGAAAATGGAAAATGGGAGGGCTCTTACCTGGTCGACTTTAGTATGGCCACGACGAATGGTTCTGCCATCACCGATGGCAAAGTGAAAGATGCCACGGCCGCCGGCAAGGACTACCACAACTTTTATGTCGCCACCGAAGGCAAGTATGACATTACGCTTTCGGTAGACGGAAAGACCAACACCAACACGGTTACGATTGTTACGAAGTGATCGTGAAAGTGTGAAACAGAATAAGGTTAACCGCTTATTCGCTTTGAAGCGGGATGCTCTAAAGGGGAGCGTCCCGGCTTCAAATGTTGCCGGATAAACTTGAGAATAACTTTTTTTAACTCCGCATGTATGCGCATAAAACAACAACCACTACCTGCAAGAAGAATACAATTCGAAGGTGTTCACAAAAACGACTCGTTGCTGATCGGCAATTTCGGCGATGTTGAATTCATCGCGAAGGGATCGTTTGACCTGAGCGGTATGATCTATTGCGTCCGCAGCTCCGTCACCTTCCAGGTGGTGGGCGATGGGTGCATCACGTTTCACGGTTCCTGTCGCAGGCTCGTGATCGATTATGTGAAGGGCAACTGTGTGCTGGATTTCAGCAAGCTCGAATGTAAGGAAGCGGTTTGCATTGCCGTGAAGGGCAAGTCGGAAATTATCCTCGGCCCCACCAAGGTGGTCAGCCGTGCCAACATTCAGGACGAAGCGGTCTTGTGGTATACCAACAACCCGGTGTTCACCAACTATTCCATTGCCGGCGCAGGCCGCATCGAGCAGCTGACGCGTATGGTGGCGAATGCGGGTTGATCCTTCGGGCGACGCGTAGTGCGCTCATTTTTTCTTTTGCAACGCCTCGTAGGCTTTGACCATTTCCTCATTTTCCGGTTCAGCCCGGAGCAGGGCTTTGCGTTTTTCGGGGTCGGCCTCCCAGCGATAGATCCAGCTGAAACCGGCGCTTCCAAAATAGTATTCGGGTTGTTTATACACGTCGTCCTGGAGGGCTTTGTCCAGGGTGATGAAGGTGTAGCCTTTTTTGCGCAGGCCATCCACCAAGGCCTGCAGGTAGTCGGTGTTGAGGGCGTTGTCGTGGCAGAGGTAGATGTGTTTGATGGGGCGCCCGAACCTTTGCTGACAAAGCGTTTCAAAATAGTCGAACAGCGCCAGCGTGGTGCTGACATAGGTTGAGCCGATCTGTTGGGCTTTCGCCTTGTCGTTGTGTTGTAAAGCATCTTCGTATAGGGCGCTGTAGGCCCAGTCAGAATTTTCGATGGTGAAGGGTGTCAGCGTGTAGCCTTTGTTTTCCAGGAAAGCGCGCATGTGGTGGTGCGCGGCGCTGTCGGGTCCCATGTCGTTGAACGGGAAACGGAAATACTTCAAGGTCTTCCCTTGGCGCTTCAAAACATTGGCGGTGATGACCTCGCCCTTCAACACACTTTCTTCGAACGCCGCAGCCCCTGACGCGGTGTATCCGATGTGGTTGAACGAGTGATTGCCCGCCGTGATATTTTTATCCAGGATCCATTTCTCCAGGCCTTTGAAATTCTCGGCCGCAAACGCGGTATTGTACAGGTTGGCTTCATTGCTGAAGATGGCTACCGGCAGCGCGAGCGCATCGATCTTTTCAAGCAGCCGCGAACGGAAACCGTCTTGTTTGTAAAGGCCCGCGTTCGGAACATCGTCCAGCGTGAAGGCGACTTCTTTTTGCGCAACGCAAGCCGTGGAGAGGAACAGGAAGCAAAGCAGAACGTATAGTTTCATGAGGGGTATTTAAATGAATCTGTGTAAAGGTAAAAGTAAGGCTTAATCCGGTTTTTGAAGAAGGACGAGGAACCGTCTGCATAATTTTTTCGCAAACCTGTAGCGAATGCACTACCTTCATTACGGATAAACCCCTATTCTTCGCCCATGAAAAAAATCGTAGCCCTGCTGGCCCATGTACTACTCCTGACGAGCTTTATTTATGCGCAGCCTTTCCACGACGATATCGTCAACTTTAAGAAACAAGACAGCCTGAGCGCTCCGCCGGCGCGTCCGATCCTGTTTGTGGGAAGTTCGTCGTTCACCATTTGGCAAGATGTACAAACCTATTTTCCGGGCCGCACCATCCTGAACCGGGGGTTTGGCGGTTCGTCGCTGCCGGATGTGATCCGCTATGAAAAAGACATCATCTTTCCCTATCAACCCAAACAGATCGTGATCTATTGCGGCGAAAATGATATCGCGGCTTCCGACACCGTGACGGCCCCGATGGTGCTGAAGCGTTTCCAACAATTGTTTACCGACATTCGCACCACGCTGGGCGATGTGTCTGTCGTCTTCGTCTCCATAAAACCCAGCCCGAGCCGGCAAAAATTTCAACCCGTTGTAGTGGAGGCGAACAAATTGATACGTCAATACCTAAAGAAGGACAAACACGCATCCTTTGTCAATGTATACGATGCGATGCTGGGCAAGGATGGTCTTCCCATGAAAGAATTGTTCCGGGAGGACATGCTGCACATGAACAGCAAGGGCTATGCGATCTGGCAAAAGATACTCGGCCCCTATTTACTGAAAGGATAAAATTCCACCCGTCTTTGTTGGTGTTCTTCACCAACAAGATTTGTGCGAGTCAACATTAAATTTTAAACGCATCTCACCATGACCAACCGCCGACAATTCCTCAAACAAACCACCCTCGCGGGGGCCGGCATTTTTATCGCCCCCAGTGTCTTTAGTTTTCAAGGATCGCCCGCCGAAAAAGTGGTGATCGGCATGATCGGCACCAACAGCCGCGGCCTGGCCCTATCCTCCATGCTGGCCAAACTACCCAACGTGGACGTAGCCTACATCTGCGACGTAGACGACAACGTGATCGCCAAAACCCAAGCCGAGATCGAAAAGATCTCCGGCAAAAAGCCCCAGGGCATAAAAGACCTCCGCAAGCTTTTAGAAATAAAGGATGTGGACGCCGTCGTCATTGCAGCGCCTGACCATTGGCATGCCCCTGCGGCGATGCTGGCCCTGAAGGCCGGGAAGAACGTATATGTAGAAAAACCCTGCGCACACAACCCAGCCGAAGGTGAGATGCTGGTGGCTGGGGCGGCAAAATATAACAAGCTCGTGCAAATGGGCAGCCAGCGCCGTTCGTTTCCCAAGGTGATGGAAGCCATGCAGGCCCTGCACGATGGCGCGATCGGCCGCGTATATTTTGCCAAAGGATGGTATGCCAACGGAAGAAAGCCGATCGGCGTAGGAAAGGTCGTACCCGTACCCACTACGTTGGATTTTGAACTCTGGCAAGGCCCCGCACCACGCAAACCCTACAAGGATAATCTCGTGCACTACAACTGGCATTGGTTCTGGAACTGGGGCACCGGCGAGGCATTGAACAACGGCACACACGAGATCGACGTGATGCGCTGGGGCCTGGGCGTGGACTATCCCACGAAGGTGGTGTCGGGCGGTGGCCGCTTTGCGTATAAAGACGATTGGGAGACACCGGATACACAAACCATCACGTTCGAATTTGCCAACAACACGGCGATGACCTGGGAGGGACGCAGCTGCAACAACTTCCCCGTAGAAGGCGTAGGCCGCGGCGTGATCTTCTATGGCGAAAAAGGAACGATGGTCATTCCCGGTGGAGATGACTACAAGATCTTTGACCCCGAAAACAAACTTGTCAAAGAAGTGAAGACGGATCTGCAACAGGCAGACATGGTCAACACCATGGGTATGGGCGAGCGACTGGATGGCATGCACTTGCTAAACTTTGTTGAAAGCGTGCGGGGCAAGACGAAGCTGAACGCACCGATTTCCGAAGGTCATAAATCGACATTGCTGCCACAATTGGGCAACATCGCCTATCGTACGGGCGGGACGTTGTATTGCGACCCATCCAACGGACACATCAAGGACAATCCGAAGGCGTTGCAACTCTGGAAGCGGGAATATCAAAAGGGCTGGGAAATGACGTTGTGATATGCCGCTCATAACCTTTGGCGTTGTAGGACCCAAAGCGGTTGCGCATATTCCGTTCCATAAACCAGATCCCTATGAAAAAACTCCTTTACCTGTTGGCACTGCTACCGACCCTGCTCCTGGCACAGTCCGGCAAAGTGTTTGATAACCTTTCGTTCCCCAGCAAGATCCTGAAGGGCGATCGCAAGTTTGCCATCTACCTTCCCCCCGATTATGAATCATCCCAACGCAGCTACCCCGTGCTGTATCTCCTGCACGGCGGCGGCGACGACCAAACGGGATGGGTTCAATTCGGTGAAGTACAGAACATCACCGACAAAGCCATCGCAGAAGGCAAGGCCACGCCCATGATCATTGTCATGCCCGACGCCAACACCGGCCAGCGTGGCTATGCCAACGACGTGAAAAATGAGTGGCGTTATGAGGATTTCTTTTTCCAGGAATTGATGCCGTATGTCGAGAAGACCTATCGGATCAAAAAAGACAAACACTATCGCGCGGTAGCGGGTTTGTCGATGGGAGGAGGGGGATCGTTCACCTACGCCTTACACCACCCGGAGCTTTTTGCGGCGGCCTGCCCACTGAGCGCAGCAACCGGTCCGTTGACGCTGGAGGATACGAAAGCTTATCTGGAGCAGCGGAATAATCTAAACGGTACGGCCGCCGAGATCGAAGCGTACTACAAGCGACAAAGTGTATTGGAGTTGATCAAAGCCATGCCCGACGATCAGAAGAAAGCCGTCCGTTGGTATATCGATATTGGCGATGATGACTTTTTATTTGAAGGCAACTCGTTAGTGCACATCGCCATGCGCAAAAAAGAAATCCCCCACGAGTTCCGCATCCATGATGGCGGACATACGTGGACGTACTGGAGAGCAGCATTACCGACAGTCCTTTCGTTTGTATCGGATTCGTTTCATCAGTATTGAGATAAGGAGCCAGCTAGCTGGTAATCAGTAGCGCTAGTAGTCAGTAGGGGCGAGGTTAATATTTAGCTCGTTGCCCCTTGTTGCTTCCTTCATTTTTGGATGATTGGAAAAGCATTGTTTGCTTCGGGAGGGATGAGTGGAAGAATTCTTGTTGGTGAACACCAACAAGGGCGGTGAGGTTAATATTTAGCTCGTCGCCCTTGTTGCTTCCTTCATTTTCGGAATGATTGGAAAAGCATTGTTTGCTTCGGGAGCGATGAGTGGAAGGAATTCTTGTTGGTGAAGAACACCAACAAGGGCGACGGGCGGTGAGCGCGAATGTCAAGTACCGACTACTGGCTACTAGCTACTGACTACTGGCTACTGGCTACTGGCTACTGACTCCTGGCTACTGGCTACTGACTCCTGGCTCCTGACTCCTGACTCCTACCTCTTCCCCCGCAACCGATCCATACAATTCGCCATCGACCGGTAATGATGATACGTCGCTTTCCAAATATGCCCTTTCAATCCTTTCTTTCTATCGGGCTCCTTATCTAGTCCAGCCTCATACCAATCGCCGTATTCGTGGTCGATGAGATAGGTATCATTGTATTTCCACTGCGTTTTGAATTTCTCGTAATACTGATGTTCATCGTCGGGAAAGAGATCGGCCATGAGCAGGAGGGTGTTCATGCCTTCGGCCTGGGCCCACCAGTTTTTGGTGTCGCGGGTGACGGTGATGCCGGGTTTGTCTTTGAAGTAGTAGGCCTCGTCGTAGAAGCCGCCATTGGGATCCCAGCAGTTTTGCAGGGCGTGGTCCACCATCTTTTTGGCAATGCGCAAGGTGGTGGTGTCGTTTTGGTTGCCCGCAATGTGGGAGGCTTCCAGCATGAGGTAGGCGGTCTCAATGTCGTGGCCCGCCGAAACGTGGTCCAGGTTGTGGTGTTTGAGCACGCTGGCTTCGGATGAGTCGCGGAAGGTCACCGGGGTCCAGTCGGGGAGAAAGAAGAGTTGGAGATAGCCCTTGGGTTGTACGATGGTGTCGCGGATGAGGTAGAGCATTTCCTGCAGGCGTTCGTGCACCAGGGCGTCGGGCCATACGGAGTATAGTTCCGTCAGCGCTTCCAACAAGTGAATGGAGCTGTTTTGATCTTTATAACCTGTTTCGGCGGTAGAGGGCACGGAGGCATCGCGTTGAATGACGGTGCCGTCGCGTTTCATGTGTTGATAATATCCCTTGCGTGCGGGGTCGTGGCTATGGGCTTCCAGCCAGGCGAACGACTTCTTTGCTAATGCCAGTGCCGCTGTATCGCGCGAGGCATGATAATAGGCCGATAAGGCGTAGAGACCAAAAGCATTTCCATACGCCGTTTTCTCCTCGTTAGGACCTGACTTCACAGCACCGGCGCGGTCCACCAGTGTATGAAAGCCGCCGTACGTTTTATCCCACATCACATCGTGCAAAAATAAAAAGCCGTGTCGCGCATTTTCTTTGTATTGTTTCACATCCGGGTAGCGCTCGGAGGCTTTTGAATTGGTCCACACATGGCGCGCCTGGGTCACGATCATTTTGTCCTGGTCGCCGGTGGGTTTGAAGTCGAAGGTGAAGGTGCTGAGAAAGCCGCCGTAGGAAGTGTCGACGGCCAGGGGATACCATTTGTCCAACGTTTCGGTGCGCAGTGATTTTTCCATGGCGGCGGCGATGGCTTCACGGTCGTCCGATGGCTTTGGCGTGCCACAGCGCACCAGCAACAGGATGGCTAGAATTCCGATGATAGGTTTCATGCGTCAGTTCCGGGTTAGGGGAAGTGAATATACACGACTTTCCGGTATTGTGGGAGACCGGCATACCGTTCGGCGGACCATTACTCCACGAGCGGAACGTCGGGACAGATTGATGGAGCGAAAGCGGGCTGAAGCTGTAACGGTCCGGTGATGAATGGAGCGCCATCAAAAAAGACAAAGGCCTCTGAAACGTCGCGTTTTCGCGGAACGGTTTCAGAGGCCTTTCGGCGTAAGCAAAATCGGTCTATAACAAGGTTGCCTCGATGGTAATGTCGGCTTTGAAAAGTTTGGACACGGGGCAGTTTGCTTTGGCGTCTTGCACGGCGGCGTCGAACTTCTCTTTGCTGATGCCGGGTACTTTCGCTTTCAACGTCAGTTGCGCTGTGGGGATGGTGCCCGTGTTGGGATCGAGGGTGATCACGCAGTCGGTAGACAGTTCGTCGGCGGTGAAGCCGGCTTCGTTGAGCACAAAGCTGAGTTTCATGGTGAAACATCCGGCGTGTGCAGCGGCGAGAAGTTCTTCGGGGTTGGTACCAACGCCCTCGGCGAAGCGCGAGTTGAAGGAGTACTGTGTCTTATTCAATACGGTGCTCTGCGTGCTGACCGTTCCTTTGCCGTCTTTGCCGGAGCCGTTCCAGACGGCGTTTGCTCTTCTTTTGATCATAGCGGTATGGGGTTATTTGTTTTGTTGAGCGATGAATATTTACCGGCGAATAATAACCGGCCTGTTTCAATGTCGGCGAAGATAGCAAATTCAGTTCGCCTGAAAATTTGACGGGAGAAAAATAACACAGGAGAAATGTGACGCGCGAGATTCGTCCTTGTTCAAGCAGGAGGGGTTATCCACGACCGGCGTGTCGCGAGGGCCGGTGGTATACGGTCGTCTGCGACATTTTCGCAAAATATCATTTACGCGTTGCAGGATGGCAAATCGCTGGCGATCAGAAGGGTAATGCGGTGCCGGAAAGCGGTTCACAAAGCTTTTTTTGACGGTTGCAATCGTTTTCCAGGGATTTTTTTATAATATAGTGTAAAATTGACACCTAATCGGAAAGGCCTATTTTCAAGCGTGGTTAGGGGATAGGCCGACCCATACGACTTATAAGAAAGAGATCGAACCAGACCAGAGAGCATTATGAAAAACAACGCAGAAAATTATTCCCGCCGCAGTGCCTTGAAGAAGATGGCAGGCACGACCGCCATGGCCGTAGCCGGTGCTTCCCTGGCCCACCGCTTGTCGGCCGCCGAAGCCGTACTGGACAGCAACCTGAAAGGCAAAGTGAACCACTCCGTTTGCCGCTGGTGCTACAACGATATTCCGCTCGAAGACCTGTGCAAAGCCGCCAACAGCATCGGCCTCACATCCATCGAACTGACCGGCCCGGAAGAATGGCCCGTCCTGAAAAAATACGGTCTTACCTCAGCCCTACCGTGGGGCGCCGGCAAAGGCATCGCTGAGGGCTTTAACAACCCCGCCTTACACGACGAACTTGTGAAGAGCTATTCGGAGGTCATTCCCAAAGCCGCCGCGGCAGGCCTCACCCAGATCATCTGCTTCTCGGGCAACCGCAATGGCCTTGACGACGAAAAAGGAATCGAGAACTGCGCCATCGGCTTGCAACGCCTCATGCCCATTGCCGAAAAATATAAAGTGACCATGGTCATGGAACTGCTCAACAGCAAAGTGAACCACCCCGACTACCAGTGCGATCACACCCCGTGGGGCGTGGCCCTCTGCGATAAAGTGGGTTCCGATCGCTTCAAGTTGCTCTACGACATCTATCACATGCAGATCATGGAAGGCGACGTGATCGCCACCATCAAAAAATATCAAAAGTATATCGCCCACTACCACACCGGCGGCGTTCCCGGACGCAACGAGATCGACGACACACAGGAGCTGAACTATCCCGCCATTATGAAAGCCATTTTGGAAACCGGCTTCAAAGGGTATGTGGCGCAGGAATTCATCCCCAAGCGTGAAGACAAGATCGCGTCCTTGCGTCAAGGGGTGCAAATCTGCGACGTGGCGTAAGTACGCAACGCCAGGGGTATACTTCGTCATATTATCATTGTAATCACTATTTAAAAAACAACTTTTCCTCTATGAGCACTCTACGCACCCTCGCGTTCATGGCATTGGTTTGCTGTGGCCTCACCGCAGCCGCCCAAGGCGCGAAAGAAAACCGGATCGTCGCGAGTCCGGAGTTTAGCAAATACACCATCAGCCGCCACATCTACGGTCATTTTTCAGAACACCTGGGACATTGTATTTATGGAGGATATTTTGTGGACGAAAATTCAACTATCCCCAACACACGCCGTATCCGTACCGACATCGTGGATGCGCTGAAAAAGATCCACATCCCAAACCTGCGCTGGCCCGGCGGATGTTTCGCCGATGAATACCACTGGAACGATGGCATCGGTCTGCGCGCCAACCGGCCGAAGATGGTCAACACCCACTGGGGTGGCGTGACTGAAGACAACAGCTTCGGTACCCACGAATTCCTCGACCTTTGCGAGATGCTGGGCACCGAGCCCTACATCTGCGGCAACCTCGGCAGCGGCACCGTGGAAGAAATGTCCAAGTGGGTGGAATACCTCAACTTCGACGGCGTGAGTCCCATGGCGGAACTGCGTAAACAAAACGGCCACGAAAAACCATGGAAGGTGCAGTTCTGGGGTGTGGGCAACGAGAACTGGGGCTGCGGCGGCAACATGACTGCCGAATTCTATGCCGACCAATATCGCCGCTACGCCACCTATGCCCGCAACTACGGCGACGCCAAACTGATGAAGATCGCCGGCGGTGCCAACTCCTTCGACTACCATTGGACGGAAACCCTCATGAAGAACGTTCCCCTCAACATGATGTGGGGTGTCTCGCTACACTACTACACCCTCGCTGGCGGTTGGGACAAGAAGGGCTCAGCCACAACCTTTGGTGAAAACGAATACTTCTCCGCCATGAAAGCCTGCCTGCGCATGGACGAACTGGTGACGAAGCACTCCACCGTGATGGACCGCTACGACCCCGAAAAACGTGTAGCCCTGGCGGTAGACGAATGGGGCATCTGGACGGACGTTGAACCCGGCACAAACCCCGGCTTCCTCTTCCAGCAAAACAGCTTACGCGACGCCCTCATCGCCGCCTCCACCCTGAACATCTTCAACAACCACAGCGACCGCGTCCGCATGGCCAACCTGGCCCAGACCGTGAACGTGCTGCAAGCCCTGATCCTCACCGACAAGGAAAAGATGCTGCTCACTCCGACGTATCACGTCTTCGATCTTTACCAGGTACACCAGGATGCTGCCTTGATCCCGCTGGCGGTCAACACTAAAGACTACGTCTTCGGTACCGAAAAACTACCGGCCCTGAACGCCTCCGCCTCCCGTGACAAGGACGGCAACATCCACCTCACCATCGTAAACATCGACCCGACAAACGCGATCGATCTTCAGGTGGATGTTCCGGGAACACAAAGCCTGAAGGCTACTGCACAAATCCTAACTTCGGAAAAGTTCACGGATCACAACACGTTCGAAAAGCCTTCGGCGTTGAAGCCGGTTGCTTTTGCGGGAGTGAAGAAGAGTGGCGAGTCGGTGGGGTTGAAGATCCCTTCGAAGTCGCTGGTGGTGATTACGCTTGCGAAATAGGACATACCGGGGGGAGTGTTCCCACTACTGAACATTATCCGCTAGCGTTAAGAAAACTCAGCTCCCGATGAAATTACGAGCTGGCGTGTCAAGAAATGCGAAGATCGATTTGGCGTTCCTGTGACACGCTGATGTTCGCGGAATTCAATAACCCCAGGCTAAAGCCTGGGGTTATTTCGTTTAGAGCAATACCGGTCTCCGATTTGCGGCAACAATCCATTGCCAATGAAGCTCCGCAGCAAGGATCTAAAGGGCAAGTTCACATGAGTAAAGAGCACTTCCGATAACGAAGCTGAATAACCCCAGGCTTTAGCCTGGGGTATAGGCAACCATCTAAAGAATTGCGCCACCCGCACATTGTCATATGGAATGCGAGCGTTCATGGCGCGTAACCTCGGTTAGCTCGGCTAAAAGTGCTGAAGGTGTGGGAAGCTTTTTAGAAACGCATAAACAAAGAAGCGGCGTTCCCATCACCAAGTCCCACTCGTTAATTTCCGCATTACACTATTCTGGCGTTTATAACGCAATAAATTGGGCATATTTGCGCATTGGATAACGCGTTGAGTTTATTAATTTGAGTGACCCAATGATTTTGCGATGGCTTAAAAGCTGACTGGTAAAAATGAAAACAGAAAAAGAACTGCTGCGCTTTTTAAAACAGGGAGATAAAGAATACCTGTCAAACATCACGATTGATTGTGTCATTTTCGGGTACCACGAGCGACAGTTAAAGATATTGCTGGGGAGCTGGAAAGGGTTAAACGGATTGGGACTTCCGGGTGGATTTATAAAGAAGAATGAACCCATTAGTCAGGCTGCCCTCCGGATCCTAAAAGAGAAAACAGGGTTGGATGATGTTTACCTTGAGCAGTTTCATGTTTTCGGCGATACGCCTTATCGTGTGAACAATAACGCCATACATCCTTCGATCGCAAAAAGCTGGCTGTCCGGACGAACCATTTCGGTAGGATATTATGCGCTGGTAGAGTTTTCAAAGGTCACGCTCGAGCCGGATATTTTAATTGATCGCTATGAATGGCATGACGTAGAGGGGCTTCCTCCTTTATTGTTTGATCATAATGATACCATTAAAACGGCCCTGCATCATCTTCGCATTAACCTATATCACAAGCCGATAGGCTATACACTGCTGGAGAAGAAATTCACGTTGCCAGAGATCCTGTTTCTGTATGAGACGCTCCTGAAGCGGAAACTGGACCGAAGGAATTTTCCCCGGAAGCTCGTCAGCCTGGGATTGATTAAGGATACGAAGGAAGTGAGGAAGATCGGTCAGCACCGATCCCCCAAACTGTATTCATTCGATAAGAAGAACTATGACAGAGCGTTGAAAGAGGGGATTGTATGGGCTATTTAGCCCCCCTTTATTTAATCCGCGTACCGGAGGCATTGAACATGTCCATCATGGTTCCCGTTAGGGTATCATTCTCTGCCTTCGCAAGCTTAATAAATACATCAAATCCCTGAGCGGTAAAGTTTGCCCGGATTGAATTCTCACCGAGCTCAACTGAGGTGAAGGGGGTCTCTTTTGCTTCTTTATCCGTCATTTTGCCAGACCATTTCCCATCCGCCTCTTCAAACGTAATGGTGAATTTTGCATCCCCTTGAGGTAATCCCTGAACAAGGACATCCCATTTTCCTAGAAAATAATCAGGCTTGTCCTGGGAATAAACAATGTGGCTGTTGATGGCGAACAACAGGAAAAGTAATAGCGCTGGGTTTTTCATAGTGTAATTTTTACGTTTTGTATTGCGTCAATTTGCGCAATAAATATAATTAGGCTATACTTGTATTTCAAAGTCTTCGGATAAGAAATTTTAAACATCATGAAAATAACCCGATTTCGATCCTTGTTGCCCATGGCCCTGGTGGCGATGATGGCACTGCTGCTTTCATTTCGCGATAGAATGGAAGATAAGCCAAGAGTCCTGGTATTCAGTAAAACCGATGGATTCAGGCACACATCCATTGAGGCGGGGAAGGTGGCGATAAAAAAAATGGCGGATGAAAAAGGGTTTGACGTGGACTTTACGGAAGACGCGCATCAGTTTGTTGCCAATAATCTAAAGCGATATAACGCCGTGGTCTGGCTCAATACCACCGGTGACGTGTTGAACCCTGAACAGCAAACTGAATTTGAAAGATACATTCAGGCAGGCGGTGGTTATGTGGGGATTCATGCGGCCACGGACTGTGAATATGAGTGGAACTGGTACGGTCGCTTAGCCGGTGCTTTTTTTCTCGATCACCCCAATCCCGAAAACGTGCAAAAGGGAAAATTTTATGTGGTGGAAAAAGATCATTGGGCAACGAAGGGCATGCCGGATGAATTTGAACGGACGGATGAGTTCTACAGCTTCAAACAAATCGATCCATCTATTAAAGTATTGATCGGGATCGATGAAAAATCCTATAAAGGTGGAAAGAATGGTGATCATCATCCCATGAGCTGGTATCATGATTTTGATGGAGGCCGGTCATTCTATACAGCCATGGGGCATACGGATGAAACGTTTTCGGAACCCTTGTTTCTTGATCACCTGTGGGCGGGATTACAGTACGCCATCGGTGAAAAAGGGCTGACGTTAGATTACGAAAAATCAAAACCGGAGGAAAACCGGTTCTCGAAAGTCATATTGAAAGAGAAGCTCAATGAACCCATGGAGTTGAGTGTGCTGAATAACGGAAGGATACTATTTATTGAGCGTCATGGCGCGGTGCGGTTGTATAATACGCAAACCAAACAATTAAAGACCATTGCTACGATTCCCGTCAGCACAAAGTATAAAGACCGTGACGGCAAAGTATCGGAGTCGGAAGACGGACTGCTCGGTTTAAGTAAAGATCCCAACTTTGCCACGAACCATTGGATCTATCTTTATTATTCTGATCCGGTCAAATCACAAAATATCTTGACACGCTATACTCTTGTTGGAGATGTGCTGGACTTAAACTCAAAGAAAGTGTTACTCGCCGTCGCCACGCAACGTGAGCAGTGTTGTCATACCGGGGGATCCATTGCATTTGATAAAGAAAGTAATCTCTACGTATCAACCGGGGATAATACCAATCCACATGGATCAAACGGATATAGCCCAAGTGACGAAAGACCCGACCGCTCTCCCTGGGATGCGCAAAAATCTTCTTCCAATAGTAATGACCTGAGAGGGAAAATACTTCGCATCAAACCCAAGGCAGATGGGACGTATTCCATTCCTGAGGGGAATCTCTTTCCAAAAGGAACGGCTAAAACCAGACCCGAGATCTATACTATGGGACATCGGAATCCTTTCCGGATTTCGATCGATCAGAAAACCGGGTTTGTCTATTGGGGTGAAGTAGGCCCCGATGCCAATGATCCGGATGCTACACGAGGTCCGGCAGGGCAGGACGAAGTAGGGCAGGCAAGAGCTGCTGGGAATTTCGGATGGCCCTATTTTGTTGGAGATAACAAAGCGTATTACAAATACGACTTCACTGCGAACAAGTCCCTTGAAAAATGGGATCCTTCAAAACCCATCAATACATCTCCGAATAACACAGGGATCAGTGAGCTTCCCCCCGCGCAAAAGGCGCTCATCTGGTATCCGTATGCAGAATCCCAGGAGTTTCCACTCGTCGGTACAGGTGGGCGGAATGCTATGGCCGGCCCGGTTTTCTATTCCGAACATTTCAAATTGGCCAAGCGATCCTTTCCGAAATACTACGACGGGAAATTATTTACCTACGACTGGATGCGAGGATGGATCATGTCCGTAACGCTTGACAAGGAGGGAAACTATGTTTCCATGGAAAGGTTCATGCCCAGCTATCGGTTCAGCAATCCCATGGACATGGAATTTTCCGCTGACGGAGATCTCTATATGCTCGAATATGGTTCAGGTTGGTTCACTGCCAATGACGATGCGCGACTGGTGAAGATCGAATACAATGGAGGAAACAGAAAGCCTGAGATCAAGTTAACCGCTGATCAATTAGGTGGCTCCATCCCATTTACCACAACGCTCAGTTCCGAAGGGACAAAGGATGCGGACGGCGACTCCTTAAATTTCTCATGGAAGGTCACGTCAAAGACAGGCTATAATAAAACACTGTCGGGTCCCATTGCAAAACTGTCGCTGGCTAAACCTGACATTTACAAAGCAACATTAACCGTAATCGATGGCAAGGGCGGAGTATCTACGCAATCATTGGAATTAGCGGCAGGAAACGAGCCTCCGGTTTTGAAGTTTGATATCGGGAAGGAAAACAAATCATTCTATTTCCCTGATCGGACCTACCATTATAAAATCATGGTTGAGGACAAGGAGGACGGAAGCATTGCCAATGGTAAGATCAAGGCGGACCAGGTTGTGGTGAACATTGACTACCTGGCGGAAGGATTCGACAAAGTCGAGATCGCGCAAGGGCACCGGACTGCGGATGCGTCGGCGAACGTCGTTAAGGGGATGAAGTTGATTGAGGGAGCGGATTGTAAGGCCTGCCATAGCGTGGACAAAAAATCTATTGGACCAACGTATCGTGAGGTTTCATTGAAATACAAAGGAGCAACCGCGGCGCAACAGAATCTTGTAAAGAAAGTGATTTCCGGCGGAAGTGGTGTCTGGGGTGAAGTTCCTATGGCCGCACATCCACAGCTTTCTGCCGAAGATGCCGCGGAGATGGTGAAATATATACTGAGCCTGGCAGAAGCAAAACCAAAAACGAAATCGCTTCCGGTCGAGGGTGTATATACGGCGAAGTTGCCAGCAGGCGATAAGGGACAAGGCGTATATATTTTTCGTGCTGCTTACAGGGATCGTGGTGCCAGCGGACTACCTAGTCTATCCTCAGAAGAAACCTTTACCCTTCGCAGTCCAAAAATCAATCCATCCAATTATGATTTGAGCAATGATGTCAACAAGATGTCTTATGGCGGTAATAAATTTGTCATTCCCACAAAGTCGGGAAGTTATGTTGGCTTGAGTAATATTGATTTGACCGGTGTTACGCAAATGGAGATTACGGCGGTAGCGCCAAAAGCACAATTGAACGCCGCGGGTGGTTTTATTGAAGTGCATATCGATTCACCGAAAGGGAAACTATTTGGTAAGTCTGACTTTATCGGTGATGGTGGTTTTGGTTCAAGCGCAAGCGTAATAAATCTCGAACAAACCACCGGGTTCCATACGCTGTACCTCGTGTTTACCAATCCGGAGTTGAAAGGTGGTGGCGCACTCATGGTGGTGATGAACACGACCTTCAAGTCGGAGAACAGCCCTTCCGAGACGAAGCGTGCGAGCACGGAATCGTCAACGGTCGAACTGAACGACTACGCAGGAAAATATAAGATGACCGGCTTGCCATTTGAATTTATTGTGATCACCATTAAAGATGGCAAAGTGATGATGGATGCCAGCGGGCAAATCGGGGAACTGAAGCCAACCGTTATGGCCGATACTTATGATGCCGATGGTAAGGCTACCATTAATTTCATCAGAGATGAAAAAAATGCAGTCAATAAATTAAAAATGGACGCCATGGGGTTCTCCTTTCAGGGTAGTAAAGAGTAGAGCCGGGCAACTACAAAATGGCGAGAAATAGCCATGGTGAAGTATAGCCACCATGCTCTAATCATTCGCCCTCTGACTACGGATACGTTTGATCCCGATCGGCAGGAGAGATAATGCGAGACTGGTAAAGATAATCCGTTCGTATCGAATGTCAGAATATTCAAGTGTCCGTACCCCATCATCGCAGGCCGTGCATTCAATAATTTTTACATAGCTATCGGCATAGCAGATGAGGGCCAGCGCCAGAAAAAAGATAGAAACCGCCAGACCAGCGTATTTGA
Organism: Chryseolinea soli; assembly: GCF_003589925.1. Classification (NCBI taxonomy): domain Bacteria; kingdom Pseudomonadati; phylum Bacteroidota; class Cytophagia; order Cytophagales; family Fulvivirgaceae; genus Chryseolinea; species Chryseolinea soli. The sequence continues at coordinate 7,780,430 of NZ_CP032382.1, read as the reverse complement.
TTTTCTCGGGCAATGTACATACTCGAAAAGCGTGATAACAAAATAATCCGATGAGCGCAAAGATTGCCAGATAATGCCATTCAAAAAACGAACGGAATATCTTGCCATGAAAACGGATGTGATTATCGGTAAAAAATGTAAAGAGATCGTGAATGAATCCCTTTATCCAAAACTCAGTCCAAATTCCCACGCCGAAGCCACCCAGCAAACCCAGTAGCGGAAACGTGATCTTCTTTATCATTGCCTGACGATCAATCTTGGGAGACTAAGGTTTAGGGTATGGCGGCTATACGATCGTCGCACGATCTCCGTCTTTTGCTTTGCGGACCCGCTCCGCATATCCTTCGAAGAAGTAGGGAATGTTGTCTTCTTTCCCGTTGGTCAACCGTCCGGCTACCTTATCAAAGACCACAATGGAAATTTCAAACCTGGGCTGACCGGTCACCAGGATGGGCTGCGCTCTTTGATCAAACCAAAAATATTTCCCGCCAAAATTTCTTCGGGCTACCTCAAAGATGTAAGAACCGACACTCGATACGATCCATTGCTGTTGGGCTTCTTCCATTTCCGGGTAGAAATCGGAAGCGTCTTCCAGGATAGTGTCCACAATTTGAAGGCTCCGCTCACTAAAATCCAACACTCCATATCTTCCTTTAAAATGATCAGCACACGCTTCTGCCGCGTCCGACATTTGCTGAGCGAATTCATCCAGGGTTTCCTTTTGCTCTGGAGTAGATTTTTTTGGTTGCTCTTCTTCCTCCTGTTTCTTTTTTCTATTGAAAAATCCCATTGCTGTTTTGTTTATCAGGCTCGTCCCGGGTGTTATACGGTCAAGGCAGATCCATGATTTATGTCCACCACTCCAACGGCAACTCAATATCATTCACCGAATTCACCACCAGATCCGGCTTAAACGCATACTTCTTCAATTCCTCATTCTTACTGATCCCCGACAGCACAAGAATGGTCCGATACCCCATCTGCACTCCACCCTGAATATCCGTATCCATCGTGTCACCGATCACCGTAGTATCCGCCGTCTCCAATCCAATATGTTTTCGCGAAGACCGCATCATCACGGGGCCGGGTTTACCCACCACGAAGGCCTTGATGCCGGTGGCTTCTTCGATCATAGCGGTGGTGGCGGCGATGCCCAGGTTGTTCCAGCCTTTCTTTTTTGGTGAGGGGTCGCGGTTGGTGGTGATGAACTTGGCGCCGGCCAGGATCATGTCCACGGCGCGCTGCACCATTTCGAGGGTGAAGTTGCGGCCTTCGCCGAGCACTACGAAATCGGGCTCGGTGTCCACCAGGGTAATGCCATGGTCGTGGAGGCTGCTGATGAGGCCGCCCTCGCCGAGTACGTAGGCCGTGCCCTTGGGTACCTGGCTCGCCAGGAATTTGGCAGTAGCCATCGCGCTGGTGTAGATATGGTTTTCAGTCACCTCGATGCCCAGTTTCCGCAACTTCCGCACCGCCTCCAGGGGGGTGCGCTGGCTGTTGTTGGTCATGAAGGTGAAGGGGATGTTTTCATTCAATAAACGGGTAATAAAGGTGTCGGCTCCCGGAATGAGGATATCCCCTCCGTAAATCACGCCATCCATATCGATCAATAAGCCTTTTGCCATAGTGTTTCGGGTTCTTTATTTTCAGAAACCAAAAGTTGAAGGTTATTTTAATGAAATTCAAATATCCACCGCCGGGTTTCTGATAAAAGCCTAAAAAATCGATTGCATCCTTTGTAGTTTCAAAAAAGAACCTGACTTTTATTTTCCAGACCCTCACAAAACCAACAGACTGACCTTCATTTGCCTCTTCCTGGAAGCGGCTGTGGAGGCGGAAACCTAACAATCATTCGCCTAAACATACCCTAAACCAAGATGCAGCAGCAATTACACACTATAGACTACATCGTCTTTCTCATCTATTTCGTCATCGTTTCATCCTACGGGTACTGGGTTTACAACCGCAAGAAGAAGGCCCTGCAAGATTCCAAAGATTTCTTCCTGGCCGAAGGGTCGCTCACCTGGTGGGCTATCGGTGCCTCGCTGATCGCCTCCAACATCTCGGCCGAGCAGTTTATCGGGCAGTCGGGATCCGGCTTCAAAATGGGTCTTGCCATCGCCACCTATGAATGGATGGCGGCCGCAACCCTGTTGGTCGTGGCCATTTTCTTTATGCCCATCTACCTCAAGAACAAGATCTACACCATGCCGCAGTTCCTCACGCAACGGTATAGCAGCACGGTGAGTACCATCATGGCCGTGTTCTGGCTCTTGCTGTATGTGATCGTGAACCTCACGTCGATCCTCTTTTTGGGCGCCCTGGCCATCAACACCATCTCGGGCATCAACTTCTGGGTGTGTATGGGCGGCCTGGCCCTCTTCGCCATCGTCATCACGCTCGGCGGGATGAAGGTGATCGGGTATACGGACGTGATCCAGGTGTTCTTCCTCATCCTTGGCGGGTTGGCCACAACGTATATGGCCCTCAACATGGTGTCGGAACATTTTGGCTCTTCGGGTGTGCTCAACGGATTCAGCCTCATGGTGGATCACGGCAACGATCACTTCCACATGCTCTTCAAGCAGGGTAATCCAAACTATCTCGACTTGCCGGGCTTATCGATATTGCTCGGCGGTATGTGGATTGTGAACCTCAACTATTGGGGCTGTAACCAATACATCACCCAGCGCGCACTCGGTGCCGATCTGCCCACCGCCCGCAACGGTATTTTGTTTGCCGCGTTCCTGAAGTTGTTGATGCCGGTCATCGTCGTGCTGCCGGGTATTGCCGCTTATGTGTTGTACAAGGAAGGCATGTTCCAAACGGAAATGCAAAGCAACGGCGCACTCAACCCCGACCGCGCTTACCCCATCCTCCTAAACCTGCTCCCCATCGGATTGAAGGGACTTTCGTTTGCCGCGCTTACGGCCGCCATTGTGGCGTCGCTGGCCGGCAAGGCAAACAGTATCTCCACCATCTTTACGCTGGACATCTATAAGAAATTTTTCAACCCCGCCGCGACCGAAAAGCATTTGGTGCATGTCGGTAAGATCGCCATCATGGTAGCCATGGGGTTGGCCATTGTCATTTCGCCCTTCATGGGCATCGACAAAAAAGGTGGCTTCCAGTTCATCCAGGAATACACCGGCTTTGTGTCGCCCGGTATCTTTGCCATTTTCATTTTAGGTTTCTTCTGGAAAAAGACCACGGCAAAAGCAGCGTTGGTAGCCGCCGTCATTGTGTTCCCGCTTTCGATGTTTCTGAAAGTGTTGCCGGGCTATGCAGACCTTTCGGCCCTCAGCAATTTTGGCCTCGCCGCCGTCAATGTTGATTCGGGCTTGTACGAGATCCCGTTCATCGACCGCATGGGCCTCGTGTTCCTGGTCGTTGTGGCGGTGATGGTGGTCGTGAGTTTGACCGACACGAAGGCAGAACCCAAAGGATTGGAAATCGACGCCGAAATGTTCAAGCCCAAGGGAGCTTTTGCCGTGGGCGCGGTGATCGTCTGCGGAATTCTCGCAGCGCTGTATACGATCTTCTGGTAGATTTTTTTTGATGGTGGAAGGAATGAAAATTCTTTGATCCACTTACGGTATAGGAAGCGTCTTGCTGTTCGACACGGCAAGACGCTTTTATTTTTTAAGGGTTGTTGAACAACTGCTAACGTTTTAAATTTTCTTTTCGATCGAAAGCAGGGCACACTGGTGAAACCGGAACACAGGGGTATCACAATTCTTCAAATCGATCATCTCACTTTGCTTCCCTACCGCGTCTCGTGTGATTACCTCTTCTTAATCTTCCCCTTTACGGTGTGATTCATTTCAAAGCGGATTTCCCAAGCTTTGATTATTAACAATTCATTAACAAAAAAACCTATGAGTAAAATTTTACTGTTAGCATGTTTGCTAGGCACGACCCTATTGGCGCGTGCCCAGGAACGCGTGGTGACGGGCAAGGTATCGTCTATGGAAGACGGCTCTGACTTGCCCGGCGTCAACGTGGTGTTGAAGGGAACTTCCTTTGGCACCGTCACGAATGCGGATGGGGTCTATCGGCTTTCCATCCCGGGTGCAGATGCAGGAGGAACCATCGTGTTCTCTTTCATCGGGCTGCAAACCCAGGAAGTCGCCATCGGCGACCGCTCGGTCATCGACATCCAACTTTCTGCGGACGTCACACAACTATCGGAAGTGGTAGTTACCGGCGTCGGCGTGGCCACCGACAAGCGACGTTTAGCCATCTCGGTGGAGTCGGTTTCGGGTGATCGCCTGCCGACGATTCCAACCGCGTCTATTGACCAAGCTTTGGTAGGAAAGATTGCCGGGGCGCAGATCATGTCGTCATCGGGTAACCCCGGGGCCCCGGTCAGTATCCAGTTGCGCGGCATCAACACGCTGTCGGGCGGAACACAGCCCCTCATCATGGTGGACGGTGTTGAAATGCGCTCCACCTCGCTCAACGCCCTTGACCTCAACAACGTGGAACGCATCGAAGTGGTGCAAGGCGCTTCGGCCGCCACGATCTATGGCGCGCAGGGCGCCAACGGCGTGATCCAGATCTTCACCAAAAAAGGAAAACAAGGCCCGATGCACATCGACGCCTCGGCCCGCACCAGTGTTGACCAGGTGCTGAACATCGGCAACCTGCATCAACCCTTCAATCACTCCTTCACCACCGACGCCAACGGTAACATTCTCGACAACAACGGTGGTTTGCTCACGCAAGACGACCTGGGCCTTTGGGGACAAGCCAACTGGGAGAACGGACCGGCTGCACAAAACAACAAACCCTATCAGAACAACACGAAATACCACGACCACATCGCCCAGTTGTTCCGCAATGTTCACACCTCCAACTATAACGTGGCGCTGTCCGGCGGAAAAGAGAACAGCGACTATGCTTTCTCGTTTTCCAAGCTCCGTCAGGAGTCTGTCGTGCAGGGTGTGTTGGACCGCACCAATTTCACGACAAACGTGGGTGTCGACATTTTGAAGAACCTGAAATTCCGGTCCACGACGCAACTGATCTATACCGACAACACGGTTAACCCGTATTACGTGAGCAATGCCCCGTTGTCGTCGGCCATGTATACCTACCCGTTTGCCGATCTGGACTACAAGGATACGGATGGAAATTATACCTATCAGTTTGGCGGCGCAGGAGCGAACAATTCGAATCCGAAATATTTCTTCCAGTATCAGAATTTCAAGAGCACGGTCATCGATGTGATCCCCACCCTAAACCTGCATTACACGCCCACCAAGATCTTCGAACTGGATTATAAATTGGGCTTGAACTATTCGGTAAACAATTTTGCACGCGAAACGCAGAACCAGACCGGAAATGCATCGTCCCTTGCCAACAACAGTTTTATTGGCGAATCGATTGGCGGCGGATTGAACAAATCGGTCACCAACAACTACAACATCAACTCGCTGGTGACGGGAACCATCAAGTTCGATTTTGACAAAGACCTGGGTTGGAAGATCCCGATCGCTTCCACCACGCAACTGGCTTTTGACTGGCGCAAGAGCAGCTTCCATCGCCAGTACCTGATCTACACCGGGCTGCCTTCCTATTCGAGCATCGATGACATCAACGGTGCGCAATCGTCGTCCAACAGCACCACGGAATACGAGGACCTTTTCATTACGTATGGATTTTTGTTGAACCAGCGGTTTGAATACAAAGAGATGGCCGGAGTTTCCGGCGGTTTCCGCTCCGACTACAGTTCTACCTACGGCGATGCCAAATCCCCCTTCACGTTCCCGCGCGGCGATGCCTACCTGCGGCTGTCAAAGCTCAACTTCTGGGACGGCATCTCCTCGGTCTTGCCGGAGTTCAAGATCCGGGCGGCCTTTGGTGAAGCGGGCATTCAGCCGGTAGGCTATACGTTGGATGCTTCGAAGGACCTTGCGGGCCCCGTACCCAATCACTACCTGCGCATCCCGTCATATAAAACCGGCACGGTCGACAACGGGTTTCTCATCTATAGCAATCCGACTTTTGCGAATGCAGGCTTGAAAGTGGAGCGCACCAAGGAATTTGAATACGGTTTCGATTTTGGCATTACGCCGACAAAGAACGGAGCATGGTTCAACTACATCGCCACCAACGTGTCTATCTGGAGCCGCAAAAGCACGGGCGTCGTCTGGCAACGGACACAACCGGTGTCGCAAGGTTCCGAGACCATTTGGGATAACTACATCGACCTGAAATCCCAAGGCGTGCAATTCAGCGTGGACATGGACGTGTATTCCGGCGATAACCTGAAATGGGATTTCGTGACCAACTTCGGAACGCAGTCCTCATCGCTCGACCGCACGGCCGACGGCAAAGACATCCCGCTGGTGTGGTCCAACGCCGCTACCTATACGTTGAAAGGTGGCGAGAAGATCGGAACGATCTATGGTTACAAAGCGCTGACCAGCATCGACCAAAAAGATAAGAACGGCGATCCGTATATCAACCCCGCCAACGCCGCCAACTATGAAGTGGTGAACGGCCGTGTGGTGGACAAGGCTGGCAAACGCGTGCAGTTCACCCCCGACAAGTATTTTTTGGGCAACACTACCCCCAAGTTCAACATGGCCTTCATCAACAATTTCTCGTACAAGAATTTCCTCACCTTCTCCTTCCAGATCGACTGGGTATACGGCGCAAAGACCTATAACCAAACCAAGGAGTGGATGTATTCCGAAGGCCTGCACGGCGACTACGACAAATCGCTCACCATCAATGGAGAGACCGGCGCATGGACGGCCTACTACAAAAGCTTCTATGATGCCTCCGAAAGCAACGGCACAAAAGATTACTTCCTGGAAAATTCATCGTTTGCCCGCTTGCGCAACCTGTCGGTCGGATTTGACTTCGCGAAGTTTTTTGACATGAAAGGGTTCACGCGTCTTCAGTTGGTCTTCACGGGAAGAAACCTGGCGACGATCACCAACTACACGGGCATGGATCCGGAAAGCAGCCAGAACACATCCGGTGGCGGAACCACTTCGGCATCGCCCCAGGTGGCCACACAACGCGGTCTTGATTTCTGGTCGTTCCCGAATTTCAAATCGTACCAGGTGGGGCTGAACGTTTCTTTTAACTAAGTAAATCACGATCGTATGAAACACAGAAAACTTTATATATCCCTTTGCCTTCTTTTGCTGGTGACACAAGCCTGCAAGAATGAGCTCACGGACGTGGTGAACAAGAACGAGCCGTTGGAGAATGCACTCTCTACGGAAGCCGGGCTGGTGGCCTATGCCAAAGGAGGAACCTACATCAACGGCATCGGCAGCTATTACGCTTCCGTCGACGACCAACTGGGTCCGCGTACGGGACGTAACCTGGGCTTCCTCACCGCGCAGATCTTCGGTCTGCACGATGCGATGGGCGACATCATCTACATCCCCTGGGGAAACCAGAGCTTCCGCTTCGCCAACAATCCCACCGACATCACCATCGATGACGGCACGGTGGTTCCCATGCCCATCGGCGTTTCTCAACCCTACGAGTTGAGACTGCGCAACGACCGCGCCTATGGCCCGGCCAACACCATGCTGATGGAATGGACCCAAATGTATTTTCTCAACAACGCCATGAACATCCTGCTGAAAAAAGTGGACGGTGCAGAATATAGCGGCGATGCAGTAAATAAAAAGCACACGTTGAAAGCCTGGGGCTATTGGTGGAAGGGCTATGCCTATTCGCGCATCGGCTCCATGTACGTGGCCGGTGTGATCAACGACGAGCCTAACCTTACCAACGGTGAGTTCAAAACAAACACAGAGATCATCGCCGAAGCCATGGCCAACTTCGACAAGGCCGAGACCGAATTGAACGCTATCACTGACCCCGGTGTTTCTGCCGATATTTTATCGGGGGCCATCCCGGGCTATTGCCAGCAAGGCAAAGGCGGCATCCCTTCGCCCGAGGCATGGATCCGTAACATCAATACCCTGCGCGCCAGAAACATCCTGGTGAACACCCGTGTGGCCGACATGACGGCTGCGCAATGGACGGCGATAGAAGGCTTCGTGGACAACGGCATCCAGGAAGACGACCCCGTGTTTATTGTGAAAACCACGGAAGACTTTAGCCGCTCCGTTGTCGATCCCAATTTTGGTTCCGTGGCCGGCTTGGCCGCCACCGAAGATGGTCAGACCTTTTATGTGAGCGAACGCCTCATCCAGGATTTTCGCGCCGACGACCAGCGCATGGCAAACAATTTTGATTTGCTGGAGTCACCCCAGGTGAACATGCGCGGCCGGGGCCTGGGCTACGGAACGCGTTACTACCTGATCGACGGCGGGAACAATATGCCCGGCGTGATCACCTACGTCCACACGCAGGAAACCGGCGTCGACGACATTTACCTGGCAGGCACCTACGAAGAGAACGAGTTGATCAAAGCGGAGGTGTTGATCCGGTCGGGTAATGTTGGTGGAGGAACGGCATTGATCGATGACGTACGCAATGATCAAGGCGCAGGCCTCGCTGCCATCGGCACGGTTACCCAGGCAGAGGCGCTGGAGGAACTGCGCAGCGAACGCCGGATCAGCCTGGTCTTCCGCGGCTTGTCCTTCTACGACGCCCGCCGCATGGGTATCACCGACGACAAGAGTGTGGGCGGTGGCAGAGCCAACGGTGTCATCCTGTCAAACTTCACGGGCAGCACGGTGGTGAATACCAAGGCGTTCATCAACTATAATTACCTGCCCTATTTTGATGTGCCCAAAAACGAAGTAGAGTATAACAACCCCGCATTGGGAAGTGCACCTGTAGTGGGTCCCGAATAAGGGCCTTAAGCTTTAATCAACTTTACCCCCGAAAATGTCCCGGAACCCCTGGTTTGCGGGACATTTTTTTTGAGAACAAATTCCTGCGGATGCCGTAACTTTAGGGTATGAACCGCATCGACCGACTCACCGCCATCCTCGTACAGCTCCAATCCAAACGCGTGGTCAAGGCCGAGGAAATCGCCGACCGTTTCGAGATCAGCCTGCGCACCGTCTACCGCGATGTGAAGGCCTTGATGGAAGCCGGCGTGCCCATCGGGTCGGAAGCCGGCAAGGGATACTTTATTGTGGATGGTTATCATTTGCCACCGGTCATGTTCACCCAAGACGAAGCCAGTGCCATGTTGCTGGCGGGGAAACTGGTAGAAAAAATGACCGACAAATCGATCCGGCAAGCGTTTGAATCTTCCCTGCTAAAGATCAAAGCCGTGATGAACGAATCGGACAAAGACCTCCTCGAGGACCTGCATTCGCATATCGAAGTGCGCCGCATGCCGATGGACGAGCATCAATTCCCCAACGATTTTCTCTCCGGCATTCAACGGGCCGTCGTCGCGAAAGACGTGGTCCGCATAGAATATTTCAGCAGCTACAACGAGCAATCAACCCAACGCGACGTAGAACCGATCGGCCTGGTATTTTACAGTGCCGCCTGGCACCTCATCGCCTGGTGCCGCCTGCGCAATGGCTACCGCGACTTTCGCGCCGACCGCATCAAGAACCTATCGACGCCCGGCATAAAATTCGACGGCCGGAATTTGTTAAGCCTGCAGGAATATCTCGCCTCCATGATGCAAGGCAATCAGGAGCTGCAGAAGATCATCGTCTCCTTTGATCAGCCCACGGCACGCTACGTGCAGCACACAAAATATTTTTATGGTTTTGTCTCCGAAGAAAACCTCGACACCAAAGTGCGCATGACCTTCCTCATCGGCTACGTTAAGCCCTTCTGCAAATGGCTCCTCAGCTACGGCGCCGCCGTTGATATTGACTACCCCGAAACCGCAAAAGAAATCATGCTCGACCTCGTAGAAGAACTCACGAACCACTACGCCCGCGAAACGGTCTAAAACGCCTGCCCGCCGACTTGCCCGTCGTAGCCTTTTGCGAAGACGGGGGCTTCAGCAAAGGAGCGAATGTGAGTCAGTTCAAAATGATTTCTTACAAATAGCTCAACCACCAATCTTTATGGGTGCTTTTGTACCGGTTATACCAAGTACATACCGGGAACAGCACTAACACAATCCCCGCCCACACCACATACACCCAAAACAACGTCACTCCCGACCCCGCCGTCACGCCCCCAAACCCTTTCGCAAAATGAAAATCGATCGATGCGAAAGGAGTCCCATTCCCGATCCTATACAACAATGCGCAAACATGGATCAAATAAAAATGCACAATGAAATAAAACAACGGCACCCGCCCATACACCAAAAAAGAAGATCCCTGCTCACCCTTCAGCCGCTCCAACGCCGCCAATAACAGCAACGTATTGCCCAGGATCATCAACGTAAACAACAACGACACGGGATATTTCGTCGTGTTCAGAAAGCTCATTACCGTATACAACGCATTCTTCTGCACACTCCACGGTGCAGGGTCACCATAAATATTGATGAAGCGCAGCACCACGAAAAGCGCCAGCGCGATAAGGCCCGATCTGACCAACCAAGTCCTGCGCTTCCCGGCATCATATCCCTTTGTATACCACATGCCCATGCCATACCCCGTCAACATAATACCGAGCCAAGGCAACATCGGGTAGGGGACCGCCACGGCGCTTTGAGGCGTGATCTGGAAAAAGCCAACCTGTGCGAACAATGCCCAAAGCGGAAACAAGGGATTCTGCTGCGGAACGGAAACCATGTCCAGCAAATTATGCCCAAACACGATCACCAATCCGAGGATGAAGACGACACGCTCCTTCAAGAACACAAGTCCCGAAAGCACCACCATCGAGGCGCCGATGGCCCAGATCACCTGCATCAACGTGAAGTCATAATAGAGATTGAAAAGCAACCCGAAGCGCACCACCGTCACCTCCAGAAAGATGAGCCACAACCCCCGCGATAACAGGAATTTGCTCAATCCTTTTGTGCCTTTGCCTTGCAAACTGATGCGCGCCGACATGCCCGAAAGAAACACAAACGTGGGTGCACAGAAATGCGTGATCCACCGCGTGAAGAACAGCGCCGGTGAAGTCTTGGTCAGATCCAAAGGGTCGAAGAGAAAAGCGTCGATGTGGAAAAAGTCGCGCGTGTGGTCCAGGGCCATCACGACCATGACGATGCCACGCATCATGTCGATGGAAGAAATACGGGGTTTTTCAACGAGCACGGTGGCAGGAGCGGCAGTCGTCATAATTTTTTTTGAGTAGGTTTAGACAGTCTGAAATTTACGATCTTTGCACAATGGCAAGTGAAGATAAGGCTTTCGACCGGGAGAAATTCTATCAGCAGGCAAAAAACCGGGCGGTGGAAAATAAAAAATTCCTGGAGCGCGTAAAAAAGATGGACCCCCGCAAAGTGGATGATGCCTTTCACACCACCCACGAAGCGGTGTTCGAAGAAATGGATTGCCTCACGTGCGCCAACTGCTGCAAGACCACATCGCCTATTTTTTATCAGACCGACATCGAGCGCGTTGCCAAAGCCCTGCGCATGAAACCCGGCGACTTTGTTGAACAATACCTGCGCATCGACGAAGACCGCGACTACGTGCTCAAGTCCTCGCCCTGTCCCTTCCTCGGCGACGACAACTATTGCAGTGTCTACGAAGCCCGCCCCAAAGCTTGCCGTGAATACCCACACACCGACCGGAAAAAAATGGTACAGGTCACCGGGCTGGCCTATAAGAACACCCAGGTTTGTCCCGCCGTGTTGGAGATCGTAGAACGCCTCAAAAAAATTCTGTAGAAAACATCCGGAAGAGGCTGTCGCGGCCGTTATGTTTCTTCCAATACCTTTGTATTTTTGATTCACAGACAATCTCACAACATGCGAAAGATCTCCCTGCTCTTCACCTTGCTGCTGGCCGCAGCGACCACCCAAGCCCAACTCCGCCTGGCCGCCATCTTCGACGATCACATGGTGCTGCAACAACAATCACCGACGCCCATCTGGGGCTGGTCCTATTCCACGCAAGACATCACCATCCAGGTGAGCTGGGATACGACCACCGTAAAAGTGAAAACCGACAACACTGCCTTCTGGGGCACAACGCTATTCACACCCGTCGCCGGCGGCCCCCATACGATCACCGTGAAAGCAGGCGGTGAAACCATCACGCTCAAAGACGTGATGACCGGTGAAGTGTGGCTTTGCGCGGGACAATCCAACATGGAGTGGAGCATGAATGCTTCCCTCGACGGAAAGAACGACATCGACAAAGTGAACGACCTCAACATCCGCCTGTTCGACGTCCCCAACTCGGCCGCTATGACACCGCAGGTGAGGGGCGAGGGCGAATGGAAAGTGGCCAACCCCGAAAACGTGAAGTCCTTTAGCGCCGTGGCGTATTACTTTGGAAAGAAATTGAACACCAGCCTGAACGTTCCCATCGGTCTCATCAACGCCAGCTGGGGCGGCACGCCCGCCGAAACCTGGACACCCCGCGAAAGCATCGAAGGCAACCCGAAGCTACTGGAAGCCTCCAAGAAACAAGTAGACGACAGGCCCTGGTGCCCCTCGTCGCCTGCCGTCGTCTATAATTCCATGATCAATCCCATGCTGCCCTTCCGCATTGCGGGAGCGTTGTGGTACCAGGGCGAAGCCAATACGGCCGCACCGGCAACCTACAAGCTGCTGATGGAAACGATGATCACCGATTGGCGCAAACATTTCCTGCATGACTTCCCGTTCTACTACGTGCAGATCGCGCCCTATGCCGGCTATGGCGAAGTGGAGAAGGGAACGCTCGTCCGCGAGCAAGAAGTCAAAATGCTCGACATCGCCAAGACCGGTATGGTGGTGGTCTCCGACCTGGTGGAAGATGTAAACGACATCCATCCCAAATACAAGAAACCCGTAGGCGAGCGCCTCGCCAACCTGGCGCTATCCGACACCTATGGCAAAAAAGGGATCACCTATCTGAACCCACTGTATAAAGAGATGAAAGTGGAGAAGGCCAAGATCCGCCTATCGTTCAACAACATTCCCACCGGCCTGATGGCAAAGAGTGGCTCGCCAACCGAGTTCACCATCGCCGGGGAGGATAAAGTCTTCTACCCGGCAAAAGCCGTCATCGATGGAAACACGGTGGTGGTATCGGCCAAAGAAGTGAAGAAGCCGGCGGCCGTCCGGTTTGGATGGAAGAACGGCTCCATCCCTAATCTCTTTAGCAAAGAAGGTCTGCCCGTGTCCAGCTTCCGCACCGACGACTGGGTCATTGAAGTGAAATAAAATACAGGTCGGCCGAAAGGCAACCAAATAAAAAGAGGCTGGTTCATCACCAGCCTCTTTTTTATTTCGAGGGACTAGAATACCCTGTTATGATCAGGCAACCTGTGCTGCGATCTTTTGATTCAATACCGATTTGGGTACAGCGCCAACTTGTTTGTCAACGATTTGGCCGCCTTTAAAAATCAACAAGGTGGGGATGCTGCGCACACCGAAACGGGCGGTTACTTCGTGGTTGTCGTCGACATTCAATTTGCCGATTACCGCTTTACCTTCGTAGTCGTTGGCAAGCTCTTCTACAACCGGGCCGATCATTTTACAAGGACCGCACCATTCTGCCCAAAAGTCTACCAGTACAGGCTTATCAGAGTTGATGATCTGATCAAAGTTAGCATCGTTAAGTTCAATTGCTTTTCCCATGTGAGTATATGTTATAAGTTCTTTTTATGCTTTCAAAAGGACCAACGCAAAGGTATAGCTTTTAGTTCAGAGTTCTATGAAGCCCTGGCAGCCGGCAGCACCTTTGTACCTAAAACATCACTTCTACCTCGATTTCACCCGCTTTTTTCATTTCCCGTACCATGTCATTGATCGGGTTGACGCGGAATTTGCGGCAAAGCAGGTCTAGGTTGATGTTTTCCTGGAGGTCGTGGATCTTCAGGTACAGCGGGGTGTTGCCCGAATACTCTCCGCAAACGCCTTCGATGATGCCGATCATGCCCGGGGTGATATCGTTGGCGTTGATCCGGAGCTTCACGCCCTTGCTGCGCTTGATGCCGAGCTCGTTGAGCAGGTCCATGTTCCGGATCTTGAACTCCAGGTTTTGCTGTCCCCACGAGTTGCGCACCACGGCGCCCTCCACAAAGAGGAACCAGCCCACCGTCATGAAGGTCTTGAACTTGAGATAGTCCTCGCCAAAGAGCGTGAACGTGAAGTTGCCGGTGTAGTCTTCTAGCGTGAACTTGCCGAAGGGCTTGCCGGTCTTCGTGGTCCGGTGTTCCACCCCGGAAACGATGCCTCCTAACTTGACCTCGCGTCCCTGCATGGCTTCCAGCTCGGTCAGCTCGCTGCACCGCGTCTTGCAGAAGGCGTCCATCTCGAACTTGAAGTTGTCCAGGGGGTGGCCCGAAATGTAGATGCCCACCACCTCTTTCTCCAGGTTCAACTTTTCGATCTCGCTGAAAGGCTCCACATAGTCGATGCGGGGCTTTGGCATGACCGTGCCCGAGCTTCCGCCGAAGAGACTGGCCTGGTTGCTTTGTTCTTCTTGTTGGGTCTTGGCGGCATACTTGATGGCCTTCTCCAGCAAGCTCACTTCGCCGTCTTTGGCAAACACATATTGCCGGCGGTGAATGCTGGCAAAACAATCGAACGCACCCGACAAGGCCAGGCACTCATAGGTCTTCTTGTTCACTGCGCGTTGATTCATCCGCTTGGCAAACTCGAAAATATCTTCAAAGGGACCGTTGGCTTCGCGCTCGTGGATGATCGCTTCCACCGCAGCATCACCGGCTCCCTTGATGGCGCCCAGCCCAAACCGGATCTCACCATCTTTGTTCACTTCAAAATAAACACCCGACTCGTTCACGTGCGGGCCCAACACTTTGATGCCTAAGCTGCGGCATTCCTCGATAAAGAACGTAACGCTTTCCAGGTTGCTTTGTGAGTGGGTCAATACCGCTGCCATGTATTCGGCGGGGTAGTTGGCTTTCAGGTATGCGGTGTGATAGGCTACCAGTGAATAACACGTGGAGTGCGATTTGTTAAAGGCATATTGCGCGAAGGCCTCCCAGTCGGTCCACACTTTTTCGCAGGTGTCCTGGGCGTGGCCGTTCTTCTCGGCACCCTTGATGAATTTGTCTTTCATCTTGTCCAGCACGGCCTTTTGCTTTTTACCCATGGCTTTCCGCAACACGTCGGCGTCGCCCTTGCTAAAGCCGGCAAGCTTTTGGGAAAGCAACATCACCTGCTCCTGGTAGACCGTGATGCCATAGGTTTCATGCAGAAATTCCTCCATGGCCTGCAAGTCGTATTTGATCGCCTCTTGTCCGTGCTTCCGCTTGATGAAGGCAGGGATGTATTCCATGGGGCCTGGTCGGTACAAGGCGTTCATGGCGATGAGGTCTTCAAACTTATCGGGCTTCAGTTGGCGCAGATATTTCTGCATGCCCACACTTTCAAACTGGAACGTGCCGGTGGTTTCGCCGCGTTGAAAAAGCTGGTAGGTCTTCAAATCATCCAGCGGCACATCGTCGATAACGATGTCGATGCCGTGACTTTTCTTGATGTTGCGCAGGGCCGAGTTGATGATCGACAACGTGGTAAGCCCCAGGAAGTCCATCTTCAACATGCCGGCGCTTTCCACCACGCTGTTGTCGAACTGGGTCACGAGCATGTCGGAGTCGCGCGCCGTAGACACGGGCACAAACTTGGTGAGGTCGTCGGGGGTGATGATGACCCCGCAGGCATGGGTTCCCGTGTTGCGCACCGAGCCTTCGAGGATCACGGCTTGTTGCAGCACCTGTGCTTTCAAGTCGGTTCCCTTCTTGATGTCGGAAAGCTCTTTCACTTCCTGGAAGGCGTCATCGAGGGAAGTACCCGGTTTCTCGGGGATCATCTTTGCCAGGAAGGTGGCATCCGCCAAGGGCAGTTCCATCACCCGGGCGCAGTCGCGTATGGACGACTTCGCGGCCATCGTGCCATAGGTCACGATCTGGGCCACTTGGTTTTTGCCATATTTGTCGATCACATATTTCAACACGCGATCGCGTCCTTCATCGTCGAAGTCAATATCAATATCGGGCAGCGATACGCGGTCGGGGTTTAGGAAACGCTCGAACAGCAGATCGTACTTGATGGGATCGACGTTGGTGATCCCGATGCAATACGCCACCGCCGAACCGGCAGCCGAACCCCGTCCCGGACCAACGGACACACCGATCTCCCGTGCCTTGGATGTAAAGTCTTGTACGATGAGGAAGTAGCCGGGGTATCCTGTTTTCTGGATCGTGTCCAACTCAAAATCCAACCGCTCGCGAATGGCGGGCGTGATCTCTGCATAGCGCTTGGCCGCACCGATGTAGGTGAGGTGCCGCAGGTATTCATCTTCCGTGTTGAAATCGGGTGGAATGTCAAACTTGGGCAGCAACACATTCCGCTCCAGCGTATAGCCTTCGATCTTGTCGAGGATCTCGCTGATGGTCTCCACGGCTTCGGGCATGTCGCGGAAGATGGACTTCATGTCGTCCTGCGATTTGAAATAATATTCGGTGTTGGCCAATCCATACCGGTGGCCGCGACCATAGCCGATGGGAGTGGACTTGAATTCGCCTTCCTTGATACACAACAAAACGTCGTGAGCGTTCGCTTCTTCTTTTTGCAGGTAGAACGCTTCGTTGGCCGCAAAATATTTCACGCCGTATTTCGCCGCAAAGCGCAATAAGGTTTCGTTCACGTGATCTTCCTGCGGGATGCCGTGACGGTTCAATTCGATGTAGAAGTCGTCACCAAAAAGTCCGTGCCACCATTTGAAAGCTTCCTCCGCCTGCTTTTCGCCGACGTTAAGAATCAGATAAGGCACTTCACTGGAAAGTGACCCGGTCGTGGCGATCAGATCTTGTTTATACGCTTCGATCAACGCCTTGTCGATGCGGGGGTAAATGCCGTATAGCCCCTCCGTGAAACCGAGGGAACTGAGTTTTGCCAGGTTGTGATAGCCGTTTTTATTTTTGGCCAGCAACACCTGGTTGTAGCGCTTGTCGGGATTGTCTTTTGTGAATTTCAGTTTCAACCGCTCGTCGGCCACATAGAACTCGCAGCCTACGATGGGCTTCAGGTCATTGTTCAATGCTTCGCGCACGAACTTGAAGGCGCCATACATGTTGCCCAGGTCGGTCAGCGCAATGGCCGGCATGTTCAATGCCTTGGCTTTGCTCACCATCGACTTGATGTCGGGTGTGGCTTGCAGCACCGAGAACTGGGAGTGGGCGTGGAGGTGAACAAAAGGTTTGTCCGTGAGGACTGTGACTTTGTCGGTGAGCGAATAGTCGGCCGCTTTTTTCTTTTCGCGCTTGGCAAAATTGGCGGCGTCCAGGTTCGGTTCTTCGTAGGTGATTTCCTCGAACGGCGTTTCATCAAACGGCTTGACCACTTTCTGTTTGACCAGCCCGAAGAAGCTTCGCGCGGTGGCGGCCACGTCGTAGGACGCATCGTGCGCATCGCCAAAGTCGCGGTTGAAGAGTTTCTTGTGCAGCTCAAGCAGGGTGGGCATCTTCAATTTGCCCCCCAGGCCACCCGATAGCTGGCAGAACTCGGTCGACGAAATGCCGGTGTCCAGCTTGGCCAGGTTCAGGAAGCGGTCGGTGTTCAACTGCTGGCGGATAAATTCTGCGCCAATGATGTTGATGTCGAACTCTATATTATGACCCACCAATTGACTGGTGCCCTCGAGGTCCTTCACAAAGGTGTCGAGCACCACGCGCAGGTCGTGGCCTTCTTCCAACGCACGTTTGGTGGAAATGCCGTGAATTTGCTCGGCGTTGTAGGGAATGTCGAAGCCGTCGGGCTTCACCAGGTAGTTGTGTTGGGCGATGAGCTTGCCGCGATGGTCGTGTAATTGCCATGCCAACTGCACCAGCCGGGGCCAGTTGTCGAGGTCCGTAATGGGCGCGGTTTTATTGCGTGGCAGACCGGTGGTCTCCGTGTCGAATATTAAATACATGAAGTCGAAAAAATGTAGTGGTGACGTAAATGTACACCATCATTTCAATTGTAACAGCGGGATTTTAGTTCTGTGGGCGGCAAACATGAGCTTCCAGAAATGGGAAATCGATACAATTTTGATTCTTAAATCTGAATAGCCCTCTCAACCAAACTATGCTAAAGAGTTGATATTCAATGGATATTGAAGTAGGGCCTGATATTTGGCATAGGGTAGAAAATTGTTTTTTAAAGCTATGAAACGCTTGTTCTCTTGGATTGTGAATTTTGTGCGGAAAGAATGGTTCTTACTGATCGCCGTCGTTGCCATTTCCATCATTATCCTCCTGTTTGAGCTTCTCTGATCGGCGTCTTCCCTTACGTAGAAAGGTTTATTTAGAATTTTTATAAAGTGAGGTTGGTCTTGGTGGAATAGGGTTTGCGAAGTAATTTTGACCACATCAAAATTTTTCGACAACTACATCCTATGAATTGGTTTACCAACCTTCTGACCAGCACGCTGGGCAGAAAACTTCTGATGGCCCTCACCGGTCTCTTTCTAATTCTCTTTCTCGTCGTTCACCTCATCGGAAATCTTCAACTCTTAAAGCATGACGACGGCCATGCGTTTAATGTCTATGCTCAATTCATGACCAGCAATCCGCTGATCAAGATCGTCTCTTATGTCAACTATACCATCATCCTGGTCCACATCGCTTGGGCCATCCTGCTCACCTCGCACAACCGAAAGGCACGCGGCAGCGAAGGCTATGCAGTAAGTAAAAACTCTTCCGCCTGGACTTCCCGGAATATGGGAATTTTAGGTAGCATCATCTTTATCTTCCTGGTGATTCACCTGAAAGGCTTCTGGTATGAAATGCACTGGGGAGGAATTCAAACGGTCGACTACGAAGGCAAAACCGTAAAGAATTTGTATTTAGTTGTCGCCGCAGCCTATGCTCAATTCTGGTACGCGGCCCTCTATGTGGTCTCTATGCTGATCCTGGGCTTTCACTTGTGGCACGGCTTCGCCAGCGCGTTCCAAACGCTGGGCTTGAATCACCCGAAATACAACCCCATTATCCGTTTTGTGGGAAGAGCCTTCGCCATCGTCGTGCCCGTACTGTTTGCGTTGATCCCCATTTGGATGTATCTGAACCAAGACATTTATAACAAATAGCAATTAGCCGGACCTTTAGCCGTGGTCCCGACCCAAAATAAACAGACAGATGAAATTAGATTCTAAAATTCCCGAAGGCCCTTTAGCGGAGAAATGGACAAAACACAAGTTCAACCTCAAGCTGGTCAACCCGGCGAATAAGCGCAAGTATGATATTATCGTAGTCGGCACCGGATTGGCAGGCGCCTCGGCAGCCGCATCGCTGGGAGAGTTGGGCTACAACGTAAAAGCATTTTGCTTCCAGGACAGCCCCCGCCGCGCGCACAGCATCGCAGCACAAGGCGGTATCAACGCAGCAAAAAATTATCAGAACGACGGCGACAGCGTCTACCGTTTGTTCTACGACACCATTAAAGGCGGCGACTACAGAGCACGCGAAGGCAACGTCTATCGCCTCGCCGAAGTGAGTGTGAACATCATCGACCAGTGCGTGGCACAAGGCGTACCCTTCGCCCGCGAATATGGCGGACTGTTGGCCAACCGCTCTTTTGGTGGCGCACAGGTATCCAGAACGTTCTACGCCCGCGGACAAACCGGACAACAACTTTTGCTCGGTGCCTACTCGGCGCTGAACCGTCAGATCGCCAACGGCAAAGTAACGATGTACACCCGCTCCGAGATGCTCGACGTGGTGATCGTCGACGGCAAGGCCCGCGGCATCATCACCCGCGACCTGGTGTCGGGTAAAATCGAATCACATTCTGCTCATGCCGTGTTGCTTTGCACCGGCGGCTATGGCAACGTGTTCTTCCTTTCCACCAACGCAAAAGGCTCGAACGTAACGGCGGCCTGGAGAGCGCACAAGAAAGGCGCTTTGTTTGGCAACCCTTGCTATACACAAATTCACCCTACATGTATCCCCGTTTCAGGAGATCACCAATCCAAGCTCACGCTCATGTCGGAATCGTTGCGTAACGATGGCCGCGTGTGGGTGCCGAAAGTGGCGCGCCCCGGATTGAAAGCGAAAGATGCTGCGGCCATTCCCGAAGCGGATCGCGACTACTTCCTCGAAAGAAAATATCCTTCATTTGGTAACCTCGTTCCCCGTGACGTGGCCTCCCGCAACGCCAAGCAAATGTGCGACGAAGGTCGCGGCGTAGGATCCGGCCTGGCCGTGTTCCTGGATTTTGCCGATGCGATCAAGCGCGATGGAAAGAAAACCATCGAAGCGAAATACGGCAACCTGTTCGACATGTACCAACAGATCACCGGCGACAATCCCTATGAAGGGCCGATGATGATCTACCCCGCCGTTCACTACACCATGGGTGGACTTTGGGTGGACTATAACTTAATGACCACGGTTCCCGGCTTGTATGCCCTCGGCGAAGCCAACTTCTCCGACCACGGTGCAAACCGCCTCGGCGCCAGCGCGCTTATGCAAGGTTTGGCCGACGGATACTTCGTGATCCCTTACACCATCGGCGACTACCTCGCAGGTTTGCCCACCGAAAAAGTGAGCACGGACCGTCCGGAGTTCAAGGAAGCCATCGACAAAGTGAACAACACGGTTCAGAAATTCTTGTCCATCAAAGGCAAGAAGACCGTAGACGAATTCCATCGCGAGCTCGGCTTGTTGATGTGGGAGTTCTGCGGCATGTCGCGTAACGATGCGGGCTTGAGAGGAGCCAAGCAAAAGATACAAACCCTGAAAACGGAATTCTGGAAGGATGTGAACGTGCTGGGTGGCGGAAACGAGCTGAATCAGGAATTGGAAAAAGCCATGCGCGTAGCCGACTTCATCGAGTTGGGCGAACTCATGGTGGACGATGCCTTGAACCGCACCGAATCCTGCGGAGGACACTTCCGCGAAGAATCACAGACACCCGACGGCGAAGCGCTGCGCAAAGACGATCAGTTCACCTATGTGTCGGCCTGGGAGTTTAAAGGCGAGAACCAACCGGAAGAACTTCACAAGGAGCCCCTGGTATTTGAAAATGTTAAATTGACTCAAAGAAGCTACAAATAATATGAAGATTAACCTGAAGATTTGGCGCCAGAAAAACAAGGATACTAAAGGTTCCTTCAAGTCATATCAATTGGACCACGTGTCCGCCGATATGTCCTTCCTGGAAATGCTGGACGTACTGAACAACGACCTCATTCACAAAGGTGAAGAGTCTGTAGCCTTCGATCACGACTGCCGTGAAGGGATTTGCGGAATGTGCAGCCTCTATATCAACGGTCGCCCGCACGGCCCGCAGCAAACCACGACTTGCCAGTTGCACATGCGCACGTTCAAAGATGGCGAGACCATCGTGATCGAGCCTTGGAGAGCAAAAGCATTCCCCGTCATCCGCGACCTCGTCGTGGACCGCACGGCCTTCGATCGCATTCAACAGGCCGGTGGCTATGTGTCGGTGAACACCGGCGGCGTGCCCGATGCCAACGAAATACCCATTGCTAAAAAAGTAGCCGACGAAGCGTTCGACTCCGCCGCATGTATCGGCTGTGGCGCTTGTGTCGCAGCGTGTAAGAACGCTTCCGCCATGTTGTTCGTGAGCGCGAAAGTATCGCAGCTCGCCCTCTTGCCACAAGGAAAACCCGAGCGCAAAGAACGCGTGGAGAAAATGGTGGCGCAGATGGATGAAGAAGGATTCGGCGCCTGCACCAACACGGGTGCCTGCGAAGCGGAATGTCCGAAAGGCATCAGTCTTACCAATATCGCGCGCATGAACCGCGAGTACTTTACTGCCATCACTACGTCGTATGAAGTGAAAGTTGGTGGAGGAGATTAAGAGAAAATAGCATTCGAAAAAAGGCGGCTATCTTTAAAGGTAGCCGCCTTTTTTTATGGGATCTTGGTCGATTGGAAGCGGGTGTTGCAAACAAAAGAATAAACTAAGAACAGTTCTAAACATAACCCGTGCTTTAGTCTGGATCATTAAATAAAAAAGGCTGCCTTTGGGGCAGCCTTCCATGCTTTTTGAGATTGTATTTTACTCGCTTTTGCAGACGCTTATTCCCAAACGTCCCGAGCTCACATCTGTGCTGGCGGCCTGGCCGATGTTTCCCGCGGCCAGGATGATGTCCCGGTCGGGTCCTGTAGCGCCCAGGTGCACTTTCACGCAGGCGTTCAGTTGCAACAGTTGTGCATAGGTGACTTTCGATTCATCTGCCAATTGGAGCAGGTTGGTTTCGCTGGCGCCGCTCTTTCCCTGGACGGGGTTCAACAAGGCTGCAACTGCCGCGTCGGGGGCCGCGATGTTGCCCATGTGAAGGTGAACGGGAAATTCTGCTGTGCCGTCCGTGCCCGTCAGGGCCAGGTCGATCAATGCAGTTCCATCTTTCTTTTCTTTAAAGGTCACCGTTCCACTGATGTTGTAGGTGGATCCGGCTTGTAAGGAATACACGGTTTGGTTACCCGTTAAATCCGAATTTACGGCTTGTTCGCTTTCGCGGCAGGCTGAAAGCAGCATGCCCATGGTCAATACCCCCAGAATCAACTTTTTCATATGCCCCGTCATTTGGTTATTAAAGGTAAATATTTTGGTACATACTTCACTATTTGAACCTTATTCCCCGTTAGATTTGTCTGTTTGGTCAAGATTGGCATGGAAGTGGTATTTGACTAACGTAATCGGTAAAAAGTTATTTTGTGAAAAGATTCTTTGCGGTTCTCATCGTCCTGGCAGCCTGCAGTCCCAAGGTGCAGCCGCCCGATCCGGAATCATTGAAACCCTCGTGGCTCAAAACAACCCCTTACCAGGACGGCTACTACACCGGCATTGGCCATAGCGTAAAAGACGGTACCAACAACTACATCCAAGCCGCCAAGAAAAGCGCCCTCGACGACCTGGTCTCCGAAATTAAGGTGAATGTGTCCAGCACCTCCGTGCTCAGCCAACTGGAGTTGGATAAAAAGCTCACCGAGCAGTACCAACAGGTCATCCAAACCACCGCCGCTGACGAGATTGAAGAATTTGAACTGGTCGACGCCTGGGAAGACAACGCCAACTATTGGGTATACTACCGCCTCTCCATCGCCCGCTACCGCCAGATCAAGGAAGAGCAAAAGCAAAACGCCACATTGCTGGCCACCGACTATCTGCAAAAGGCCAGACAAGCCGAAAAAGCCGGCGAACGTCTCCAAGCCATTGGTTTATACTTCCAGGCCTTTCGCAGCCTGGAGAAGTACCTGGGAGAAGCCATCCGTGTCACGTTAGACGGCAAAGAGATTTTGTTGGTCAACGAGATCTACAGTTCGCTGCAAAGCATTTTGGATAAAGTGAACATCCGCGTCACCCCGGCAGAGATCACCCTAAACCGGCGTGTAAACCAGACCACGCAAACCGTCACCGCCAAGGCCACCTATAAAGACAACAACAAACCCTCGGAGGGAATGCCGTTGGCCGCTGCATTTGAAAAAGGCGCCGGTGATGTTTACCCAACCTACAAGGCCGACGGCACCGGGCAGGCAAAGATCCTGCTCACCAAGATCGGCTCGAAAGACCTGGAACAGACCGTGGCCATAAAAGTGGACATCGATGCTTTGAGTGGTGCAGGAAGCTCACCGCTCTATGCCATCATCGCCAAAACCCTGAACGTTCCTCGTGCGCAGGTAGACCTCAAGGTCCAGCGCCCCATCGTTTTTCTGACGGCACAAGAGAAAACCTTCGGCCAGCAAAAGGCCAATTTTCAGATCAGCAACAAGCTCAAAAATCTGCTGGCCAACAATGGCTTCGAGTTCACAGACGATAAAAAGTCCGCCGACCTCTGGTTTGATGTTACCGCCGACGCGGAAAAGGGATCAATATCCGGGAGCATTTACATCACCTACCTTACAAGCGTAATCAAAGTTTCAACGGTGAAGGAAAGCAAGGAAATATATGCCACTACCTTCGACCGCATTAAAGGCTACGGCCTCGACTATGACAAGTCGAGCGTGGATGCCTATAACAAGACCATGGAAACCCTGGAAAAGGAACGCATGAATGAATTGCTGAACACCGTATTGCAGTGATTTTGTTGCGGTCGCTGGCCTGGGATGGGCTTAGACTTTGGTATTTAAATTGTTTACATATAACTTACTATAACTAAATAATGTCGAGTATGAAACGAATCACCTATTCTACCTTGATGCTGGTTGCTCTCGGAAGCGTTCTCCTGGATGCTTGTAAAAGCAAAGAGAAGACCCCGAAAGGCGAAACAGAAGTAAACGTACCGTGTTCGGGCCCTGATTTCTTTACCACAAGCAAATTCTTCCGCGCCAACTCCATCGGTGAAAGCCAGGACCAGGTAACGTCCAAGAAGAAGGCCTTGGCCAACGCACGCGCAGAACTTGCGGCCAGCATTCAAACCACGGTAAAAGCCGTTACCGACAACTACACCAACTCCCGTGAAATGAACAACAAGGAACAGGTGGAGGAACGTTTCGAACAACTGAACCGCGAGATCGTGGATCAGAAACTCACCGGCCTCAAAACCATTTGCGAAAAGCTGATGAAGACCGAGAACGCCACGTACAAAACCTACATCGCGATCGAACTGTCGGCCGAAGAACTGGTGGCCACCTACAACGAACGTCTTTCCAAGGACGATCGCCTGAAGATCGACTACGACTACGAGAAGTTCAAGGATACCTTTGAAAAGGAAATGGAGAAAATGGGCAACAACAACTAAGCCCACACTTCAATTTTCTGCACAGATGCCTCGGTAATCACCGGGGCATTTTGCATTTTAGGGTAGACCAATCTCGCAAACCATGGCAGGCTATTCCGGCACACCCCTTTTAAAAAAACTGGGCATTAAGGAAAATACCAGTGTTTATGCTTTTAAGCCCCCGGCCGACTACTTCGATCTGCTGGGCGCATTGCCGGATGGCGTCAAGGTGAAAGAGAAGGCGTCGGGTACGCTGGATTTCATTCACATCTTTGTCAAAGAGCAAGCCGTGTTCGAGAAGGAATTTCTCCGTGGCCAGGCGTACCTGAAGAAAGACGGCATGTTGTGGGTGTCGTGGCCCAAGAAAGCCTCGAAGGTGGCGACAGACCTCGATGAAAATGTGATCCGCGATTTTGGCCTGAAGAATGGCTTGGTCGATGTAAAAGTTTGCGCCGTCGACGAGGTGTGGTCGGGGTTGAAATTTGTTTTCCGGTTGAAGGATCGATAACGCTACTCCACCATCTTTTCCGCATGCATCGTTTCAGTGTTCAGCAGCGCGATCAAAAATAAGATCAGGCAAACGCCTACCTGGATAGAGATCGACAGCTCCTCGCGATAGGCAAACCCAAACAATGCCTGGCAAAGGCTCACCATAAACGTGGCCAGAAAGAACACCCCCGAAACGCGCACGATCATTTTCAAAAAGAACAAACGACTGCTCCGCGTAAACACATTGGCACCCGCGATGTGTTCCTGGAAATGCCGCACATAAAGATCGGCCATAAAGCAATAACCGATGATCTGCGTGAACAGCAGGATATACAAAACCAGTTCCACACCTTCGCGGACCTCGATTGGCGCCCCGGCGAAAGACTTTTCTGCGGTCAACAACAAACCGTAGACAAGAAAGGGGAGGAAGTGTTTCCAGGACGACCGGACCCTGCGGTCAGCGTCCATCCGGTGTTGGCAGTAGAGGCAGAGGAAAGGTCCATACAGCAAACTGACACCGCCGGCAGCGTAACGCAGCAGCAGGTTGCTTAAAGGGATCAGCGGTTCCGCAAGCCCTACCGTTAACGACAACGTATACAACCCCAGGAAGCGTACGGCATGCTCGTGCCGCGGCTGCTTCACCATCAGTAAAAAAAATGAGGTGAGTGTGCCCAGTAAAACTCCTGTTCCGGAAACGAAAGCTAGCATATCGACGTTAGACCGTTCATAAGGCGAGGCCGAACCTGGTTCAGGAAGCGAAGTTGCCAGCGCCGGGGCAAATTTGGATCACCCGTAACAAGTGATTTTTGCTGGGAACATTCGATTGCGCTGCGATACGAACAGTTGTTAAGCCGGTGAAAAGACAATTTTTATAACATATTGATTTGAATTTTGTAAAGCATAGTCTACTTTCGTGATAGATATTATAGAATAGATAAGATATATAGATATGAAAAATGTGATTTCCTGTACAACCAAGAAGATGAACACAGCGAAGTGTTGCTGTAAACATCTTAATGCCCATGCAGGAATATCCGGTACGTAAGACAAACACAAATCGAATCGTCTAACAAACACAAAACATACCGAGCCTTTCCTGCCACAGGAAAGGCTCTTTTATTTATCGACATCGCCACCAAACGAACAACCGCTAGAACATGGAAAGCTTCCGCACAGAATTAGAAGACTTGAATAACCCCGTCGTTGCACGCGACATCATCGACCTGTCAAAAAAGATCCAGCTTTTTCGCGACGGCAAGATTGATGACGAAAAATTCCGGAGCCTCCGGCTTGCACGCGGTATCTATGGTCAGCGCCAACCCGGCGTGCAAATGATCCGCATCAAGCTTCCCTTCGGAAGATTGAGCACCAAGCAGATCCGCCGCATCGCCGACATCTCCGACGAATACGCCAGCAGCACCCTGCACGCCACCACGCGCCAGGATATCCAGATCCACTACGTGAGCCTGGACAAAACCCCTGAGCTATGGGCCAAGCTGGAAAAAGACGAGATCACCACACGCGAAGCCTGCGGAAATACAGTTCGTAACATAACCGCTTCCGCCACGGCCGGCATCGACCCGAAGGAGCCCTTCGATGTGTCGCCTTATGCGCACGAGATGTTCCGCTATTTTCTACGCAATCCCATCTGCCAGGAAATGGGTCGTAAATTCAAAATTTCATTTTCTTCCAGCGAAGAAGATACTGCTTTCAGCTTCATCCACGACCTGGGCTTCATCCCCCGCATCGTCGATGGCAAGCGTGGCTTTAAGGTAATGATCGGTGGTGGTCTTGGCGCCAACCCGACCCTGGCCGAACTGGCCTATGACTTTCTGGAAGAAGATCAGATCATTCCCTTCGCCGAAGCGGTGCTCCGCGTGTTCGATCGCTATGGCGAACGCAACCGCCGCATGAAGGCGCGCTTCAAATTTTTACTGACCGACATCGGGTTGGAAAAAGTGATGGCGCTGGTGGCCGAAGAAAGAACCGCTATCAAAAACAAATCGTATCACATCAACACCGCGATACTGCCCGACGCAGTGATCCCGAGCGAAGTAGCCACCGGTCCGGCAGCGATCGCCGATCAGAAGCGCTACGACCGCTGGAAAGACACCAACGTGTTCGAGCAAAAACAACCCGGATTCTTTGGCGTGAACGTGAGAGTTCCCCTGGGTAACTTGTCGTCGAAGTTGGCCCGTCAGTTTGCCAATGTGGTGGACCAGTACGCTGCGGACGACATGCGTGTAACGATCAACCAAGGCTATCTCCTCCGCTTCGTGCGCCCCGAGAACCTGACGCACCTCTACGTGGCCCTCGACCAATTGGGCTTGGCCGAACCCGGCTTCGACAGTGTGGCCGATATCACGGCGTGCCCTGGAACGGATACCTGTAACCTCGGTATCTCCGACAGTACCAACATTTCGCTGGCACTGGAAAAGGTGATCCGCAATGAGTTCCCGGACCTCATCTACAACAACGATATCAAGATCAAGATCAGCGGCTGCCCCAATTCATGCGGTCAGCACGGCCTGGCCAGCATCGGTCTGCACGGCAGCACCATCAAAGACAAGCAAGGCAAGGTAATGCCCGCGCTGGTGGTCCTGTTGGGTGGAGGCAAAGTGAAGAACGGCGAAGGCATCATCTCCGACAAGATCATTAAGATCCCCAGCAAACGCGGCCCCGACGCATTGCGTATCCTGTTTACCGACTACGAGACCAACAGCCTCGAAGGCGAATACTACCACGACTACTTCAAGCGTCTTGGCCGCAACCATTTTTATCAATTGCTGAAGCCGCTTGGCGACATCACGGCGGTATTGCCGGAAGAATATATCGACTGGGGTCAGGATCACAATTTCATTCTGCACACCGCCGTGGGCGAATGCGCAGGCGTGATCATCGACCTCGTGGCAACATTGTTATACGATTCGGAAGACAAACTCGGATGGGCGAAAGAAGCTTACGACCAAGGACTGTATGCCGATTCGATCTATCATAGCTATAGCGCGTTTATCAACAGTGCGAAGGCGTTGTTGCTGGGTCGCGATATCAAACCGAGCACGCAATATCAAACCATCAGCGACTTCCAGAAAGAGTTTGTGGATACCGGAGTGTTTCCCTTCGAAGGCAACTTCAAGGAATACGTGCTCCGCATCAACAAGAACGAACCCTCTGAAGCCTTTGCCGCAAAATTCATTGCCGAGTCGACAAAATTCATGGAAGATGTGGCCGCTTACCGCGCCGCAGAAACTGGCGAGAACGTCGTAGAAAAAGTAGCTGTAGCAAAATGATACCAACGATATTCACATTCGAAAAAGTACCCCGCCTCACGCTGGTAGGCGCCGGCCCCGGCGACCCGGAACTGATGACGCTGAAGGGCCTCATGGTTCTGAAGACGGCCGACGTGGTGCTGTATGACGCGCTGGTATCCGAAGAGATCTTGAACATGATCCCCGTGCACGTGCCCTCATTTTCGGTGGGCAAAAGAGCGGGAGCGCATTCGCATACACAAGACGAGATCAATGAATTGATCGTCGACTACGCCTATGTGTATGGCCACGTGGTGCGCTTGAAAGGCGGCGACCCGTTCGTGTTTGGGCGGGGTGCGGAAGAGATCGCTTTCGCGGAAGCGCATGGCGTGCAAACAACCGTGGTGCCGGGCATTAGCAGCGCGTTGGCCGTGCCGGCCAGTGTGAACATCCCGGTAACGGAACGCGGCGTGAGTGAAAGTTTTTGGGTGATCACCGGCACGACAAAAGCCGGCGAGCTTTCGGGCGACCTGGCGTTGGCTGCGCAATCTACGGCAACGGTAGTCATCCTCATGGGGCTCAACAAAGTGAAAGAGATCATGGAATTGTTCCAGGCGCATGGAAAGTCGGGAACACCGGCGGCCATCATCCAAAACGGTACGCTCCCCAACCAAAGGCTGGTGACGGGAACCGTGTCCGACATTGCTGCAAAGGCATCGCTGGCAGGCATCGGCTCACCGGCCATCATGGTCGTGGGTGAAGTGGTGCAACACGCCCGTGCCCTGGCCGCTGTGACACAAGAAGTAGCAACACACTATCAATAAAAGTTACCACCATGGAGCGCAACAACCTGTTTCCCGTTTTCCTCAAGCTGGAGTCGCTCGACACCCTCATCGTCGGCGGCGGCAACGTAGGCCTTGAAAAATTAACGGCCATCCTCAAGAGCAGCCCTTCAGCCAAGGTCACCTTGGTAGGCCGCACGATTCAGGATGCCATTAAGGACGTGGCCAAAGCCCATCCCACGGTGAAGCTATACGAGAGAAATTTCAAATTGTGGGACCTGTGGGACAAAGACATCGTGCTCCTGGCCACCGACAACCGCAGCTTGCACGAAGCGATCAAGAAACTGGCGCGCACCCGTCGCATCCTCACCAACGTGGCCGACACGCCCGACCTCTGTGATTTCTATTTGGGCTCTGTCGTCACAAAAGGAAACCTGAAGATCGGCGTCTCCACCAACGGCAAATCCCCGACCATATCCAAGCGCATCCGCGAATACCTCGACGAGGCCATTCCCGACAACACCAACGAGCTGCTGGACAACATGCAAAAGATCCGCGACCAGATCAAAGGCGACTTTGGACAAAAGGTGAAGGTTCTGAATGAGATCACAGCGTCGTGGCTGGAAGAAGCCGCTGTGGTGAAATAAAGCCAAAGCTGGTTCAAGTGTTCACACTTGAACCAGTCATATAGCAAGTCTTCAGACTTGCGAAAAAATTAATCCCTCAAATCCTTCCGCATATACTTCGAACAAATAGGACAGGTCTCCCAAACATGTCCCCTTGCCGGACAATATTCCCTGCCAAAGTAGATGATCTGCAAATGCGCTTTGTTCCACTTCGACTCCGGGATCAATCGCTTTAAATCCTTCTCCGTCTGCTCCACACTTTTCCCATTCGATAACCCCCAGCGATACGCCAGGCGGTGAATGTGCGTATCCACCGGAAACGCGGGCACCCCAAACCATTGCGTCATCACCACCGACGCCGTCTTATGTCCCACGGCGGGCAATTCTTCCAACGCCTCAAACGTATTGGGTACCTTCCCATCGTACTTGTCGATCAAGATCTTCGACAACCCGTAAATGCCCTTCGACTTCATGGGCGACAAGCCACACGGCTTGATGATCTCGCGAATTTCATCGACACTCATCTTCACCATATCATAAGGATTGTCGGCCTGCTTAAAAAGCGATGGTGTGGTCTTGTTCACGCGCTCGTCGGTGCACTGTGCCGAAAGCAACACGGAGATCAGTAACGTGTAGGCATCTTTGTGATGCAACGGAATGGCTGGATGCGGATAGTAATGCTCGAGGATGGCGAGGATGTCGTTTACTTTTTCAGCCTTGGTCATAACGATGTGTGCGACGTTCAACAAATGAGAAAATGAGACTTAGGGATAAAGCAGGTATTTCTTGCGCATGGCTTTATACTGATCCAGGTCTTTCTGCCACGAAGCCCTGATCTGGTCTTCGGAAAGTCCGTCGATGATCTGTTGTCGCAGGGCTTTTGTGCCCGACCACCGTTCGAAGTGTTGAACAAAGAAATGTTCTTTATCGGGGAAGATCTTGTACATGTCGATCAGGTAGTGCAAGTCGAGTCTTTTGGCAACGGGCACTTGTCGCAGGTCGAGGCCGTAGCACAACTTGCCTTCTTGTGGAGGATCGTTTGCCATCCCCGGAATGTCCACCGGCGTGAACTGGTAGGGGAGGCTCTTCAGGTCGGGATGGCCAATCACCTGGAAAGGGGTTTGGGTGCCGCGCCCCAGGCTGATGGGTGTGCCTTCAAAAAAGCAGATGGATGGATACAGGCGCACGGCCTGATCGTTGGGAAGATTGGGTGAAGGCTTTAAGGGGAGTGAGTAGGCATCGTTATGCGTCCAGTTTTTCAAAGGAACGACTTCCAGTTCGCATTTCTTTGCACCCTCTAACCAGCCTTCGCCGTTGATTACCTGCGCATATTCTCCCACGGTGAGGCCGTGAACCACGGGCACGGGATGCATGCCGATAAACGATTTGAACTCCATCGACAAAACAGGGCCGTCGATGTAGGATGCATTTGGATTGGGCCGGTCCAGCACGATCACTTTCTTGCCATTTTCGGCGCAGGCCTCCATCAGGTAGTGCAGCGTGCCGACATAGGTAAAGAACCGTACGCCCACATCTTGTATATCAAAGATCACGATGTCCACGTCGGCCAGTTGTTCGGACGTGGGCTTGCGATTGTTGCCATAGAGCGACACGACGGGCAGACCCGTTTTTGTGTCCACACCATCCTGCACATGTTCGCCAGCCGCGGCGTTGCCCCGGAAGCCATGCTCCGGCGACATGATCTTGATGATGTTGACCCCGCGGCTTTTCAGCGTATCGGCCAGGTGGGTTTTGCCCACCGTGGCCGTATAATTCACCACCAATGCCACGCGTTTGCCTTGAAGTTTGGGCAACAGCACATCGAGCTGTGCAGCGCCGGTGAGCACTTCCTTCTTTTGGGTTGGGGTGGTCGCTGTGGCGCTGGGAGCAGGGGTGGTGGTCTTGGGGGTGGTGCAATACGTGGTATTCCACACGATCAAGAGTAATAGGAGGAGTTTCTTCATGATCCGTTCCGGGCAGTTGATTGTGGTCTGCGGTTATCTTATTTTGCAGAAATCATTAACGGCTGAAAAGTTAGCAATAACACGTGAACCTTTCCTATTTCATATCCAAAAGAATAAGCCGTGAGCAGCAGCAGGGATTTGCATCGACCATCCATCGCATCGCCATCGCCAGCATCGGCATCGGGCTGGCGGCCAGCATCCTTTCGTTCCTCATCATGCGTGGATTCCAGGAAACGGTGAAGCAGAAAGTATACGGCTTCAACGGCCACATGGTGGTGACCAAACTCACTATGAGCAACTCATCGGAAGAGCGGCCCATGAACTATCACGTGGATCCCTACGATCATCCGGAGAAATATCCGTTCGTCACCCACATGCAGGAGTTCGCGCATAAGCCGGGCCTGGTGAAGACCGACCAGGACGAAGTGCTGGGCGTTTTTGTAAAAGGTGTGGGGAAGAGTTATGATGTCAACGCGTTTCGCTCCAGCATCGTGGAGGGCAAGTTCTTTGACTTTCCCGACTCGGGCTATGCCCACCAGGTGGTGGTGAGCAAGATCATCGCCCGCAAGCTCAACGCCAAGGTAGGCGACAACATCGTGGTGCACTTTTTCCAGAATCCGATCCGTTCGCGCAAGCTCACCATCAGTGGCATCTACGAGACCAACCTATCCGAATATTTCGATAGCAAGGTGATCATCGGTGACATTCGAATGATCCAGAAGTTGAACGACTGGTCCGACAGCCTCGCCGGCGGTTTGGAGGTATTTGTGAAGGACCAGGGTCCTGAAAAGATGGAGGAGGATGCGTTCACCATCAGTGAGGCCATGGACCTGGATTTTAATGTGCAATTGATGAGCGATAAGTACGTCCAGGTATTTGAATGGCTCAATCTCATCAGCAGGCAAGTCAACATTCTTTTGGTCATTATTTTAACAGTTGTGTGTGTAAACATGATTTCCATTGTACTGATCCTGGTGATGGAGCGCACGCAAATGATTGGCATGCTCAAAGCCATGGGGGCAACCGACAAGATGATACGGTCTGTTTTCCTTTTTAATGGCATTAATTTGCTGGTAAAAGGTCTGGTCTTAGGCAACCTGTTGGGACTTGGTTTATGCGCGATACAGTATTATTTTAAAATAATTAAGCTAAACGCACATGATTATTACATGAGCTTCGTACCCATTTCCTGGAACTGGGAAGTCGTTGCGGTGCTGAACATCGTCACGTTTTTCGTCGTCACAATCGTGTTGTTGGTCCCTACAATGGTCATTGCACGGATAAATCCGATACGTGCCATCCGTTTTGACTGATTAAGAATATATTAAAACTGAAATAATTTTCTATTTTTGTTACATAAGGAGCCCGCCTTATCAGTAACGTTAAAAATGTTATGCAATTAAAATTCAAAAACCCAGTTAGGCCGGACCTAACAAACACGATTCAAAAGAGAAATCGTAGGCTTCAGGCATTCTTCAATGCGAAGAACCTGGACGTACGACTGCACGGAGATGCACAAAACCCGCTTATGGTGTTGTGCGGATGCGTAGGCCTGTCAGCCTATGTTCATAACTTCGACCTGCGCATGCTGGACAAGCCCAACCAGGGAGAAGTGATGAAGATCTATAAGCTGACGGAAATCATACAAGGAACGCGCGAAGAAGTGGTGGAGTGGCTGCAGCAATTTCCGCAAATGCCTCTCTATCGAATTCAACACAGCGCTAGTAAATTGTACCTGTGCGGCTTTAACTTTGTAGATCGCGAACAAAAATTGGGACGCTATCCCGTTTTTGCCCGTGAAGATTATCACATCTACAAACAGCACGAAGCCGCAGAGGATATACTGAACATGCTCAAGGAGGATGGCTATGAAGTAGAGATCACTGAACCGGACCTGGAACTGGTGAAATCACACGTAGGCCCCGTAACTTTTGTCGGGTTTCAGGAATAAGAGGAGAGTGATTGACAAATTGGTTTAAGAAGATTGACCGAGTGGGATATACTTCTTAAACCAACTTTGTACGGTCATTTGAAGTACACCGAAAAAGGCTTCTTTAAAGATCCCTGCCGACATCTTGGACTCTCCGCGGGTGCGGTCGGTAAAGATGATAGGCACTTCTTCCAATACGAATCCGTATTTCCAAGCCAGGAATTTCATCTCGATCTGGAACGCATAGCCAACAAATTTCACCTGGTCGAGCGGAATTGTTTCCAATACTTTTTTACGATAACACAGAAAACCGGCCGTAGTGTCGCGAATGGGGATGCTGGTGATCAGCCGCACATAGCTGCTGGCAAAGTAGGATAGCAACACGCGCCCGATAGGCCAGTTCACCACGTTCACCCCGGTAGCATAGCGCGAACCGATGGCCACGTCGCTTTTGCCTTCGGCGCAGGCCAGGTAAAGATTGATGAGGTCTTTGGGATCGTGCGAAAAATCAGCATCCATTTCCAGGATGTATTCATACCCCTTTGCCATCGCATACTTAAACCCCGTGATATATGCCGTGCCCAAACCCAGCTTGCCCGGGCGTTTCACCAGGTGAAGTTTATGTTCGGTCTGGTTGTAGTATTGCTGCATTTGCTCCACGATCTGCGGCGTGCCATCGGGAGAGTTGTCGTCTACAATGAGGACGTGAAATTCTTTGGGCAGAGCAAAAACGGCGTCGATGATCGCGCGGATGTTGTCGCGTTCTTTATAGGTGGGAATGATGACGATTGCGTTGCTCACAGGATGAAGCCTAAGATAACAAATCTATAAAAACTCATATGTAAAACAATCGTTTCCAATTTCTGATTCCAGCTTTTTTAAGATAATTAGATGGACACAACGGTTTTGCCGACTAACACAGCAACACACACCACCGCAACTTGAGTTGCGGTGGTAATGTTTGTGAATTTGCTCTCAATTTTTATCCATTCCGTGCTACACCGTTGGAAACCTGAAGCCGCGCATCCCAGCATTAAACATCCAAGCAAGCTTTGCATTGTGTGGCGATACCGCATAGGACGTTAGGCTGCGGACCAGCAACCCTTTCATTTCCAAGAAAGCCCCAGGCATTAAAAAAATAACAGTAAAACTTGGTATATTATAAGTATACATATTATATTTGTTTATATAATATATAACACTTAGTTAAATAAAAGCCGAAAATTTATGTGGACCCAATCGCACACCCTGGTGACCCGCGAGGTGACCAAAGAACAACTCTGGAAATTATTCTCCGACGTCGATCGCTGGCACACCTGGGACGCCGGTGTGGAGTATGCCCGCTTGCTGGGCAAATTTGAAGTGGGAAATCATTTCATCCTCAAACCTAAGAAAGGACCCAAGGTGAAGATCAAACTGGTGGAGGTAATCGAAAACCGGAAGTTTGTGGACTGCACAACTTTTCCCTTGGCGAAGATGTATGGCGAACATACCTACGACGAGACCCCGGAAGGCTTGCGCATGACCACCACGATGAAAGTCGTCGGTCCGCTAAGTTTTTTGTGGCGCCGGATCGTGGCACAGGAGATTGCCGATGCGCTTCCGGCCGAAATGGTGGAACAGGTGAAGGCTGCCAAGAAATTGTGAAGGCAACGGTCGGAACCATGACCCGGTGTGGATCATGGTTCTGGCCGGAGATCGTTTAAACCGCTTCCACTTCCTGCAATTGCTTGGATAGTTTTTGTTGAAGTTCGAACGGTACGGATGAAAATTCAGAGAAGGTTTGTGTGAACCGCGCCCGGCCCTGCGAGAGTGAACGCAACGTGGTGGAGTAGCGATCCAATTCGGCCAGCGGCGTCTTGGCTTTGATCACCTGGTAGCTGCCCTTGCTGTCCATGCCCATGATAAGGGACCGGCGGGTTTGGAGGTCACCCATCACTTCGCCCATCACATCTTCGGGGAGCATGATCTCCACATCGCAGATGGGTTCCAGCAGCAGCGGTTCGCAGCGGAGGAAAGCGTCTTTGAAGGCCATCATGCCTGCGATCTTGAAGGAGATGTCGTTGGAATCGACGGGGTGCATCTTGCCGTCGTAGACCATCACACGTACGTCGCGCACATAGGAGCCGGTGATGGGACCTTCTTCCATTTTTTCCATCACGCCCTTCAGGATGGAAGGGATGAAGCGCGAGTCGATCACGCCACCCACAATGCAGTTGTAGAACACCAGCTTGCCACCCCACTCCAGGTCGATCACTTCTTTGCCGCGCACGGGAAACTCCGTGGGTTCGGGCATGCCTTCTATATAAGGCTCCACTTTCATATGGACTTCGCCAAACTGCCCTGCGCCACCCGATTGTTTTTTGTGACGGTAGGTGGCGTTGGCCGATTTGCGAATGGTTTCGCGATAGGAGATGCGGGGGCTTTCGAAGTCCACGTGGAGTTTGTATACATTTTCGAGGAACCACTTGCACACGGCCAAGTGCAACTCGCCCTGCCCGGAGATGATCAGTTGCTTGATCTCTTTGGAATAGGCCACCATGAGCGTGGGGTCTTCGTGATGGATCTTATGCAAGACCTCGCCGATCTTTTCATCATCATTTTTGCTGAAGGCGATCACGGCCGTGCGAATGCGCGGTTCGGGGAAGGTGATGGGCTGCACGGTGATGTCGTAGCCTCTGGCGTGCAGGGTTTGGTTGGTGTAGGTGTCCTTGAGCTTCAGGGTGGCGCCAATGTCGCCGGCCACCAGGCGGTCGACCGGGTTTCGCGCTTTGCCGTCGACGATGAACAGTTGGTGGATGCGTTCGACGGCGCCGGTCTGGCTGTTGACGAGTTCGGAGGCGGTGGTCACTTCGCCGGAGATCACTTTGAAAAAGGAGAGCCTGCCCAGGTTGGGTTCAAGGTGGGTCTTGAAGACAAACAAGACGGCGGGTTTGGTGGGGTCGATGGGAAGTTCCTGACCGTCGGCGCTGAGTTCGGGCTTGGCTTCGGCGGGAGAGGGCGCCACGTTGTCGATGAAGCCCATCATGCGGCCGCTGCCCATGTTCTTTTTGGCCGACATCACAAAAACGGGGAAGACCTCGTGGTGGATCATGCCCAGCTTCAGGCCTTCGCGCATCTCGTCTTCGTCGAGGGTGCCCTGCTCGAAATATTTTTCCATGAGCTTCTCGTCGTTCTCGGCCGCTTTTTCCACCAGTTCGTTGTGGAGGCGGTCGGCCTTTTCTTTTTCGGAGGCGGGGATGGGAAGCTTCTCGGGTTTGCCACCTTCCGGCGGAAACTTATACATCACCATCTTCAGCAGGTCGATGATGGCGTTGAAACTCTCGCCCTGGTTCAGGGGATATTGCATTTGCACGACGGCGTTTCCAAAGCGGTCTTTGAGCGACTGCAGCGCACCGTCGAAGTTTGACCTGGGATGGTCGACCAGGTTTACAGCGAAGAGTACCGGCTTTTGAAACTGGTCGATGTAGTCCCAGATCAGTTCGGTACCTACTTCTACACCGTGTTGTGCGTTGATGACCATCACACAGGTGTCTGCCACGCGTACCGCGGCAATCATTTCACCTATGAAATCGTCGAACCCGGGGGTATCGATGATGTTGATCTTGTAGTCGCGCCACTCGGTGTGCATCGACGAGGCGAAGACGGAATTGCCCCGTTCCTGTTCAATGTCATGGAAGTCCGACACCGTGTTTTTACCTTCAATGGTACCCCTCCGGTGAATGATGCCGGCTTCAAAAATCATGTCTTCGGCCAGCAGGGTCTTGCCGGCCTTGGGCGCACCCAGCAGAACAATGTTCTTGAGGTGCTTTTCGTCGTAGATTTTCATGAGCGTTTGGTTTTAGTCGTCGCATGAAGTGCGGTGCTAAAAAATAGCGGGGACGGTCAAGCACACCAGAGAAGCATTTCATAAGGCGAGCGGTTTAGAAAATAAATAAAGGCAGGAATCTTGAATGAATTTAGCCTAAAATGGGGAAACACGAAAGCAAAAACCGGCCGAACATTTCTCTGATTCTTTAGTTATCTTGGATGCCGGTTTTGGCACCCCCCCAAAGCCGCCCTTACCCTAACTAAAAAATCACATGAAAAAGACACTGATCCTTCTTCTCCTTCTCACCGTCACACTCGCCCACGCGCAAAGCTGGGAGGGTATCATGAACTGGACCATGAAAATGGAGATCACCGACCCGCAAATGAAAGCCCAGATGGAAGCAGCGGAGAAACAAATGAAAGATCCTGCCACCCAGGCCAAAATGAAAGAGATGCAGGCCAAGATGGAAGATCCCCAGTTCAAGGCGATGATGGAATCCAACCCCCAAATGAAAGCCCAAATCGAAAATATGCTCAAGGCGGCGCAAGGCGGCGGTGGACTCAGCTCCATGTTCCCCAAGGGCATGCAGATCAAGGTAAAAAACAACAATTCTATCACCAAAATGGATGGTGGCATGATGTCCAACATGGAGATGCTGTACCTGACGGACAAAAACACTGCCTATCGCATCGACCGGGAGAACAAAACTTTTTCAGTGATGCCGCAATTCACGGATAAAGATAAAGAGAAGGAAAAACTGGACTATAAGGTGACCAAGACTTCCGAAACCACAAAGATCCTGGGCTATACCTGCACCAAGTTCATCGTGGAGTCTACCTCCCAAGATCCCGACGCCAAGAAGATGGCGATGAAGCAGTTCTTTTGGACCACGACCGACATGAAAGGCATCGATCTGAAAAGCCTCTCCAAGCAACGGATGGGCAATTCACAACAGGCTCTTTTCTATGAGCAGATCGAAGGCGTTCCGTTGAGAATAGAGATGACTATGCCTCAGGGGCATATGGCGATGGAAGTTACTGAGATCAAAAAACAATCGCTGCCCGCTTCTGATTTTGAAGTGCCGGCCGGATATAAAGAAGTGAAGTCGGGATTCTAGATCCTTTGGAATTGTCGATATAAAAAAACGCCAGGAAATCTCCCGGCGTTTTTTTATGTCCTTATGATTCTGATATCCTTTACTTTCCGTATCCCAGCACGCGCAGCATGCTTTCGCTCGTCTGTTCAGGTGCGAAAAGCTGCGTGGTGATCACCCCGTCTTCATCACGGTCGATGAGCACGTGTTTGGGGGCGGGGATGAGGCAATGTTGAATGCCGCCATAGCCACCCAGCGATTCCTGGTATGCACCGGTGTGGAAGAACCCGATGTACAGCGGCTCCTCGTCGGTGATCATGGGAAGGAACACTTCACCGGTGTGGGCTTCGGAGTTGTAATAGTCCATGCTGTCGCAGGTGAGGCCGCCGATGTTCACTTTGTGGTAGGGGTCATCCCATTTGTTCAGCGCCAGCAAAATGTATTTCTGGTTCAGTCCCCAGGCGTCGGGCAAGTGGGTGATGAACGAGCCGTTGATCATATACCAAAGCTCCTTGTCGTTTTGAAGTTTCTGGTCAACGAGCGAATACAATACCGCGCCGCTTTCGCCAACGGTGTAGCTGCCGAACTCGGTGAAGATGTTGGGCACGGGCACGTTGTTCTTGTCGCAGATCCACTTGATGTTTTCCACGATCTGTTCGATCATGTACTTGTAGTCGTAGTGGAAAGTGAGCGATGTTTTGATCGGGAAGCCGCCACCGATGTCGATGGAGTCCAGCGAATCGCAGATCTTTTTCAGTTCGCAGTATTTGAAGATGAAGCGGCTGAGCTCGCTCCAGTAATAGGCGGTGTCTTTGATCCCGGTGTTGATGAAGAAGTGCAGCATCTTCAACGACGCCTTGTCGCTCTTCTCGATCCTTTCCTTATAGAACGAATTGATGTCGCTGTAGCGGATGCCCAGGCGCGAAGTATAGAACTCAAACTTGGGTTCTTCGTCAGCGGCCACGCGGATACCCACTTTGTAGGGCACCTTCACATTCTCTTCGTAGAAATCTATTTCGCCGAGATTGTCCAGGATGGGAATGCAGTTGTTGAAGTCGTCGTTCAGCAGTTCGCTGATGTACTGACGGTAGAGCGGCATCTTGAAGCCGTTGCAAAGAATGTAGGTGTCCTTGGTGAGTTTACCCTGCTCGTAGAGCGCGCGCACGATGGGAATGTCGAACGACGACGAGGTTTCCATGTGCACGTCCTTATTTTTCAAAGCCTCCTGCATGATGAAGGAGAAGTGCGAGGACTTTGTACAATAGCAATACGTGTATTTGGCGTTGTATTTGAAACGCTCCAGGGCGTTGTTGAACGTGGCCTGCACATAGCGGATGTTTTCGCTGATGCGGGGCAGATACGTCAGCTTCAAGGGTGTGCCATATTCCTTGATGATATCCATCAGGGGCACATCGTTGAACAGCAATTCATGGTCGCGCACCTTAAATTCTTTCTGGGGAAACTCAAAGGTTTGCTCAATCAGCTCGCGATAACTCTTCATTTATGGATAGAATCGTTAAGGGGTTAACCGTGAATAAAAAGTTAAACTAATATTAATTAATCAGATGGCTTTCTTTCTGGAGTTGCCCGTTGGGAAAGAGGTGCAATATTGTGATAAATTTGCCATCTTTGCAATACACATCAAGCTATGGTAAATCGTTTTCCCGCCTGGATAATCGACCCGGACCCTGCCGGAATGCATGCCTTGCCCGACTTCTAGCGGCCTGGCGGGAAATTGTCTTTGTTCTTTTGTTTAAACGATAACCATTCAGTTAAAAACCTTAATTTTATTCCTGTGAAAGCGTTGAAGATCATTGAAGTAAAGTCAGAGATCGGGGCCGGCACCCGCGGTGCCAGTCTCGGCGTGGAGGCCATAAAAATTGCCAGCCTGGACCTTCAGTCAGACTTTTTTAAGCAAAACGAGTCCGTGGAGGTAGAACACGTGAACGACATCCTGTTCGACAAGCCCACACAGCCCCACGCCAAGTACATCGACGGGGTGATGGTCATGGAAGAACGCGTATGCCTGGAAGTATATGAAACCATCTGGGAAGAATATTTCCCCATCATCCTTTCCGGCGATCATAGCACCGCCTACGGCACCATTGCCGGCATCAAAAAGGCCGATCCCAAAGCCCGCCTTGGCGTGATCTGGATCGACGCCCATGCCGACATCCAAACCCCCTTCACGTCGCCCACCGGCAACATGCACACTATGCCCCTGGCCATGGCCTGCGGCATCGACAACCTGGAGTGCAAGGTGAATGACCCCAAAAGCGACACGCTGGACTATTGGGAACAGATCGAAAACGTTGGCATGCCCGGCCGCAAGGTCTATCCCGAAGACATCGTCTACATCGGCGTGCGCGAGTTGGAGAAATCTGAGAACTATCTCATCAATAAATACAACGTCAACTACATCGAAACAGAAGAAGTGAAGGCGGGCCCTGCACGCATCGCCGAAAAGGCGCTGAAGATGCTGGACCACTGCGATCTCATCTATGTTTCGTTTGATGTTTCGGCGCTTGATTCATCCGTATCCACCGGAACGGGTATGCCGCTGCCGGGTGGGCTCACCATTGAAGAAGCCAAGATATTAAACGCTGCGCTGGCGAAAAGCCCCAAAGTTTGTGCTTGGGAGGTCAGTGAGGTAAACCCTACGCTGGACACCGAGAATCGCATGGCCGACAGCGCTTTTGAAATCCTGCAGGCCACGGCGCAGGCTGTTATGGGACGGCCGGTGCTGGCGCAATAACTTTTTCACCGTTGAGGCGCAAAGTTAATGCGAATAGCTTTGCGCCTTTGCGATGAAACATCACTTCGCTCCAGGCTCCAATAGAGCCACATACTCCTCAATCGTCGTCATGATATTGCTCCGGATGATCGGGTCTGTGAGAAACTTCGGAATGCCGATTGGCATAGACAATATCCGGTAGGTCACCTTCACCTGTTTTGGTCCAATTTGTTCCAGCGTCCAGCTGCCCGACAGCTTCATGCGGGTCACGCCGTCGCGCACGGGTGCGAGCGTTTCGTTCACGCGCGACTCGAAGGTGATGAAGAGCTTTCGCAGGGGTATGGTTTGCACGACTTTATATTCGAGGAAATGGTCCTGGTCGCTGACGGGCCAGGGAATGTCGTGGTAGGAGTACTCCAGCCACACGGTGGTGTCCTGGCCTTGCGGGTATACTTTGAATTCGGATACGTGGTCTTGCCAGGCCTTGATCTTCTTTTCGTCGCGGAGCAGGTGAAGCCCTGCAAAGATGGTGTTGTTGAAATAGAATTCGCCTTTGACTTCGCGTGCCTTCACCGGGGGATCGGAGGCCGGGAAGGTGATCCACCGCTCATAGATAGAAACCGTGCCGTCCTTTTTCACGAGGGTGAAACCTTCCTTGTCTTGTGCCAACGCCTGGGTGCTGGCAAAAAGCAGGAATAGGATGGGGGCTGATGTCAGGTATAGGCGCATAATTGTGGTTGAAAGACAATGGTTCACCGAAAAGATGCCGGTTAGGGCACAAAGGTTGCTACAGGGCGTTTTGGGATGCCGGGTTCTCGGGGGGAAAGGTTTTTAGGATGTCCGATGTTCATATCAACTTAACAATATAACGACCGCGATCCGGGCATCGTGCATGGAATCCGACAGACGATAAAAATACTCCTTAAACTTCGGCCTTTTTCCTTAATTTCGCCCCCAAATTGAAGTTTTATCTCTATTTAAAATATTTGTCATGAGCCAAACCGCACCAATCTCTTCTTTTATCGAAAAGCATTATCTGCACTTCAACGCCGCCGCCCTGGTGGATGCTGCGAAGGCCTATAAGACCCATATTGCCTCCGGAAAGAAAATGATGGTCACCCTGGCCGGCGCCATGAGCACCGCCGAGTTGGGCCTGAGCTTTGCCGAAATGATCCGCCAGGATAAGGTCCAGATCATCTCCTGCACCGGTGCCAACCTGGAAGAAGACATCATGAACCTGGTGGCCCACTCACACTACAAGCGCATTCCCAACTATCGCGACCTCACGCCCGAACAAGAGTGGGATTTGCTGCAAAATCACCTCAACCGCGTAACCGACACCTGTATCCCCGAAGAAGAGGCCTTCCGCAAGCTGCAAAAGCATTTGTACAAAGTGTGGAAAGATGCCGAAGACAAAGGCGAACGCCTCTTCCCCCACGAATTTATGTTCCGCATGTTGAACAGCGGCGACCTGAAGGCTGAGTATGAGATCGATCCTAAAAATTCCTGGATGATCGCTGCGGCCGAACGCAACTTGCCCATGGTAGTGCCCGGATGGGAAGATTCCACGATGGGTAACATCTTCGCATCGTATGTATTCACGGGCGAGTTGAAAGCGTCGACCATGAAGAGCGGTATCGAATACATGGCCTGGCTGGCCGACTGGTATATCAAAAATTCCGGTAAAGACGGCATCGGCTTCTTCCAGATCGGTGGCGGTATTGCCGGCGACTTCCCCATTTGTGTGGTGCCCATGCTCCACCAGGATCTTGAAAAAGACAACGTTCCGTTCTGGAGCTATTTCTGCCAGATCAGCGACTCCACCACCAGCTACGGCTCCTATTCCGGCGCCGTGCCCAACGAGAAGATCACGTGGGGCAAGCTGAGTATAGAGACACCGAAGTTCATCATCGAGAGCGATGCTACGATAGTGGCACCGTTGATGTTTGCCTATGTACTCGGCTGGTAGCGCTATCGCCGTAAAAAAATATTAACCGCGAAGGCGCTAAGACGCAAAGAGGACGCAGAGAAGGGCTTTGCGTTAACTTTGCGTTCTCTGCGCCTTCGTGGTAAAAAACATTTCTCAGCTTTCATGAATCTCGATCTAACACTCCGCACCGAAATACAAAAAGCAATCACGGCACTCTTCAACCAATCGGTCGAGGCCCTGCAACTGCAGCCCACCAACCAGGAATTTGAGGGTTCGCACACGCTGGTATGCTTTCCGCTCACCAAGCTCTCGCGCAAGGGACCGGAAGAAACGGCGCGCCTGGTGGGCGATTACCTGGTGCAGCATTCCGGCATCGTGAGCCGCTTCAATGTGGTGAAGGGATTTCTAAACCTCGTGTTGAACGACCGGGTTTGGCTGGACGTGTATCGTTCCATTTTTGTGAACCCCAACTATGGTCAGCTTCCCCCCAACGGGCAGGAGATCATGATCGAGTATTCATCTCCCAACACCAACAAGCCGTTGCACTTGGGGCACTTGCGCAATAATTTTCTTGGCTACAGTGTGGCGGAGATCTACAAAGCGAATGGCTACAAAGTGCACAAGGTGCAGATCATCAACGACCGGGGTATTCACATTTGTAAGTCCATGGCCGCGTGGAAACTTTATGGTAACGGTGAAACCCCCGAGAACACCGGCATGAAAGGTGATCACCTGGTGGGTAAGTATTATGTTGTATTCGATAAAAAATACAAAGAAGAGATCGCGAGCCTTATGGGGCAGGGCATGAGTGAGGAGGAAGCCGGTAAAAAGGCTCCGATCATGCAACTGGCCGTAGAGCTTCTGCGCAAGTGGGAACAGAAGGACAGCGAAACAGTCGCGCTCTGGAAAACCATGAATGGCTGGGTATACAGCGGTTTCGACGCCACCTACAAACGCATGGGCGTTGATTTCGAAAAGCTTTACTACGAATCGGACACCTACCTGCTGGGCAAAGAAGAAGTATTGAAAGGTGTTGAGAAGGGTGTGTTCTTTAAAAAAGACGACGGCTCAGTTTGGGTGGACCTCACCGCCGACGGTCTCGATCAAAAAGTATTGCTGCGCTCGGACGGCACCTCGGTATATATGACCCAAGATATCGGTACGGCGATCCTTCGCTTCACCGATTTTCCCAAGATCATGGGTCAGGTCTACACGGTAGGCAACGAACAAGAGTATCACTTCAAAGTCTTGTTCCTCATCCTGCAAAAGTTAGGCTTCGACTGGGCCAAGCGTTGCTTCCATTTATCCTACGGCATGGTGGACCTGCCCACCGGCAAAATGAAATCCCGCGAAGGCACCGTCGTCGATGCCGACGACCTGATGCAGGAGATGGTGGACGAAGCCGAAAAGCAAACCCGCGAACTGGGCAAAGTAGACGAGATCACGCCCGAAGAGGCCGTGAAATTATTCGAAATGATTGGCTTGGGCGCCTTGAAATTTTTCCTTCTCAAGGTAGATCCCAAAAAACGCATGTTGTTCGATCCCAACGAATCCATCCAGCTGCA
This sequence comes from Chryseolinea soli, assembly GCF_003589925.1. Lineage (NCBI taxonomy): Bacteria > Pseudomonadati > Bacteroidota > Cytophagia > Cytophagales > Fulvivirgaceae > Chryseolinea > Chryseolinea soli. The sequence continues at coordinate 7,735,581 of NZ_CP032382.1, read as the reverse complement.
AGGATTCACCGGCCCTTTCATCCAATACACCCACGCCCGCATCCGCGCCATCGTTCGCAAAGCAGCGAGCATGAATATAGTGTGCACGGAAGCCGACCTCCAGCAAGTCGACACCCTCGAACCCGCGGAACGCGATGCCTTAAATGTGCTCAGCCTTTTCGAAAGCCGGATCAAGGAAGCCGCCCGCGAATACTCGCCCGCCGTCATCGCCAACTATGCCTATGACCTGGCCAAAGAATACAACAAATTCTACCAAAACATCCCCATCTTCAACGAAACCAACCCCGCCCGCCTCCGCTTCCGCATCGCCTTCTCCCAATCCATCGCCGACGCCATCAAAAAAGCCATGAACTTGTTGGGAATTGCCGTGCCAGAAAAGATGTAGCCCAAAACATTTCCCAAACCGCAAAAAAACTTTACAACAAAGCCCGCACGAAACCAAACTACTGGCTACTGACTACTGGCTACTGATTCCGACTCCTGGATTCCGGCTCCAGGCTCCTGAATTGTCACCCATCTGGTTACCACCCCCAAAATGTGATAAAAGGATACTGGAAATACGGAACAAATCGTAAATTTTCATGTTGATATAAAAGCGCAACTACCCTATGAAAACTCTCATTGTTACCCTTTTGATCCTGATCCCGAGCATGGCCTCTTCTGTGTATGATTTCAAGAAAACGGCTATCGACGGACAGGTCATTGATTTTGCCAAGTATAAAGGCAAGCCCTTGCTCATTGTGAACACCGCTTCCAAATGCGGCTTCACCCCACAGTATGCCGAGCTTCAAAAATTGCAGGACCAGTATGGCAGCAAAGTGACCATCCTCGGTTTCCCCGCCAACAATTTTGGCGCGCAAGAACCCGGCACGAACGTGGAGATCTCTGAATTTTGCCAAAAGAACTATGGTGTGACGTTCCAGATGTTTGAAAAAGTATCTGTGAAAGGCAGCGACCAGGATGAGCTCTACGCTTGGTTGAAAGAAAAGACCGGCGAAGAACCCACCTGGAATTTCTGCAAATACCTGGTGAAGCCCGATGGCACGGTGAAATTCTTTCCTTCGAAAGTAAGCCCGCTCGACAAGCAAATTATTGATGCGCTTAATTAAGGCAGCCCTTACGGTTATTGTTGTTATGAGCCTCGCCGCGTTTATTTCCAGTAAAATAGCTTCCGGCAAGGCCGGACCTGTCGAGGGCACGATCTACGATTTCAAGATCGCTGCCCTCGACGGTACCGTTATTGATTTTGCCCAATACAGAGGCAAGCCGCTGCTCATCGTGAACACGGCATCCAAGTGTGGCTTCACACCGCAATATGCCGACTTGGAAAAACTGTATGAAAACTATGGTGGAAAGGTCGTTGTGCTCGGGTTTCCCGCCAACAATTTCCTGTGGCAAGAGCCTGGCTCCAGCGAAGAGATTGCCGCCTTTTGCCAGAAGAACTATGGCGTGACCTTCCAGATGTTTGAAAAAATTTCGGTGAAAGGACGCGACAAACACCCGCTCTACAAATGGTTGGAAGCCAAGACCGGCGAAACACCGTCCTGGAATTTTTGCAAGTATGTGGTGAGTGCCGACGGCAACACGGTAAAATTCTTTTCTTCCAAAGTAAATCCGCTGGACAAGCAGATCACCGATGCCTTGGGGCAGCCATGACTTTCTCTTCAGTTGAACCTCAACGAACGTGCGATGCTTGACGTGGCGATCAAAGGAGAGTTGTTGAACGCCTGCAAAAAATACGTGGAGCAACGACTCGCCACGGCTACGCAGGCCATGCACCACGCCCAGCAAGCCGCCAACGAAGAAGGCAAGAGCAGCGCCGGCGATAAATACGAAACCGGCCGTGCCATGGCGCAGATCGAACGCGACAAAGCGGCCCTGCAGGCACAGGAAGCCTTAAAGCTAAAACAAGCGCTCGACCACATAGACCGTGCGCAGCAGCATCAAAAAGTGATGACCGGCAGCGTGGTGTCTACCGCCCACTACAACTTTTACATCGCCATTGGCGCAGGAAAAATGACCGTATCGGGTCTGGATTTTATTGTGGTGGGGCCCAGCTCGCCTTTAGGAAAATCCCTCATGGGATTGGCTGTGGACGATACGTTCACGTTTAACAATCAGCACCACAAGATTCTGCAGGTTCTGTAGGCGATCCCCGTAAACAGCTCGGGGAATTTGAATTATATTCGCCCATATTTTCTAACATCATGGATATTAAAGTCTGGTTACAAGCCTTCCGTCTGCGCACGCTGCCGCTGGCGTTGTCGTGCATTGCCATGGGAGGATTCCTGGCCGCTTCGGCCGGAGCTTTCCGGTGGGACATCTTTTTACTTTGTATTCTCACCACGATCTTTTTGCAAGTCTTATCCAATCTCGCCAACGACTATGGCGACTCTGTAAATGGAGCCGATCATGCCGGGCGCAAGGGTCCTCAGCGGGCGGTGCAAAGTGGGGCCATCACGGCCGCGCAGATGAAGACAGCCGTGATCATTTTTGTTTTACTGTGTCTGGGCAGCGGCATCTCGTTGCTACTGGTTTCTTTTGGACTGAACTGGAACGCCTTGCTGTTTTTCTTCGGCCTGGGTGTGTTGAGCATATTGGCCGCTATTGCGTATACGGTGGGTAAGAAGCCTTATGGTTATGCCGGCCTCGGCGATTTTTCGGTGTTGATCTTCTTTGGGTTGGTAGGGGTGATGGGGTCATACTATTTGTTCACGCAACAGCTGTCGTGGCGTGAAATTCTCCCTGCATTGAGCTGCGGATTCTTTTCGATCGGTGTGCTGAACGTGAACAACATTCGCGACATCGAGTCTGATAGGGCGGCAGGGAAGTTTTCCATCCCTGTCCGCATCGGCAGGAGCAGTGCCGTGGCCTATCATTGGTTTTTATTGAGTGGAGGGTTGTTGTCGGCCGTTGTGTATAGTGCGCTTACGTTTCATTCGCCGTGGCAATTCCTCTTTCTGCTCAGTGCGCCGCTGTTCATTCGCAACGGTATGGCTGTTCAACAAAAGCCTTCGCATGAGCTCGATCCCTTTCTCAAGCAAATGGCGCTGTCTACGCTGGCGTTCGTGCTGTTGTTTGGCGTGGGCTTGATGCTAGGCTAGGGTAGGACCCTTTTCGCCGGCTTCGGTTGGCAAAGCGCAGGAACGTGACGCGATAGGCATCGTACATCACCACCACCGTCAGAAATCCACAAACGACATAGAACAATCTGAATTGCAGGTAGGGATAGGCAATTCCCGCGGTGAGCGCGCCGGCAATAAATGCACCGAAGGTGGAGGCGATCAGCTTGGCTTTGTTGACCAACTCCGGCTTAATTCGAAATTCGCTTTTCGTGAACATCGACAACAAAATGCCCAGGTCTGTCGTGGCGCCGGTGAGGTGCGTTGTTTTGACGGCAAAATTAGAGATGCCTGCCGTGAGTCCGTTTTGCAATCCCATGGCAAAGAACATGATGGCCAGCAGCGCTTCGGTTTCGCGAAGGGTTTCCTGGTAGAAGAATTGCCCATAGAGTCCCACGATCAATAAACCAACGATTTCAAGAACAATAGGCAATGCATGGGCCAGGTACCGCCGCCTGTTGTTGAAATGAATGATGATGAAATTGGAGGTGAAGCTGCCGGAGAAAAAAAGAAAGATCCAACCGACGACCATGAACACCTGGTAAAAATTTCCCTTCGCCATCTCGGCGGCGAAGATGGCAAAGTAGCCCGTGACGTTGGAGGAGAACGAAAAGAAAATGAGAAACGATGCCACGTTCACCATGCCGGCGGCAAACGCAGTGAGTGTCCCCAGGCGGATGTTGTCGGCCAGGGTTCTTTGGTGGTTATATCTTCGGAGCACAGTGTCTTATTTTTGAAAGGTTAATTTGGCGATGCCCTTCACCTGGATGTCGGAGTCGAAATTCAGGATGAGGTGATCGCTTGTCAATTCGGTAATGTTGTAATGTTCCACGGTTTGGTTGCGATGGTTCAGCTCCAGGATGTGGCCTCTGCCTTTTATTTTCCAGCGAATGTTTTTCACGTCGTGAGGACCCTCCAGGAGGAGGGTGCCGTTGGGATAAAATTCCCAGGTTTCGGCGGAGTGGATCATGAGGTGCTTTCCCAATTGATCTTTCACGGCTTGCGAAACGGTGTCCTCCATCGTGAGCCGTCTCCGATCGGCAGGCGTGTTCACTTTCTCATACTCCCACGCTTTCTCGCGCCACGTGCCCACGATCAGTTGCTCGGGACTGTTCACGCGATGTTTCATCCAAGCGAACCCGGAGATCAACCCTACTGCCATGCCGATGGAGATTGCCCATACTTTCATATGCTGGAAAAGATTTTGCTGAAGAAAATTATACCGCGCCAACAAACAAGCCCGTCAGCAGGTCTTTCTCCGGAATGTATTCATACGATTCCAGGTCAACCTCTGTGACCATCCCGTGGGATCTCCGGATCAGCGGTGTGGGATCGAAGTTGTTTTTGTGCGACGGGATGGTACTTGCGCGCGCGATGAACGTTTCGTCTACTTCGTTCATTTCGGCCATGGTTTCAAAGGCATCTTTGCTGCGGCCATGAAACAATTCAAAACGAATGCTGTGGATCCTTTGGGGATACTTGTTTTGCATGACGGCGCACGCGTCGCTAAACTCCTTCGTGACGGCTGCTTCCAATATTTTTTTTGGCGAATAGAATAATAACTCGGTGATCGAATCGGGAAGCGAGGTGCAATACAGAAAGATCACATCCAATGCAACCGTGCTGGTCGCGGCGGCATGTTTCAGCAACAGCAGCGGGGTGATCGTGAAGTCGGTCGGTATCAAAATGGTCTTGCGCATAGCTGTATATTTTTTTTGTGCAAGATGTGCCCGCCGGGTTAAGACGATCTAAAAATGAAATTAAAATGCGATGAAAGGAGATTAAAATATGATTAAAGCGGGCTTTTTGAGTGGGAAACCCATGGTTCGTTCAATGCTGGGCAACGTTCTCCAGGGGAAAGGTGAGCCGCACGGTGGTGCCTTCGTTCACCGCCGAGGTCACCACGATGGTAGCGTTGTGCTGCCGCATGATGTTCCGCGCTAGCGGCAGGCCGATGCCGTAGCCCTCAAAATTGTGCGTGTTCGAAGCGCGATAAAAGGGATCGTAGATATAGGCCATCTCCGATGGTGGAATGCCGATGCCCGCGTCCTGAACCACCACCATCACGCTGTTGTCGGTGGCCCCGATGGAAAGTTTCACCGGTTGGTGTGATGAATATTTGCAGCCGTTGTTCACGATGTTGGAAATGGCCAGGTGGAGCAACTGGGGGTTACCTTTTATTTTTAGTTTGAGGTGATTATCGGGCATTAGGCTGAGATCGATATTCACCTTGTTTTTGGGATTCATCTTTTCGATGGTCTCCTTGACATCCCAGATCAACTGGTCGATGCGCACGGTTTCCATTTTTACTTTCTTGCCATCAAAGCCGGTCTGTGCCAGGAAAAGCAGCGACTTTGTGATCCGTTCCAAACGCTCGGCTTCGTTCAGAATCACGCCGATAGTTTCGCGGTATTCTTCGTCGTTGCGCGTCTTGGAAAGCGCCACGTCCGCTTCGCCGATGATGGCCGTGAGCGGTGTGCTCAATTCGTGAGAGGCGTTGCTGATGAAATTGTTTTGTGTGGCAAACGACGTTTCCAACCGGTCGAGCATGGTGTTGAAAGTGTTCTTCAGTTCGTTCACCTCGTCGTTGACGCTCGATGCCTGTAAGCGGAGGTGTAGATTTTGTGAATTGATGACCTTCACCTGGTTGGTGATCTGGCGCACGGGCCGGAACACATAACGCGAAAACCAAATGGAAACCGACAGCACCAACAACGCCACCACCACGATGGCGCCCCCCATAATGCTTCTCAGGTTATAGAGGTGATGCGAATAATAATAGTTTTCCGCCGAAACGATGACGATAAAAGAGCGATGATCTTGCTGGTATAAGATCCCCGAAAAAAAGATGGTGCCTTTCTGATACCGCGAAGTTTTCCCGCCGGCGATCTCGTTGAAAAATGTTAAGGGGAGCTTCAATGATTCGCTTTCCTGTTGAAAGGTCTTACCGGGCGTGATCTCAAAAAAATAGTCTTCCTCTTGGGGCAGCTTTTCCAGGATGCGATCCCGCATTTCCTGAAAAGCGGTGGCCGAGGCAGGTTCATTCTCCAGCCGGATCCGGGCAGCCAACACGGCCCTGGTCTCGAGGCGCTTATAAAAATCGTTGAAGGTATATTTGATCACAAAAAAATAAACGCCGCTGCCCAGCACGATCATGATGGTGAGCGTGACCAGGAAAAACGTGAGAGCGATGCGCGTTTGTGTTTTCATTCTTCTTTTAAAACATAACCCATACCAACGACGGTGTGCAGCAAACGCGGCGATTGATTGGCTTCCAGCTTTTTCCGCAGGAAGTTCACATACACATCCACCACATTGGTGCCCATGTCGAAATCCACACCCCAAACCTGCTCGAGGATTTCCATGCGCGACAGCACGCGCCGTTGGTTTTTGAGGAACATGAATAACAGGCGGTATTCGGTGGCCGTAAGCGAGATCACCGCGCCCGCCCGCGTCACCGTTTTTGTGAAGTCGTCGAGTTCCAGGTCGGCGATCCCGAAGCGCGAAGGTGCCGTGACGGGTGGCGTCTGCACGGGTTCGGTCCTGCGTAACAGCGATTTGATGCGTGCCAGCAGTTCGATGAACTTGAAAGGTTTGACGAGGTAGTCGTCGGCGCCGGTCTCCAGACCGAGTACGATGTTTTCGGCTGTGCCCAACGCGGTGAGAAAGAGCAAGGCGACTTTCTTGTTTTGCGCACGAATGTCGCGGCAAAGTTCCAGTCCGTTTTTGCCGGGCAGCATGATGTCGAGAATAATAAGGTCGTATTCATGCGTCACGGCCATCTGCATGCCCTGGTGTCCGTCTAGTGCGACGCTCACTTCATAGCCTTCTTCGCTAAGTCCTTTTTTAATAAAGGAAACCACGCTGCTTTCGTCTTCAATTAACAGGATTCGTTTCATGCGATGACGGTTGACGGCGGTTAAAATAGTTAAATACCAAAGAACCCACCTTATTTTTTTAACAACTGGCGTGTGAAAGCACCTTTCTGCCCTCCTTTGGCTTGCGATGGTATCCAGAAATTCTACAAAATCGGTCTCTTCTTTTGAGAAACACAAAACGAGCCACCCGTGGGCACTAGGGTAAATACTAGGGTGCCGCCATCCGTATGATCCGCAGACACTACGTCGTTCTATTTTTGCTGAGTGCATGCCTGACCACGAAGCTGCTGCCGGCCCAGTCGATCGCAGACACAACGCATCGCCACCAGGCCTGGAAAAAAGTGGTGGTTGTGCCCTCCGTGTTGATCGGCGCGGGACTTGTGTCCATGACCGACAACGAAGTACTCGACCGGTTCGAAATTGAGGAAGAGCGCAACGAACACCTGCCCAGGTTCCGGACGCACGTAGATGATTATCTCCAATATGCTCCCATCGTTGCTGTATACGGATTGAATGCCCTGGGCGTGAAAGGTGAACACGACTTTGCCAACCGCACCGTGTTATTGATCAAGTCGGAGTTGATCATGGCCGCGCTTGTATTGCCCCTAAAAAAACTGACCGCCGTCCCCAGGCCCGACACCGGTGCGCCCACGTCATTTCCTTCGGGGCACACGGCGCAGGCCTTCGCCGCCGCCACGTTTCTGCACAAAGAATATGGGAGGGAGCACCCGCTCTATAGCGTTCTCGGCTACACCACGGCTACCGGCATCGGTGTGCTGCGGGTACTCAACAACCGGCACTGGATGTCCGACGTGCTGGCGGGAGCGGGCATCGGCATATTGTCCACCAACCTGGCCTATCTCACGCATCAGTATAAATGGGGCAAACATCACAAACACCTTTCCGGTGCAACGATCATTCCATCGTATGGACAAAAGGCAATGGGGTTGTATGTCTCCATACCGATTCGATGACTCTCGTGGCGTATAGCAGGAGTCTGATTTGTTCAGAAGCTAGTTAACATGTATCGCCAGAGTATTTGCGCCGGCGGCGCTGTAAACATTGTTGTCTGATACTTGTTATTTGTAGTATCTTTTTTCTGGTTTTCCCTCCACCCCTTAAACCATTCGCCCCCATAATGTGTCTAAAGGAGGAAAGATGCAATTTGCCCCCGCCTTTATGCGTTTTATTTTCAGGAAAATGAATATGAAAAAGACCGTCTTTTTATTCGCCCTTGTCGTGGCGTTAGCCTGGGCTTGCGAGCCCACGCCCGACAGCATGAAATTGCTGGACCAGTTGGTCGTGCAAACTCACTACGACACCGAAGTCAACTTCACCGACTACGCCACCTATTCCATCTCCACCGATACCATCGGGTTTATCTCCAACGCCAACCCTAACGATACGATCCTGACCGAGCACGACACTCCTGGCTATCCCCGCCCGGTGCTCACCCAAGTGGGAACGAACTTGAACAAGGTGGGCTACACCCGTGTGGAAAAGAACGCCAACCCCGACCTGGGCATCAACGTGTATGTGGTGAACGACTACAACCTGTTTCAACAGGTGGTCTATCCCAGCTATTATTATCCATCCTACTACGGCTATTACGGATCCTATTATAATTATCCTTACATCACTACCTATGCACAAAACACGGGTGCCCTGGTGGTCGAGATCGTGGACCTGAAAAACATCGGCGCCGACAAAAAGGTGAGGGTGCTCTGGACGGCCTACATGGGCGACGTGTATAGCACCATCAACCTGGTCCAGCAGTCCCTCGACGCCGTCGACCAGGCTTTCCATCAATCACCTTACATCGGCAGATAACATGAAAAAGATAGCGATCATCATCGCGCTGGCCTGTGGATGCGGGCTGGTGCAGGCGCAAGACAATTACTTCTTTGTGAACTGGGACATCAACACGCCGATGACCAACACGAACTGGATCGGCTCCACCTCCACCCGGGGCTTCCGGGGCGGGTACAGGGCTGTCTTCGGATCGCAACGCCAGTTTTCGGCGGGTTTGGACGTGAGCTGGGCTACCTTTAGCGAGTACAAACCCACGCAAACCTTTCAGCAAGAGGCCGGGGCGATCACCACCGACTACTTCAACTACATCTACCAACTGTCTTTTGCTGCCAGCGGCCAGTATTATTTTCACAAGAGCACCAACGAACGCTTCTTCAGCTATGTGGGGATGGGATTGGGCGCAAATCAGAATAAGTACACGGTTTTCTACAATATTTATAAAGACCAGCATGCGGCCTGGGGCTTTTTGGCCCGCCCGGAAGCCGGTATTTTGTTGCGCATCAGCACACGGAAGCGCATCGGGTTGATGGCTGCCGTCCATTACGATTATTCCACCAACAAGAGCAACGACTACAACTACAGCAGTTTCTCGGCGGTGGGGGTTTCGGTGGGCATCATGTCTATGCAGTGGTAAGGGCTAAATCATTGATTTACAGATCCTAGAATTTTTTGCGGCGCGGGTGTTCTCACGCGGAGGCTTCTGTTATCTTTGCAGCCATGTCGCAACAGATCCTGATCCTCGATTTCGGTTCCCAATACACCCAATTGATCGCCCGCCGGGTGAGAGAATTGAACGTGTATTGCGAGATCCACCCCTTCAACAAAGTCCCCAAACTCACCCCCGACATCAAAGGCGTGATCCTTTCGGGAAGTCCCTGCTCGGTGCGTGACAACGGTGCACCCAGCGTAGACCTTTCTGCGTTTGAAAAAGTGCCCGTGCTGGGAGTGTGCTATGGCGCCCAACTGATTGCCCACCTCGGAGGCGGCAACGTGTTGCCATCCCAGATGCGGGAATATGGCCGGGCCCGCCTGTCCACCGTAGACCATCACAACGACCTGTTAAAAGAAATGTCCCTTGACACCCAGGTGTGGATGTCGCACGCCGACACCATCGCTTCGGTACCTTCAAATTTTGAGATCATTGCCACCACCCCGTCAGTTGCGGTGGCGGCCTTTAAAATAAAAGACAAAGCCGTTTGGGGTATTCAATTTCACCCCGAAGTGACGCACACCATCGAAGGCAAGAACCTGCTGCGCAATTTCGTGGTCCACATCTGTGGCTGTGCCCAGGATTGGACGCCCGACCAGTTTGTAGAAAGCACCATCGCCGATCTGAAGGCTAAACTGGGCAACGACCAGGTAGTGATGGCGTTGTCGGGCGGCGTGGATTCGACCGTGGCGGCCACCCTCATTCACAAAGCTATTGGCAAGAACCTGCATTGTATTTTTGTAGACAACGGGCTGCTGCGCAAGAACGAGTTCCAGCAAGTGCTGGATTCCTACCAGCACATGGGCCTGAACATCAAAGGTGTGGATGCGCGCGAGAAATTCTACGCGGCGTTGAAAGACCTTACCGAACCGGAGGCGAAGCGTAAAGCCATTGGCAGAACTTTTATTGAAGTGTTCGACGAAGAAGCCCATCTTATCCAGGATGTGAAGTGGCTGGGGCAAGGCACCATCTATCCCGACGTGATCGAGTCGGTGTCGGTGAACGGTCCATCCCAAACCATCAAGTCGCACCACAATGTGGGGGGGCTTCCGGAGAAGATGAAGCTGAAGATCGTGGAACCGTTGAACACCCTCTTCAAGGATGAGGTACGCATCGTAGGCAAGACGTTGGGCATAGATCCCACCATCCTGGGACGCCATCCGTTCCCCGGACCGGGCCTCGGCATCCGCATCCTAGGCGACATCACGGCCGACAAAGTGCGCATCCTCCAGGAGGTGGACAGCATCTTCATCGGCGGCCTGCGCGAAAGCGGCCTCTACGACAAGGTGTGGCAAGCCGGCGCCATGTTGCTCCCCGTGCAATCGGTGGGTGTCATGGGCGACGAACGCACCTACGAACGCGTAGTGAGCCTCCGCGCCGTGACCAGCACCGACGGCATGACGGCCGACTGGGCGCACTTGCCCTACGAATTTTTAGCAAACGTGTCGAGCGACATCATCAATAAAGTGAAAGGCGTAAACCGCGTGGTCTACGACATCAGCTCCAAACCGCCGGCAACCATCGAGTGGGAATAATCGCCCTTGCCGCCCACCGCCGCCCTTGTTGGGGTTCTTCACCAACAAGATCACGGGGAGCGCACACGGACGATGCCAGACGGATGATGCCAGACACCAGCGCTCTTCACACCGATGCGACCGCTTATTTTTTAACGTCAATACTATGCTGAGAAAAGGAGTTTTATTTTTTGTTCTGATAGCATGTCTGCAAAGCGCCGCCTTTGCACAAGTGGATTTTACGAAGCAATACTTCAACGCCAAGACCTTGTTCCGCGAAGGTAAATGGAACCTGGCGATGGAAAGCTTCAAACCGCTGATGCCCTACAGCACAGGCAATCCCTTTTCCGAATACGCGTCGTTCTTCTATGCACTGGCAGCCTACAATCAAAATTATAAAGCTGTCGCCAAGTCCACCCTCACCCAAATCAGAACCCTGCATCCCACGTGGGACAAAATGGACGAAGTGAACTTCTGGCTGGGGAAGATCAATCTCGAAGAGAAAGATTATTTCCAGGGACTGAAAATGTTTGCCGGCTTGCAAGACAAGAAATTACAACAGGATGCCGAAGCCATCAAAGCCAAGAACATCAGCGCCATCACCGACGTAGAGACCCTTCGCATGATGTTGGAGGAGTATCCCAAAGATGCGATCGTGGGCACGGCCCTAGCCACAGCGTTGTCGAAAAACCCGGCCACCCCGGAAGACAAAGAATTGCTGGAATCGGTCATCAAAAAATTTAGTCTCGATCGCGCCAACTTTATTCCCGAAGCCCCCAAGTCTTATTTTAAAGATACGTATACAGTCTCCGCGTTATTGCCTTTTATGGTCAACACGCTGGATGCCTCACCCGTCAAGAAGCGCAACCAAAGCGTGCTGGACCTGTATGAGGGCATGAAGCTGGCCGTAGACACGCTGGCCAAACAAGGAGTGAAGATCAGCTTCCGCGCCTACGACACGGAACGCAGCCTGGAGAAGATCAAAACGATCCTCAACACCGACGAGCTGAAGAGCACCGACCTCATTGCCGGCCCGTTCTTCATGGAAGAAAGCAAACTCATTACCGACTTCTCGCTGGCCAACCGCATCAACGTGTTCAACCCGGTGCACAACAACAGCGAGCTTATCGGAAATAATCCCTATGCGTTTTTATACCAGCCTTCGCTGGAGATCCTGGGACGGAAGTCGGGTGAGTTCATGGCCGCCAACGTGAAAAAGAAAAACTGCCTGGTGTTCTATGGCAGCAGCAAGCGGGACTCTGTGTTGGCCGCCAACTTCATGCAGGCCGCCAAGGAGAAAAATTTCAAGATCATGCAATCCTATCGTGTGTCGAAGGAAGGTTCGCAGGCGATCTTTACCACGTTGGCCACCCCCACGGAGTACGACGAGTTTCACTACCCCAAACAATTCACGCTGAAAAAAGACAGCGTAGGCAGCATCTATGTTGCCTCCGACGATGCCCTCATTTATGCCAAAGTGCTGAGCAGCATCGAAACGCGCAAAGACAACATCACCGTGCTGGGATCTGAAACCTGGCTGGACCAAACCGCCGTGGACCTGGAGAAATTTCAGAACCTTGCCGTCGTGTTGGCCTCGCCGAACTTTGTGGATCAGAGGAAACCCCTTGCAAAGACCTTTGTTCGGAAATATATCAAGACCCACGGCCGTGCGCCGTCAAACTACGCAGCCTTGGGCTATGCGTATATGCTCTTCGTGGGCAACGAGCTGAAGAAGAACGGCGTGTATTTCCAGGATGCCTTGACCAAGGAAGGCATCATTCCCGGCAACATCACCGAAGGCTACAACTATCAGCAAGGCCGAAGCAACGAGCTGGTGCCGTTTGTCCGCTTTGAAGAAGGCGAGATGAAGGTGCTGGAGCGCCGGTGATCGAACCATGAAACCTTTCGATTTTACCTACTGACAACAAATTTCCATGACGTCGCTGTGCAACGGCGTGGAGCGATAACCTATTTCACCATGAAAGATTTTTCCAAGAGCAAATCCCTTTTTGAACGCGCCAAACATTTCATCCCCGGCGGAGTAAACTCTCCCGTCAGGGCTTTTCGTGCCGTCGGGGGTAACCCGTTGTTTATGAAGCGTGCCAAGGGCGCATTCCTGTACGACGAGGATGGCAACGAATTTATAGACCTCATCAATTCCTGGGGACCCATGATCCTGGGGCATGCCCACCCGGCAGTGGAGGAAGCGGTAAAAGAAGCCTTGGCCACGTCGCCATCGTTCGGAGCGCCCACGGCAAGAGAAGTGGAAATGGCAGAACTGATCTGCTCGATCATTCCCTCCGTAGAAAAAGTGCGCATGGTGAACTCCGGCACAGAAGCCACGATGTCGGCCATACGCGTCGCGAGAGGTTTCACCGGTCGCGACAAGATCATCAAAATGGAAGGCTGTTACCACGGTCACGGCGACTCGTTCCTGATCGCTGCCGGCAGCGGTGCCATGACCTTTGGCACCCCCGATAGTCCCGGTGTTACGAAAGGCACAGCGAAGGACACCCTGATCGCACCCTTCAACGACATGCGTGCGATGGAGAAGCTGGTGGAAGAAAACCACGGCGAAGTGGCCGCCATCATCCTGGAGCCGGTCGTGGGCAACATGGGTTGCGTGGCGCCTCAGCCCGGCTACCTGCAAGGCTTGCGCGCACTGTGCGACAAACACAAGATCCTCCTCATCTTCGATGAAGTGATGACCGGCTTCCGGCTGGCCTTTGGGGGAGCACAGGAGCTATACAACATCACTCCGGATCTCACGACGCTGGGCAAGATCATCGGTGGAGGTTTGCCGGTAGGGGCCTATGGCGGAAGAAAAGAGATCATGGAAGCGGTGTCGCCGGCGGGACCGATCTACCAGGCCGGCACGTTGTCGGGCAATCCTTTGGCCATGGCGGCAGGGTTGGCGATGTTGAAGGAATTAAAAAACAATCCTTCGGTCTATCACCAGATCAACACGGCCACCAGTGCGATCGTGGGGGGCATCCGGCAACAACTTTTTAAGAAGGGACTGAACTACACCGTCAACCAGGTGGGCTCCATGTTCACGCTCTTTTTCACCGACCAGATCGTGATCGATTTCGACACGGCCAAGACTTCAGACACGTTGCAGTTCGCAAAATATTTTCAGTCCATGCTCCAGCAGGGCATCTACATGGCACCCTCGCAATACGAAGCCATGTTTGTTTCGGCGGCCATCGATGATGCGGCTGTGGGCAGGGTGTTGCAGGCGAGCGAGCATGCGTTGAAAGCGTTGTGATGTTTTTGAACGTTCTGTCAATATTCCTACAACCGGCAAACGTCCCGTGTTCTTCGGGGCAGGCGAACGGTGCAGGTTTAGGTTGGTCAATTCGTTGAAAATGCGCTCTTTTCCTACATTTAAAACGGTTGATTCGGATTGCGTCAGCTTTCAAATCTTTTCTTTTCCCCCTATAATTACCTAACTTTTGAACAAAAGCATTCCTCGTCTTTTAACGACCTAAAACTACGATCATCCTGTAGCGCCAATGAGAAATCGTGCCCTCAAGTACACCATCGGATTTGCCCTCACGGGCCTGATCATAACCCTTCTTATCGGTTATGTTCAACGCAGAACACTCTCCACCTACCAACAGAAACTTCCCTTCATCACCCTGGGAGACAACATCGAGAACCGCGTCACCAAAGCCCACCTGTCGTTCGAAGAGCTGATGGGCGGCGATGAAAGCCTCAACTTCGAGCGCGATGTAGTAGGCCCGCTGAAAACCTCGGCAGCCATCTTGCAAGGTACCTACGACGGCAAGCAAACCGAGGCCGGTAACCTGGGTACGATCAACGATGAAGAAACCAAAGCATTACTGAAAGAATCCATCTTTGCTATAGAGAAAGTAATCGAGTCGGCACAAGATCGCCACACGCACCGGAAGGCCGGCATCGCCGCCACCGACAGTACGGCAGCCGTTGCCGGAAGCCACGCCGGCGACGCAGCCGATCAGCAATTTGATGCGACATTCGAATCTTTCCTGACCTCCCTCGACAGGCTGGTCGACCACATTCAGCAAGGCGTATCGGGTGATACTTCTTCGCTAAGCATGCTCTCCTGGTTGTCCATCGTCCTGTTGGTCGTGGCCTTTGGAGCCCTGTGCTTATTTCTGTATCGCCTGCAAAGCAGCGCTACAAAATTGGTCGTCGAGCATGAATCGCGTTCTGAGCAGCAAGGCCGTGCCGTGGCGTCGCTCTCGGGCTTTATCGAAGCCATCTCCGCGGGCAACTACACAGCCGACCTGGACCTGAACGAAGAAAGCAGCGGTTCTCTGGGCACCACCCTGCTCACCATGCGCGACAAACTCCGCGTGAACGCCGAAGAAGACCGCCGCCGGAACTGGTCGACCTCCGGACTAGCACAAATCGGAGAAATCTTACGTGCCTCCACGGGCACCACCGAAGAACTGTTCGACAACATCATCAAGTTTGTCGTAAAATATACCAAGAGCAACCAGGGAGGTCTGTTTGTCCTCAACGAAGAAAGCGAGGGCGACAAGTTCCTGGAGCTGGTGGCGTGCTACGCTTTTGAACGCAAGAAATTTCTGAAGAAACAAGTCGGGGTTGGCGAAGGGCTGGTAGGCCAGAGCTTCCTCGAAGGCGAGCGCATCTACTTGCTGGAAGTGCCGTCGGAGTACGTCACCATCACCTCGGGTTTAGGAGGGTCGACACCCAACGCCCTGTTGCTGGTGCCGCTCAAGGTGAACGAGAAGATCTTTGGTGTGATGGAACTCGCCACCTTTGGAAAATACGAGCCACACGAAATTGAATTGGTCGAGAAACTAACGGAGAGCATCGCGTCCACCATCTCTTCGGTACGCATCAGCGAAAGCACACGCCTCCTGCTGGAGCGCACGCAACAACAAGCCGAAGAAATGCGCGCTCAGGAAGAAGAAATGCGCCAGAACATGGAAGAGCTGGAAGCCACGCAGGAAGAAATGCGCCGCAAGGAAAAGCACATCCAAAACATGCTCGACGGCGAGAAACGGCGCAACGAGATCAGCCAGAAGAACCGCACCGTGCTGATGGAACTCACCAAGAACAAGGATATCCAGGACGGTAACTGGAATGCGTCGCTGGAGAAGATCACCAGCACCATCAGCCGTCAGTTGGGCGTGTCGCGCAGCAGCATCTGGACCTATCATTCCAAGGAAAACAAGATCCGTCAAGAGAAATTATATCAGCATAGCAAAGGCACATTCGAATCGGGATCGGAGTTGCACGGTCGTGACTTCCCGGGCTACTTCGAAGCTGTTACCAGTGAAGAGATCATCATTGCCAACGATGCGCATACCCATGCCGCTACCCGCGAGTTCACGGACGTGTATCTGAGGCCCCTGGGCATTCAATCCATGCTGGACGTGCCCTTCTTCAACGAAGGCAAGATCGCCGGCGTGATCTGCTGCGAACAACAGAACGAACAAAAGGAGTGGACCGAAGAGGACGTGGAGTTCCTGAAATCATGTGCCGATCTGCTCACCGTGGCCTACAACACCGCCAAGATCAACCTCATGCTGGACAAGCTCGGCGACGACCAGGAAACCATGCAGGCCATCATCGACAACATTCCCCGCGCCGTGTTCTGGAAAGACAAGGACCTGCGCTTCCAGGGAGCCAACCGCATCTTTGCCCAGGTGGCCGGTCTCAAATCTTACAAGGACATGGTCGGTCGCACCGACTTCGACATGCCCTGGAAGGAACACGCCGAGGCCTACCGCGCAGACGACCTGGCGGTGATGAACAGCAGAGTGCCCCGCCTGGACCAAGAGGAACGCAACGTGAACAGCGCCGGTGAGGAATCGTGGGTATTGACCAGTAAAGTGCCCGTTGCCAACAAGCACGGCGAAGTAGTGGCCGTATTGGGTATGTTCGAGGATATTACCGACCGCAAGCGCAAGGAAGCCGATGTCATTGCGAAGCTGAAGGAGTTGGAAGAGCTGAAGAAACGCCTGGAGAAAGGGGCGAACTAGGTTGGATGATGGCCGGAATGGAGACCCTGCGAGGCTCCAAACGAGGTGATTTTGCATCAAAGTATTACATCTGTCGGGCTAGCCGTATGTATAGGGGCTAATTTTTAGCCGGAGATTTATTACTTTTACCTATTATACCCAATTTACGAAGGTTATGAACCATCGCTTTTTAATCTTAATAGCTGTGTTTTTGACGGCTTCCGTCAATCTTTTTGCACAGGGCGAACGAAAGGATAAAACCGCCGTTACCTACGAAGAGCTATACGACGAACCCTATTCGGTCAACAAACTGTTCGTGGGCATTCAACCCCTCTACGCCGAGATGTTCGTGACCAACGTCACGGCCGGCTTCGGCGCCGAAGCGGTCTACTATCACAAGGACAAAGCCGATTTCAGGGTGGCCTTCCGCAAGAGCTATAGCCAACAGTTCTTCGACTTTGCCCGCGACCTGGCCGTTAAGAAAAGCGATGTAGACAACCGCGCCGAAGTATTCAACTACTATGAATTCGGCGGCACCTATCACATCAAGGATTTCGAGGAAAGCTCCAAAACCAAGATGTTCCTCTACAAGAACAGCTACAAAGGCAACAAATGGGCGGCCCGCGTTCCCCTCAATGCTGAAGTACCCTGCAAAGTGCGCAAGATCTACGGCGCCAGACTGGGCGGCATCATCTGGGACAGTTCAGCCGATATCGGCCGTGCCCTCAAGGCACAAAACCTGACCAATGCAGACCTGAAAAACTCCGAAGGTGTTGGCCTACCCATGACCAAGTTTGTGAACGGCCGCAACGAATCGTTCGATGTGTTCAGTAACATTGCCTCCAAAGGATTGTATGTGGGAGGATCCATGACCTGGATCAAGAACGTGGCCGTCAACTTCGACAAATTTGAAGAAGGCCTCGACGACCTCATCTTCACCGCCTACTTCGACGTGCTCGTATCACCTTCCATAAAAGTAGACAACATCGTCTACACCGACACCGACCCTAACAGCCCCAACGCCGGCACCCACACCTACGACATCAGCCCCCTTAAAACCAAAATGCTCGGCTTCCGCCTCGGCATGGACGGTCGCTTCAACCGCATGTTCAGCTGGTCGTATGGCGGCGAAGTTGGCTACCGCCCCAGCTTTGAAGGCAAAGGCTTCTACGCCATGCTAAAGATCAGCTTCCCCGTGTTCGGAACAAACCTGGATTATAAAGTGGAGTCGTTCGGGAAGTAACACCCCGTCGCCTTTGTTGGTGTTCTTCACCAACAAGTTCCGGGCGTCCCACATGAAATTCATCCATTAACTTTTTTGATCGCTCCAGTTTTGGCCCTCGTCACAAAGTCGCCCAGCATTGCAACCCCTAAATATTCCCTGCCGCCCTTGTTGGTGTTCTTCACCAACAAGTTTCTGGCACCTCACATGAAATTTATCAATCGACTTTTTGGTCGCCTCAGTTCGGCACTCTCCGCCAAAGTCTGTCAAGCATAAACGTTTCTATAAAAATCCACCACTGCAAAATCATTGCAGTATTCAAGGTTAAATTTTCATCACCATGGAAAGAGGAAACATAGTTTACGCCAAAACCCATCCTGAATTCGTCACCATCACTTGCCTGGATTGGAAACCCGTACTAGCGGATGATCGCTTTAAAGATATAGTCATCTCCAGTTTATCTTTCTTAAACAAGGCGAATCGTGTGATCATCTATGCCTTCGTCATCATGCAAAACCATATGCATTTGATTTGGCAAATTCTAGGCGATCATTCCAGGGCAAATGTTCAACGCGATTTTTTGAGATTTACAAGCCAACAAATTCTCAAAATTTTGAGAAATGAAAATTCACCCCTTCAAGGAGAATTGCTAGTCGGAGCAAAAGATCGAAGATATCAGATTTGGGAAAGGAATTCACTGGTGATTTCTCTTTGGTCGGAAAAGGTGATGTGGCAAAAGATCGATTATATCCACTTGAATCCGTCAAAGCGGGATGGTGTGAATGTCCGGAGGAGTATAAGTATTCCAGTGCTGGATTTTATATTAATGGGGAGAGGAGATGGGGATTTCTCGTTCATATTGATGGGTGAGGATGGGTGGCAGGCTTGAATAAAGTGACAGGAAGGAAACTTGTTGGTGAAGAACACCAACAAGGGCGACCGGTGCTTGTCGGTGGGACACCAAGGACGATTGGTGCATATGCACGAGCTAGTGGTGGGGAGCAGTGTTTGTTGGCGGAGAATGTTAAATGATGGGAATGGGAGAGGAACCGACATACGTGACGGTTTGTCGGGCGGTTGAAAATGTGGCCTGCAACAAACAAAATATCCCTAAACGAACCCATTCGTGTGATTATTACACTCGTCTTTACTATTTTGCGCCCGTTTTAAACCTCGATCTTTAAACCAGTTTAGCGCATATGATCAAAGTAGGACAGGGAAGGCTGTCAGTCGCGGATTTCGAAAAGGTTCTCTACCAGGGAGAGAGTGTGGAATTGGACAGTGCGGCAGTGAAAAAAGTGGAGCACAATTTTACCTTTCTGAAGTCTTACTCCCAGCACAAGATCATCTACGGGATCAACACCGGCCTCGGGCCGATGGCACAATATAAGATCAGCGAAGACGATCAGCGTCAACTGCAGTTCAACCTCATTCGCAGCCATAGCTCCGGTGCAGGCCAGCCCATCGCCGAAGACTTGTCGCGGGCAACCATGCTCGCACGCCTGAGCAGCCTCATGCAGGCTTCCTCGGGTGTTCACCCTACCGCCGTTTCCCTCTTGCGCGACCTGCTCAATGCCCGCATCACAGCCTGCATTTTCGAGCGCGGTGGCGTGGGTGCCAGCGGTGACCTGGTGCAGTTGGCCCACCTTGCCCTGAACCTGATCGGCGAAGGTGAAGTGCTGGTAGACGGTAAGTTGCAATCGACCAAGGAAGTTTACGCCGCCCGCAAAATTACGCCGCTGGATGTGCACCTTCGCGAAGGTCTCGCCCTCATGAACGGCACGTCGGCCATGACCGGCATCGGCATGGTCAACCTCATTCATGCCCAATATTTGTTCACTTGCTCGGTGATCCTTTCGGCCATCACCAACGAGCTGATGAAGTCGTTCGACGACCACTTCTCCTCGGAGCTGAACCATGTGAAACATCACCCCGGCCAATCCAAGGTGGCGGCATCCATTCGCACCCTGTTGGCCGACAGCAAGCTGATCCGCAAGCGTCCCGACCATCTTTACCACCGCAAGATCGAAGAGGCTATCTTCACCGACAAGGTGCAGGAATACTACTCGCTGCGCTGTGTTCCCCAAATTCTGGGACCGGTGTACGATACGTTGGCCGAGGTCCGCAAAGTGGTGGAAGACGAGGTGAACTCGGTGAATGACAACCCCGTGATCGATCACGAGCGCGAGAACGTGTACCACGGCGGCAACTTCCACGGCGACTATGTGTCGCTGGCCATGGACAAGCTCAAGATCGTGATGACAAAGCTCACCATGCTGTCGGAACGCCAGTTGAATTACCTGCTGAACGACAAGCTGAACCAGAAGCTGTCGCCTTTCATCAACCTGGGTACGCTGGGATTGAACCTGGGCTTGCAGGGCATGCAGTTCACGGCCACCTCGACGACGGCCGAGAACCAGACACTGTCGTTCCCGATGTATCTCCACAGCATCTCCAACAACAACGACAACCAGGACATCGTGAGCATGGGCTGCAACGCCGCGCTGATGACCCGCAAGGTGATCGACAACGGCTTCGATGTGCTGGCCATCCAGACCATCGCCTTGGCGCAAGCGATCGACTTCCTGAAGTGCCAGCCGCGCCTGTCGTCGTTCACGCATAAATTTTACGAAGAGGTACGCGCCGTAGTCGGGCCTGTCCTGGAGGATAAGCCGCTGTATAAAGACATCCAGGCCGTGCGCAAATATTTGGTGACGTTGGGTTCAACTACAAAATTATAGATGAAATACGCATTAGTTACCGGTGGTTCGCGAGGCATAGGTCGCGCCGTGTGCGTGAAGCTGGCCGAGCAAGGCTATCATATCCTGATCAACTACAAAAGCAACGACGCCGAGGCTGCTAAAACAGCCGAGCTGGTGCGCGGGAAGAATGTTACGGCCGAGACGCTGAAGTTCGATGTGGGCAACAAAACCGATGTAGATACCGTGTTGGGAGGCTGGGTGGAAGGCAACAAGGACAAAGTCATCGAGGTGCTGGTGAACAATGCCGGCATTCGCGAAGACGCCCTCATGATCTGGATGACCGACCAGCAGTGGAAGAACGTGCTGGGTTCCAGCCTGGACGCTTTTTATTATGTTACCCGCCAGGTGATCAACGGCATGCTGGCCAACAAGTATGGCCGCATCGTGAGCGTGGTGTCGTTGTCGGGGCTAAAGGGCATGCCGGGACAGACCAACTACTCGGCGGCAAAGGCCGGCGTGATCGGTGCCACCAAGGCATTGGCGCAGGAAGTGGCCCGCCGGGGAGTGACCGTAAATGCGGTGGCTCCGGGGTTTATCAAGACCGACATGACGCAGGATTTGAACGAGGCGGAATTGAAGGCACTGGTGCCCATGAAGCGTTTTGGCGAACCCGAAGAGGTGGCCGATGCGGTGGTGTTCCTGGCCTCAATGAAAGCTTCCTACATCACCGGAAACGTCATCTCCATCAACGGGGGGCTTTACTCCTGATCTCCAGACCAAAGTGTAGAGAATTTTATACGTCTACTTTGCGCAGGGTGGTTAGGATAATCACGAATTTAAACTATATTTTTGCGGATTAAAGTAATGGTATGCATGCCGATAAAAATGTGTTCGGCATGGTGATTTAGCGTATTAATTCTGAATGAACAGAGTCGTCATAACAGGTCTGGGGATTTATTCGTGCATCGGCAAAAGCCTGGAAGAAGTGCAGCAGTCGCTGTATGCCGGAAAATCCGGAATCATCCTGGACCCTAAGCGTACGGAGATGGGCTATCGCTCCAGCCTCACCGGTTTTGTGGAAAGACCCGCCCTGAAAGGTGTGCTGGACCGCCGCGCCCGGGTGATGTTGCCTGAACAAGGGGAGTACGCCTATATGGCCACCACCCAGGCCCTGAGCCACGCCGGCATCGACCAGGATTTTATCGACCGCCACGAGCTGGGCATCATCTATGGCAACGACAGTTCGGCTGCGCCCGTGATCGAGGCCGTGGACATCATCCGCGAAAAGAAAGACACCATGATGGTGGGCTCCGGCAACGTGTTCCAGGTGCTCAACTCGACCGTGAACATGAACCTGGCCACCATTTTCAGGCTGAAAGGAATCAATTTCACCGTGAGCGCCGCCTGCGCCAGCGGATCGCACGCCATCGGCATGGGCGCCATGTTCATTCGCAACGGCATGCAGGATTGCATCATTTGCGGAGGCGCACAGGAAACGAACGTCTACTCGATGGGCAATTTCGACGCCCTTGGCGCTTTCTCTATCCGCCACGACAACCCCACCGCGGCTTCGCGACCGTTCGACAAACACCGCGACGGCCTGGTGCCCAGCGGGGGAGCCGCAACCGTGATTTTGGAGAGCCTGGAGTCGGCACAGAAACGCGGGGCAAAAATACTGGCCGAAGTGATCGGCTATGGCTTCTCGTCCAATGGCGAACACATCTCCAACCCGACCGTGCAAGGTCCCGCCCGTTCATTGCGCATGGCGATGAAAAGTTCGGGCCTCAAGCCCAGCGAAATCGATTACGTAAATGCACACGCCACCTCCACACCGGCAGGCGACGCCAGTGAGGCCAAGGCTATATTTGATGTTTTTGGAGAAAACCATACACCGGTCAGCTCAACGAAGTCTATGACCGGACACGAGTGCTGGATGGCCGGCGCAAGTGAAATCGTCTATTCCATGCTCATGATGGAAAACGGTTTTATTGCGCCAAACATAAATTTTGAAACACCGGACGAAGATTCAGCACGTCTCAATATTGTGGCGAAGACGATGAATAAAAATATTGATGTATTTTTGTCTAATTCTTTCGGTTTCGGAGGAACGAATTCGACTTTGATAGTTAAAAAGTGGAGCAAATAAGTGATGGAAACAAAATTTATTGTTGACAAGATCAACGGTTTTTTGGTAGACGAGTTTGAAGTGGACCCCGGCAAGATCACGCCGGCAGCCAACCTGCGTGAAACGCTGGAACTCGATAGCCTCGACTACATTGATCTGGTGGTAGTGATCGAAAGCAACTTCGGTTTCAAAGTAAAACCCGAAGACTTTACAAACATCGACACCTTTCAAAGCTTTTACGACTACGTCGAGCATCGCGTAGGCGAAAAAGTAGCCTAAGCAAGGTATGCCGCGCTGGCAGGGTAAATCCAAAGGCACCCCGTTGGGGTATCGGATTTTTGTTTTCATCATCAAGACATTGGGTGTCTTGCCTGCCTATCTTGTCCTGCGCTTTGTAGCGTTCTACTATTTTCTTTTTTCCTGGAGTTCGTCTCGTCCCATCTACGCTTATTTCCGCCGGCGTCACGGCTATGGCGTACTCAAGTCCATTTTCAAGGTCTATCGTAACTATTACATCTTTGGCCAGACGTTGCTGGACAAAGTGGTGGTCATGGCGGGCATTGGGAACCGCTTTACCTACGATTTTGATGGCGAGGACAACCTCCGCGAGATCGTCCGCGGTGGGAAAGGAGGTATTTTGTTGAGCGCACACGTGGGCAACTGGGAAGCTGCGGGCCACTTGCTGCGCCGCCTCGACACCCGGGTGAACGTGGTCATGTTCGACGGCGAGCACCAGCGTATCAAAGACTACCTCGAAAGCGTGACCGGTGGCCGCAACCTGCGCATCATCGTCATCAAGGAAGACATGTCGCACGTGTTTGCCATGGGCGAGGCCCTGCAGAACAACGAGCTGATCTGTCTCCATGCCGACCGGTTCCTGGAAGGCAATAAGATCACCTATAAGAAATTGCTGGGCGACGAGGCACCGTTCCCCATCGGGCCGTTCCTGTTGTCGGCCAGTTTCCGCGTGCCGGTGTCCATCGTGTTTGCCTTCAAGGAAACATCGACACACTATCACTTTTTTGGCAGCGGGCTGCTCACCCGGAAAGATGACGAAACCAAGGCTGAATTCATGGAGCGCCTCCTGTCGGCGTTTGTGGGCGAGTTGGAACAAAAAGTGCGGGCCTACCCCGATCAGTGGTTTAATTATTTTAACTTTTGGGGAAAATAATCAATTTTTGCGCTGCCAATGTTAGCAAACCAAACCGACATCCTCCAATACATTCCCCAGCGCAATCCGATTGTGATGGTGCACAACCTGCTGGAAGCAAGCGACACCCGTGCGGTGACTCAGCTTGCTATTGACCCCACAAATCTCTTCGTATCCGCTGGCCAGTTTATGGAACCGGGCCTGGTGGAGAATATCGCGCAGACCGCTGCCGTGCACGTGGGCTATCAGTGTTCAAAGAAAAACATTCCCATTCCCATCGGCTACATCGCAGCCGTAAAGAACTTGAAGATCGCGGGCCTCCCGAAAGAAAATACGACCATCACCACATCGGTGGAGATCGTCAACAAAGTGCTGGACATCACGGTGGTGCAGGGTAAAGTGGAGCAGAATGGAAACGTGCTGGCCTCTTGCGAGATGCGGATCTTTGCCAAGCTGCAATCCTAAAACCAGAGATATGAACATGAAAAGAATCGCACTCCTGTTTTTCGTGTTGGCAGCCTTCTCCGCGAAGGCGCAAACCAAGAGCGATGTGTTTCGCCCCGAGGTGCCCGTGACCTGGCTGGGGCTGGACTTCTCGAACGCAAAATTTATCGGCGACCGCGAGAAATTCGGCTCCGAGTCGGACGTGCGTCATTTGTTGGATGCCTGGAATGATCTGATCCTGAAAGAGCACGACAAATACGACATCGCCAAGGCCATCGGCCGCGCAAAGGTGGAGAACAACCTGCAGGCGGTGAAAGCCCACAACGCCGAGCTGGATGTGCTGAGCATGTTTTCCGATGAAGAAAAAGATTACCTGCACTTGAAAGTTTCCGACATCGACGAAATCATTGCCGGCTACGATCTGAGCGGTTTGAGCGGCATAGGGCTCATGTTCAACGTGGAGAGCTTCAATAAAAAAAATGAAGAAGGTTCCATCTATGTCACCTTCATCAACCTCAACACCAAGGAAGTGTTGTTCACCGAGCGCGTTGTAGGCCCTCCGGCGGGCATGGGCATGCGCAACTTCTGGGCGGGCTGTGTAGCCAAGATCCTGGCCAAGGTCGGTAGCAAAAAAGACGGCTTTGAAATGTGGCGTAAAAAATATTATCGTCCCTGACGTGCAAAGGACAGGAGCAACCTGTCTTTTTATTTTTTGATTTTTAACAACAAACCAATTGTGCTGATTCACCAAACTGAAATCCTTGTACGCTTCAACGAGGCCGATCCCCTGGGCATCGTATGGCACGGGCACTACCTGCGCTATTTTGAAGACGGCCGCGAGGCGTTCGGGAAGGTACACGGCATTTCCTATCTCGACTTTTATCGCAACGGGTTGGCCGTCCCCGTGGTGTCGGTCAACTGCGACTACAAAAAGCCGCTGCGTTATGGCGACAGTGTGATCGTGGAAACGATCTACATGCCGACACCGGCCGCCAAGCTGCATTTCGAATACCGCATGTTCGATTCGGCCCACAGGAATCTCGTGGCCACCGGCGCCTCCACGCAAGTGTTTGTCGACGCAAAATCATTTGAACTTCAATTCACCACACCGGCTTTCTTCGAAGCCTGGAAATCAAAACAGAACTTCAACGCATGAAGCGCGTGTGGATGGTGGCTGACAGTATAGTGTCTCCGTTGGGATGGACCACGGAAGAAAACTACACACAAGTCCGCAAAGGCATTTCGGGCATCCGCCGCGTGGAAGATGCGGCGTTGAGTCAGCAGATTTTTGCGGGTGCCTTGATACAAGAAAAATTGCCCGAGTCGCCCTTGTCGCGTTTTGAATATTTGTGCGATCGCGCATTGCAGCAGGCCTTGCAAAACGTCACCCTTCCAAAGGACCGTACGATTTTTATCCTCTCCACGACGAAGGGGAATATCTCATTTTTAGAAGAGGGAAAACCTGACCACCCCCGCATTCATCTCCATGCCGTTGCCAGCATGCTGGCCGATCGCATTGGCATTCCCAGCCATACGGTGATCTCCAACGCTTGCATTTCCGGCGTGATGGCGACCATTGTCGCGAGAAGGCTGCTGGTGTCGGGGCAATACGATCACGCCGTGGTGCTGGGTGCCGACGTGCTGAACCGTTTTGTGATCTCAGGCTTTCAGAGCTTGCAGGCCCTGACAGCCGAACCCTGTCGGCCCTTTGACGCGGGGCGCAAAGGCATCAACCTCGGCGAATGTGCTGCGGTGATGATCCTTTCCACGGCACCGGAAGCATTGGGAGTTTCGGCATCGGTAGAGATTTTGGGCGGTGGACTGAGCAACGACGCCAACCACATTTCCGGGCCATCGCGCACCGGTGAAGAATTGGGATTTGCCATCCGCCAGGCGCTGCAGGAATCGGAGCTCACCGAAAATGATATTGATTTCATCTGCGCCCACGGCACCGCCACGCTCTACAATGACGAGATGGAAGCCAAAGCGTTTAATCGCGTGGGATTGGAAAATACCCCACTCCACAGCTTGAAAGGATATTTCGGTCATACGCTGGGAGCAGCGGGTGTCGTGGAGATGATCATCAGTTCTGAAAGTCTGAAGCGCAATGAGCTGGTACCGTCGCTGGGATTTGAAACACCCGGCACGTCGCAGTCCGTGAATGTTATTCGAACGGTGGAGCAACGCACTTTGAAAACCTGCCTGAAAACAGCGTCGGGGTTTGGGGGATGCAATGCTGCTATAATTTTACAGGAACAATAACTTTTTAAACATGAATTTTTACGAGAAAGAAAAACTGACGGCCCTGCAGGCAAAAGAAGAAGCACAATGGATCACGTTTGCACCGTTCGTTTTCCAGGCCACCCGCGTGTTGCGTGACAGTGGAATTCTAACCACCGTGGAGTCCCACAGAGAAGGCATTACGCTGGAACAACTCAACGAGAAAATAAATCTACCCGCCTATGGCATCCGCGTATTGGTGGAAGCCGCCCTGGGTATCGGCCTGCTCGTCCTCTCCGAAGGAAAATACAAGATCACCAAGACGACCTACTTCATTTTGCACGACGAACTCACGAAAGTGAACATGGACTTCACCCACGACGTGTGCTACAACGGCATGTACTTCCTGGAGGAGAGCATCAAAAATCAAAAACCAGAAGGCCTTAAAGTTTTCGGCGAGTGGCCTACCATCTACCAGGCCTTGTCGACCAACCTTCCTGAGAAAGCCAAGAAGAGCTGGTTCTCGTTCGACCATTTCTATTCCGACTATGCATTTCCCGAAGTGCTTCCGCACGTGTATCACTACAAGCCGAAAACCTTGCTGGACATTGGCGGGAACACGGGCAAGTGGTCGATGCAGAGTTTTGCACACGACCCTGATGTGAACATCACCATCATGGATTTGCCCGGGTATGTAGATGGGGCAAAAGGCAAGATCGAGTCGCTGGGCTATGGCAACCGCATCAAGTTTCATCCCGGCAACGTGCTGGATGACGCGCATAAATTTCCCCAGGGATTTGATGCCGTTTGGATGAGCCAGTTTTTGGATTGCTTCTCGGACGATGAGATCGTGTCGATCCTCACGCGCTGCAAGAAGGCATTGAATCCGGGTGGAAGAATTTTTATCCTCGAGACTTTCTGGGATCGTCAGCGGTTTGAAGCGTCGGCTTTCTCGCTGCAACAGACATCTCTGTATTTTACGGTGATGGCGAATGGGAACAGCCAGATGTATGATTCGAAGGTGTTCATCAAGTGCGTGGAGCGTGCGGGATTGAAAGTGGTGGAGGAGAAGGATTACATTGGGGTGAGCCATACGTTGTTGGTGTGTCAGCCTGGATAATTTTTTAGCCGCCCGCTGAAGCTTTAGCGAAAGCGGGCGAAGAAAGTTTGAAATATCAAATAGTAAAGGAGCATGAATAAAATTGATGTTTTGGTGATTGGTGCGGGGCCGGCGGGGTCGGTGTCCGCAGCGATGATTCACAAGGCTGGGCTTTCGGTTCGCGTGGTAGAGCGCGAGAAGTTCCCGCGTTTTGTTATCGGCGAAAGCTTGTTGCCGCGGTGTATGGAGGTGTTGGAGGACGCGGAGTTTTTAGATGCCGTAAAAGCAAAGAAATTTCAAGAGAAGTTCGGCGCGAAGTTTATGAAGGAGGAGAAAGTTTCCGACTTCAATTTCTCCGATCAATTTTCAAAAGGCTGGACGTGGACCTGGCAAGTGCAGCGCGCGGAGTTCGATCTTACCCTCATCACCGATGTACAACGCCGCGGCGTGCCGGTGGATTTTGAGACAACCGTGACGGCCATTGAATTCCTGCCCGACGAAAGTTCGATCACCAGCGTAGAGAAAAAAGACGGCACGACCGACAAAATAGAAGCCCGCTTCATCATCGATGCCAGCGGCTATGGGCGCGTGATCCCGCGCTTGTTCAACCTGGACAAACCATCCAACCTGGACCCGCGCAAGGCCGTGTTCGCCCATGTGAACGACATTCACCGCAACAACCACGACGAACCAAACCGCATCATCGCCGTGATGTATGCGCCGGGCATTTGGTCGTGGATCATCCCATTTTCCACCGGCGTGACCTCGCTGGGTTTTGTGGGCAGCTTTGACTACTTCAATGCGATGGGCGGCGATCCCTCATCCCAGTTCAGAACCTTCATCGATGGCAACGCCTATCTGAAACAACGCTTTGGCGATGTGGAGTGGGTGTTTGAGCCCCGGAAGCTGGAAGCCTGGTCGGCAACCACTGATAAGTTCTATGGACACGGCTTCGTGCTCACGGGCAACGTGACGGAGTTCCTGGATCCTATTTTCTCTTCGGGTGTGATGTTCGCCACCGTATCGAGCCACACCGCCAGCAAGATGGTGATCCGCAAGTTGAAGGGCGAGAACGTCGATTGGGACAATGACTATACGAATTTTATCCGCCAGGGTGTAGACACGTTCAGGACCTACGTCATGGCCTGGTACGACGGCACGCTGGAGAAAATATTCTTCTCCAAAAATCCCGACCCCGAGATCAAGCGTCAGATCTGCTCAGTGTTGGCGGGCTATGTGTGGGATCAAAGCAACCCGTATGTGAAAGATCACGCCGGGTCGCTGAAACGCCTGGCAAAATTGATCGACGTGCGTGAACGATTAGACGCACTCTGATCCGTGTCTGCCATCACCCGATATTGCCGCATCTACAACCGCACCCTGTACAACCAGGGTAAGCCGGTTTTTACCCAAACGGAAGGCACCCTGGACGATTTCCTGGACGCGGCCCTGCAAGCCATGAGCATCCCATACCCGAAATTCTACAAGATGGACCGCGCGTCCAAACTGGGGTTCCTGGGAGCGGAGATGCTGGTGAAGGACGCCCCCTTGTTGCCGCGCTATGCACCCGAGCAAGTGGCCCTGGTCCTGGCCAATGCCCACGCCAGCCTGGATACCGACATTCGTTACTACGAGTCGACCAAAACGCTGGCGAGCCCGGCCTTATTTGTGTATACGCTCGCCAACATCGTGGCCGGCGAGATTTGCATCCGGCAGGGCATAAAAGGAGAGAATGCCTTTTTTGTGACGCCCGCGTTCGACCCGGTCTTGCTGCACACCTACGTGGAGCTGGTGATGGCCACCGACAAGACCCAGGCCTGCCTGGCGGGCTGGGTAGATGTTCTGGGTGAGCAACACGATGTTTTCTTATATTTGCTGGAAAAACAGCAACCGGCCGGAACGCCGGAACATACTGCAGAACAACTTCGAAAACTTTATCAGTGAATTATGGAACAGTTGATGGCCGATCTGAAAAAGCAGATCATCGAGGCGTTGAATTTGAAGCATTTGAAACCCGAAGATATCGGCGACGATCAGCCGCTTTTTGTGGAAGGTTTAGGACTCGATTCGATCGACGCCCTGGAACTGATCGTGCTGCTGCAGCAACACTACAACATTAAGCTGGCCAATCCGCAAGACGGCCCGCAGATCTTCAAATCGGTGAAGACCATCGCCGAATACATCCGGGCCAACAAACCTTCCTGATCCTTGAAAGGCACCGTGCATGTAGCCGGCACCGGCATCATCTCCGCCATCGGAAATTCCGTCTCCGAAACGCTGGCCGCATTTCAGGCCCAGCGCTCCGGCATCGGGCACATCACGCTGTTTGATTCAGTCTACAAGAATGTGCTTCCGGTAGGAGAGGTCAAGCTTTCCAATGCCGAGCTTTGTGATATACTTTGGATGCCCGCCCACACATCGCGCACGGCGTTGCTGGGGATCTATGCGGCAAGAGAGGCCGTAAAAGCGTCGAAGGTGGACATAAAGCGTTGGCGCACCGGCGTGATCTCGGCCACGACCGTGGGAGGGATGGATCGAACCGAAAACTTTTTCATCGACTATCTCGCCGACAACGCCAAGGGCAAACTGCGCAACGTGCTGCATCACGAATGCGGTATGTCGACGGAACTGATTGCCGATGACCTGGGGGTGAATGGATTTATTTCCACCATCAACACGGCATGCTCTTCGTCGGTGAACGCCATTGCGCTGGGATCGCGGCTCATCAAGCACAACCAATTGGATGTGGTCATTGCCGGCGGGACCGATGCGCTTTCGAAGTTCACCTTGAATGGATTCAACAGCCTCATGATATTGGATCAGCAACCATGTCGTCCGTTCGATGCGAGTCGCAGCGGGCTGAACCTGGGTGAGGGCGCGGCCTTTGTCGTGCTCGTGTCGGATCGTGTCCTGGAAGCGGAGAAAATAAAAGCTTCGGCGTATGTCAATGGATATGCCAACACGAACGATGCCTATCACCAAACGGCGTCTTCCCCGGAGGGGCGCGGGTCGTTTGGGGCCATGCAAAAAGCGCTGGCCATGAGTGGACTTTCACCGCAGGATATCGACTACATCAATCTGCACGGCACCGGCACGTTGAACAACGACCTCTCGGAAGGCACCGCCATCGCGCGGCTCTATGGCGACCGTTATCCGAGGCTTAGCTCCACCAAAGCATTTACCGGTCACACGCTCGGCGCCAGTGGAGGAATTGAAGCCGTGTTCTCGGTGATGGCGATCCGCGAGCAATGTGTTTTTCCGAACCTGCGTTTTGAAACACCGATCCCCGAGGTGGGCATTGTTCCCCAGAAGAGTTTTGAATCCGGCATAGCGGTAAACCAT
The DNA here is from genome assembly GCF_003589925.1 of Chryseolinea soli. Lineage (NCBI taxonomy): Bacteria > Pseudomonadati > Bacteroidota > Cytophagia > Cytophagales > Fulvivirgaceae > Chryseolinea > Chryseolinea soli. The sequence goes on along the minus strand of NZ_CP032382.1, from coordinate 7,704,264 downwards.
GTGATGAGCAACTCCTTTGGTTTTGGAGGCAATTGCTCTTCCATCATATTCTCAAAAAATTAAAACGGCCCTTCCGGTCGGCGAAAGTATAGCGTATGGCGATCTACATCAAAGGCAAAGGCAACATCTCACCGCAGCAGACCTGGGGTGAAACATCGTTGCTGGAAACGCCCGTGCTGGCCAACGGAAATCGCTTCACCTGCGTGGAACCGGACTACACGCAATACATGGACGTGCGCCAACTGCGCCGCATGAGCCGCATTTTGAAAATGGGTGTAGCCTCGGGCAGCATGGCCTTGAAAGAAGCTGGCATCACTATTCCCGACGGCATCATCACCGGCACCAGCTATGGATGCCTGGAGGACACCGGAATTTTCCTCAGCAAAATGATCACCAACGTCGAGCATGCGCTCAACCCGACGCCGTTCATCCAATCCACACACAACACCATCGGCTCCCAGATAGCCTTGTTGTTGCAATGCCAGGGCTACAATCAAACCTATACGCAGCGCGCATTTTCATTTGAGAATGCGTTGCTGGATGCGTTGATGGAATTGCAGGAAACCCCCGCCCAGCATTTTTTGGTGGGTGCCGCCGACGAGATCACCGACACCAGTCACGCCATTCAAAAACGCTTTGGAATCTTCAAAGACGAACACCACGCCGGTGCCATAAACGGAGAAGGCGTAGCGTATTTTGTTTTGTCAGGAGAGAAGAGCAGTAAGGACAAGGTCTCGATCCATTCCCTCGCAACATTTTATCATGCCGACGAAACGGCATTGAACAATGGCGTTCATCAATTTTTAGCCGATGCCAATCTGAAGACAGCAGACATTGACTTGCTTTTAATGGGAACACAAGGCGACGCTTCAGATGAAGAAGTTTTACAAAACACAGCCGGCTCACTTTTCCCTTCCAGCGCCAAGGGCTACTTCAAACATCTTTCTGGTGAATATCCCACGGCCACCGCATTTGCCGTGTGGCTGGCGGCACGGATGATCGAAGCCCAAACCGTTCCGGAAAGCGTGTCGATCGGAAAAGCCAACCGGCCGCTGCAACGCGTGCTGATCTTTAATTCTTACTTTGGTAAATACCACTCGTTGATTTTACTCGAAGCATGCTGAAATACAAAACCATCACGATCGTGTTCATCGTTACCCTGGCAGCCATACTGGTGTACGATGCCATGGAAACTTTGCCGTGGTGGTGCTATTTGATCCTGGCGATTATTTACTTAGGTATAGTCGGATATGGGACCTCGGTATTGTCGGCGCAGTTTTTTCTCCCGGTGCGATACAAGGGTGATCAAGCGTCCAACAGCATCGCCATCACGTTCGATGATGGGCCTATTCCGGGCAACACCGAGAAAGCCCTGGAGATCTTAAAGACGCGCGGCGTGAAGGCAGCGTTCTTCTGCATCGGCAACCGCATTGCTGCTCATCCTCAATTAACAAAAGAGATCCATTCCGCAGGCCACTTGGTCTGCAATCATAGCTACTGGCATGCCGCCACGTTCGATCTGCAGACCGCTGCGCAAATAGGCAAAGAGTTGACCGATACCGACAAGGTCATCGAAGAAACCATTGGGGCAAGACCCGCTTTCTTTCGCCCTCCCTATGGCGTGACCAACCCCATGCTGGCCTCAGCCGTGAAGAAGGGCGGATACAAAACCATCGGGTGGAGCGTGCGGTCATTCGACACCGTGAGCAAGGACGCCGCCATGTTGATGCAGCGCGTGACAAAATCCCTGAAAGGTGGCGACGTCGTGCTGTTTCATGACTACTGTGATATCACCCTGGAGATACTCCCCGCGTTCCTGGATCACGTGGCAAAACGTGGATTGAAAATTGTGAGGGTAGATGAATTATTGAACGAGCGAGCATATGCGTGATATAAGAACAACCATTTTTTTCAAGACGCTGGGATTGCTCATGAGCATCGGGTTGCTGATTTCCCATCCCGCGAAAGCGCAATACACCGGCTTCAAACCGGTGGCCGACCTGGCGGCGTTCAAAAAACAATTCGCCACCGAGTCGGCAAAAGTGTCGACGATCACCAGCAACTTTACCCAGGTAAAAACGCTGACGGCACTCACGGAGACGATCACGTCCACCGGTAAATTCTGGTTTCAGCGCAGCAACCGCGTGCGCATCGATTATCAAAAGCCCTTTCACTACCTGATCGTGATGAACGGCGACAAAATGCTCGTCAAGAACGATCAGAAAGAAAACCGGATCAACGTAAAATCCAATAAGCTCTTTCAACAGGTCAATCGCATCATGATCGATTGTGTGCAGGGCACCATCCTCGATAGTAAAGATTTTACCACGAAAGTGTTCGAGAACGACAAAGGCTATTTGCTGGAGATGACCCCCACTTCGAAAGCGTTGAAGGAATTCTTTCAAACCATCGTGTTGCAGGTGGAGAAAAAAGATTACACGGCCCGGTCTATCGAAATGAATGAACCCTCGGGCGACAAAACGGTGATCTCGTTTACCGACAAAACCTTAAACACCACCCTGTCCGATGCGCTGTTTTCTCTTTAGCATCGGCTGTCTTCTGCTCATGCGATGCGCGTCCGACTACAAGGGGCTGCAAGCAACGGCCCCCGATGCCGTTTGCGCCGCCAAGGTGGTTCCGGCGCGTGTAAACACCTCGTGGTACAATGCCGATGTGGACGTGGTGGGCAGGCACATCAGTGGCTTGCTGCTGGTGAAACACATGCCCGACAGCTCCTACCGTGTGGTGTTCACCAACGAAGCCGGGGTGACGTTCTTCGACTTTGGGTTCCTCACCAACGGCGACTTTAAAGTATACAATGCCATCCACCAGCTCAACAAAAAAGCGGTGATCCAAACCCTTCGGAAGGACTTTGAACTGGTTTTAGGGCTGCCGTTCCGGCAAGGCGTTTACCAGCGCTGGACGGAGGGAGAAGAGGTTTTCTTTGGAGTGGCGCAAAAAAAGGAAACTGCCTATTTCATTACCAGCAAAGATTGTGCTTCTTTGCGCAGGTTGGAATGGGGCGCTCCCCGGAAACGCAAGGTGACGGTGCTACTGCCCGGTTCGCCTTATCCCTCGCCGGACATGCTGGAACTGAAGCACCACACGTTCAACATGCAGATTAAACTGGCACGTATCACAAAAGAATGATGTTGCTCAACGATTTTTATACGCTCTCACACCACGAAGCCACACCCGGCACCGTGAAAGCCACGCTTGCCCTCCGCCGCGACCACAAGATCTTCGAGGGTCACTTTCCCGGCTTGCCCATCGTGCCCGGGGTGTGCATGATGCAGATCGTACGCGAGTTGATGGAGGTCACCACCAAAAAGACCTTGCGCATCGCCGAAGCCGATAACATGAAGTTTCTTTCTGTGATCAACCCCGATCAGAACAAAGATGTTGAGGCCAGTCTTTCTTATACGGAGGAGCCCGGCCAATGGATCGTGAACGCCACGCTGTTTGCCGGTGCGGTCACCTTCTTCAAATTAAAAGCCACGCTGAAAATTGCCTGATGGAACCAGCAGCATTCCAAGCGTTATGTAAGCAAAAGAAAGTATGCGTACTGGTACCGACCTACAACAATGAACAGACGGTCGGCCAGGTGATCCGCGACGTGTTGGAATATACCGACCAGGTGATCGTGGTCTGCGACGGCGCGACGGATTCTACGCCTGAAATCTTAAAACAATTTCCTCAAATCGATCTCGTCAGTTATCTCCCCAACAAAGGAAAAGGTTACGCCCTGCGGCAAGGGTTTAAGCGCGCCGTGGATATGGGATACGACTATGCTATTACGATCGATTCGGATGGACAACACTTTGCCGTGGACCTTCCCAAATTCATCACAGCATTGGAAGAGCATCCGGCGGCAGTGATCATTGGTGTGCGCAACATGGACCAGGCCAGCGTGCCGGGCAAGAGCAGCTTTGGGCACAAGTTCTCCAACTTCTGGTTTTGGGTGGAGACAGGGTTGAAACGCAACGACACACAAAGCGGCTACCGGCTTTACCCGGTGAAACTGTTAGAAAGGACTTCTTTCATCACGCGGAAATTCGAATTCGAGATCGAGGTGCTGGTGCGTTCGTCGTGGCGCGGCATCGAGATGGCGGAAGTGCCGGTGCGGGTTTTCTATGCGCCCCGCGAAGAGCGGATTTCGCATTTCCGGCCGTTCAAGGATTTTACGCGCATCAGCATTTTAAACACGTTCCTGGTCACCATCGCCCTGTTGTACATCCACCCCCGCGACTTCTTCAGGAGCTTTAAAAAAAAAAATTCAGTGAGTTCGTCCGCGAGCAGTTATTCGCGGAGCATGAATCCGACGCCGTCAAAGCCCTCTCGGTAGGCTTTGGTATTTTTATGGGCATCGTTCCCTTGTGGGGATTTCAGTTGATCATTGCCATAGCGCTATCGTTTGCTTTGAAATTGAACAAGGCGCTGGTCATTATCGCGGCCAACATCAGCATACCGCCCATGATCCCGGTCATCCTCTTTTTGAGCCATTACACAGGCCGGATTTGGATGGGCGAGAAGGCACAGTACCTCTCGTTCAGCAAGGACATCACGCTGGAGCTGATGTGGCAAAACTTTTTCCAATATGTTCTCGGTGCCACCACGCTGGCTGTCGTGGCAGGTGTTATTTTTGGGGGATTGACCTACGTGGGGTTGAAACTCTTTAAGCGTCGGCAATCCTGATTATGGCCCGGATCTTTCTTTCCCTGTACGATTTCTTTCAGCGGCGCAAGCCCTTGTTCTGGGCGGTGTTCCTGGGGCTGTTCGCCTTGTTGGCGGCGGGCGCATCACAGATCGAACTGGAAGAAGATATCACCAAATTTTTCCCGGACGACCCCCGGGTGGAGGAACTGAACTACGTTTTTAAGAACTCCAAATTCGTGGAGCGCATGGTGATGATGGTGTCGGTGAAAGACAGCACCACCACACCCGAACCCGACAGCCTCATCGCCCGTGCCGAAGCCATCGCCGCCCGCATCGACACGGACCTGAAACCCTATGTGAAGCAAATGGTGACGCGGGTCGACGACGAGAAGGTGATGGAAGTGTTCCGCGCCATCCAAACGCAACTGCCCATCTTCCTCGATGAAAAAGACTACCGGCAGTTGGATTCCTTGAGTCGCCCGGAGAATGTTCAAAAGATATTGAATGAAAATTATCAGCAATTGATCTCGCCGGCGGGCATGGCGTTGAAAAAGATCATTGTACAGGATCCGTTGGGTTTTTCTTTCCTGGCTTTAAAGAAACTGCGTCAACTCCAGTATGACGAAAATTTTGAATTGTACGATGGTTACATCATCACGAAGGATCACCGGCATTTGCTATTTTTTATTCAGCCGGTGTACGGCCCCAGTGAAACGGGCAACAATACAAAATTTATTGCCGCGCTGAACCAGATCGTCGAAGAGACCACACCCGTCAATTCGCCGGTGATGTCGTCTTACTTTGGGGCGTCGGCTGTGGCGGTAGGCAATGCTACACAATTGCGCAGCGACTCGATGCTCACGGTGAGCCTGATGGTCGTGTTGCTGGCCGTGTTGCTGATTGGCTATTTCAGGAAGAAACGCGTGCCGTTTCTGATTCTGATCCCCGTGCTGTTTGGCGGTGTGTTTTCGCTTTGTTGTATCTATCTGTTGAAGGGAACGGTCTCCATCCTGGCCCTGGCGGCGGGTTCGGTCATCCTGGGCATTGCCGTAAACTATTCGTTGCATTTCCTGGCTCACCTGAAGCACACCCACGATGTGAAGCTGGTCATCAAAGACCTGGTGGCCCCCATGACGCTGGGCAGTGCCACCACGGTGCTGGCGTTTTTCTGTCTGCAGTTTGCTAACGCGGCGGTTTTGCGTGACCTGGGTTTGTTTGCAGCGTTCAGTCTGATCGGGGCGTCATTGTGTTCGCTGATTTTTCTGCCGCATTTTATTTCCGCGCAAATGTTCCCCGTTCATGCAGAGGAGGAAGGAAGAATCGAGCGCCTGCTGTTGCAGTTCGAATCGCCTAAAGTGATGGTGATCATCATTCTCCTGGCAACCCCTGTTTTTCTCTACTTCGCAGGACGCGTTTCTTTCAACAGCGACATGGGTAAGTTGAACTTCATGCATGAAGAGACACGCCAGGCCCAGGAGCGTTTGGAGAAGGTAAACAAAGCTTCGCTCAGCGCAGTCTATGTTGTTTCGACGGGACGTACACTCGAAGAGGCCCTCAGGAAAAATGAGCAAGCCACCCCGGTATTGCAATCGTTGAAAGACACCCACGCCCTTCATAAATTTTCCTCCGTATCGCTCTTCCTCATTTCCGATTCGCTCCAACGCGTGCGCATCGCCCGTTGGAATGAATTCTGGTCACCTCAAAGAAAAGAAACGGTGATGGCCGCCGTGAAAAAGGAAGCCACGGCATTGAAGTTTTCACAACAGGTGATCGACAACTTTGATCAACTCATCACCAAGGCCTATCAACCGGCTTCTTCGGAAGACATGTCTGGCATCCGGGCAGCATTTTTTGATGACTACATCATTGAAAAGGATGGCCGCGCGACCGTGATCTCGCTGGCCAACGTCGACCCGGCAAGGAAACCGTTTGTCTACAAACAACTGGAAGCCACCCCCGCACAGTCGTTCGATCGCCAGATGCTCACCAATCTTTTTGTGGAGTATGTGCACGCGGATTTTAATTTCATCGTCACCTTCACCGCCCTGTTGGTGTTTGGGGCGTTGTTCCTTTCGTTTGGCCGCATTGAGCTCACCCTCATCACCTTTGTGCCCATGTTCATTACCTGGATCTGGATCCTCGGCATCATGGCACTGGCGGGTATTGAATTCAACATCATCAACGTGATGGTGTCGACGTTCATTTTTGGCTTGGGCGACGACTACAGCATTTTCATCATGGACGGGTTGCAACAGGAATATGCCTATGGCAGGAAAAACCTCCCGTCGATTCGCATCTCCATATTGTTGTCGGCGGCCACCACCATTGCCGGGTTGGGCGTGTTGATCTTTGCCAAGCACCCGGCCCTGCGGTCCATTGCTTCTATCTCCATCATCGGCATTGTCTGCGTGTTTATCATGTCGCAGACGCTGGAGCCGTATTTGTTTCGCTGGCTCATCACGAATCGCACAAAGAAAGGCTTTGGACCAAGGACCTGGGTTGGGATTTTGCGCACGGGTTTTACTTATGGATTTTTTGTTCTCGGTGCCATAGCACTTACGTTGATCGGATTTGTTTTTCGCTTGATCCCTTTCGGGAAAAAGAAAATAAAGATCGTGTATCATACCCTGATCCGGTACATCACCTGGGCGCTCATCTTTTTCGAACCCACCGTGAAGAAAAGAGTGATCGGTCGCCAGCCGGATACGTTTTCAAAAGCCAGTGTGATCATTGCCAATCACTCGTCGGTGCTCGATATTTTGCTTTCCACCTTGCTCCATCCCAAACTGATTTTGCTCACCAACGAGTGGGTTTGGAAATCGCCCGTATTTGGCGGGGTTGTGCGATTGGCTGATTACTACCCGGTGACGGAGGGAGCCGAAGAGGGCATCGAGCGATTGCAGGCGCGTGTGGACGAGGGATATTCTGTGGTCGTGTTCCCCGAGGGCACGCGATCCGAGGACGGCAAGCTGCGGCGCTTTCATAAGGGAGCATTCTTTATGGCCGAGGAACTCGGTGTCGCCATTCAGCCGTTACTCATTCATGGGGCAGCGGATGCCATTCCCAAGGGAACGTTCTATCTCAACAAAGGCGAACTCACCCTGAAATTTCTTCCGCGCATCGAACCCAACGATCCTCGTTTTGGAGCAACCTATTCCGAGCGCACCAAGGGGATCAGTCGCTATTTCAAGCAAGAATATGCGGCCCTGGCGAACGAGATCGAAACGCCGGATTATTTTGCCCATCGGTTGATCTCGAATTATCTCTACAAGGGCCCGGTGTTGGAGTGGTATATGCGCGTGAAACTGCGGTTGGAGAAGAATTACGAGCCTTTTCATCGCATGATCCCGCATAAAGCGACCATCCTGGACCTTGGCTGCGGCTACGGATTTCTCGGCTATATGCTGCAATTCCTTTCACCGGAGCGCATCATCACCGGCGTGGATTATGATGAAGATAAGATCGAGACGGCCCGTCATGGTTACGCGCGAACCGGGCGTTTGAATTTCTTCTGCGCCGACGTCACACAATTTCCGTTGGAGAAATATGACGTGATCATCATCAGCGACGTGCTGCACTACCTGGAAACAAATGCACAGGAAGCCTTGCTGACGCGGTGTTTCGAGGCGTTGAACCCTGGCGGCAAACTCATTGTGCGCGATGGCAATGCCGATCTGAAAGAGCGCCACAAGGGTACGAAGCTCACGGAATTCTTCTCGGTGAAGCTCCTCAAGTTCAACAAGTCGGTCAATGCCCTGAATTTTGTTTCGGGCCAAAACCTTACATCCCTTGCCCGGAAACACGGTCTAAAAGTAGCGCAGCAGGATGATGCAAAGTTTACCTCGAATGTTATTTTTGTGTTTGAAAAAAATTGAACAAACCTGAAAATCAGGGTGTTTTGACTTCATCCGGCTAATTTTAAGAATTCATGAACGAATACGATGTGGTGATTGTGGGGAGTGGCCTCGGGGGCCTGGCGTGTGGCACGATCCTGGCAAAGGAGGGCTACAAGGTCATTGTGCTGGAAAAGAACAAACAGATCGGCGGCAATTTGCAGACCTATGTGCGCGACCGCGTGATCTTCGACTCCGGCGTCCATTATGTGGGCGGCTTGGATAAGGGCCAGAACCTCTATCAGCTTTTCCGCTACCTGGGCATCATGGACAAGCTCAAACTCCGGAAGATGGACGAAGATGTGTTTGATGCCATTATGTTTGAAGGCGACCCCGTGGTGTACAAATACGCCCAAGGCTATGAAAACTTCATCAGCACGATGGTCGGTTACTTTCCCGATGATGAAGCGGCCATTCGCGCCTACTGTGACAAGATCAGGGAAGTGTGTCTCCAATTCCCGCTTTACAACCTCCGTAGCGGCGGCGGATTGTTCGATAAAATGTCGGCATTGGAAACCGACACCAAGACCTATCTGGAATCGATCACCGACAATAAAAAACTGCAGAGCGTGCTGGCCGGCAACAACCTGCTCTATGCCGGGTCGGCCTATAAGACACCGCTTTATGTTCACGCCCTCATTGTGAACAGCTACATTGAAAGCTCGTATCGTTTTGTGAATGGCGGCTCGCAGATCGCGCGCTACCTGCACCGCGAAATAAATTCGAGGGGCGGCAAGATCGTGAAGCATATCAAAGTCGTGAAATTCCAGGAAGAAGACGGCGAGATCCGGTATGTGGAAACCGATAAAGGCGAACGCTTTTATGGCAAGCAATTCATCTCGAACATCCATCCCGCCCAAACGTTGGAAATGGTGGAGAGCCAGGTCATCAAAAAAGCCTACCGTCACCGTATTATGAATCTGGAGAACTCCATCGGCACGTTCTATGTGAACGTGGTGATGAAGAAGGACAGTTTTAAACACCTTAACCACAATTATTATTATTTCGAAACCCAGGATCCTTGGGCAGTGGTGAACTACAACGCCGAAAACTGGCCCATGGGCTTTGCCCTTTTCTACACCACCTCCTCGATGAATGATGAGTATACCGATGGTGTCACCATCATGGCCTATATGCGCTACGAGGATGTGGAAAAATGGAAGGATACATTCAACACCGTGTCTGAAGAAGAGAGCCGTGGTGAGGATTATGACGAGTTTAAGCGGGAGAAATCGGAAATCCTGATCGACTATGTGGACCGCAAGTTCCCCGGCTTCCGCGACGCTATCCATTCCTATACGTCGGCCACCCCGCTGTCGGCCCGCGATTACATCGGCACCAGCGACGGCTCCTTGTACGGTTTGACAAAAGATTATCGCGACCCCCTCAAGACCTTCATTTCGCCACGCACCAAAATACCCAACTTATTGTTGACGGGACAGAATCTCAATCTTCACGGGGTGTTGGGTGTAACGGTAAGCTCCGTGCTCACTTGCTCGCAGCTGTTGGGAATGGACTATCTCATCGAAAAGATCAAGAATGCTCAAGAAGTTTCTTAAAGTACTGGCCTGGATATTCGGCATCTTCGTGCTGCTCATCGCAGCGCTGTTGATCTATGTGCGGGCCGTGGCCGTAACGTCACCCCCGATGATCACGCCGACCGATGCCTTTGACGAGGCCGTGACCCAACCGGATTCGGGTCTTTATAAATGGAAGAACGACTGGTTCCGCAAAAGCGAAAGCGGTCTCTATGAGTTGTATGTCGAAGGACCACCCTATGAACGCGGCGTGGCCAACGGCAAACTCACTCACGATCTGGTGCAATACCAGGAACAAGTGTTCACCGATCAGATCCATCGCCTGGTGCCATCGGATTTCTATCTCGGTATGTTGAAATATTTTGTAGGCTGGTTCAACCGCGACCTCGCCGACAACATCTCAACGGAATACAAACAGGAGATCTACGGCGTATCCCAAGCGGCTTCTCACGACTTCGACGATATCGCCGATCCGTATCAACGCATCCTCAACTATCACGCAGCGCACGACATCGGGCATGCTTTGCAGAACATGTCACTGGTAGGCTGTACGTCTTTTGCCACATGGGGTGATCAGTCGGAGGACAGCACGCTGATCATCGGTCGTAATTTTGATTTTTATGTGGGCGATGAATTTGCACGCGACAAGATCATCGCCTTCTACAACCCCACAAAAGGTCACAAGTTCATGATGGTGACATTTGGGGGCATGACGGGTGTGTTGTCCGGTATGAACGATCAAGGCCTCACTGTCACGATCAACGCCGCAAAGTCGGAGATCCCTTCCGCTTCGGCCACACCGGTGTCGCTGGTAGCGCGCGAGATCTTGCAATATGCAACCAACATCAAGGAAGCCCAGGGCATCGCCGCCAAGCGAAAAATGTTCGTCGCCGAATCGTTTCTCATTGGCTCAGCCCGCGATGGCAAGGCGGCCATCATCGAGAAAACGCCCGACGGCATGGATTTTTTTGAGACGAAAGAAAACTACATCATCAGCACCAATCATTTTCAGGGTAAGACGTTGGGCGAGACGCAACTAAATAAAGACCATATGGCCACGAGCGCTTCCCCGTATCGCTTCAAGCGCGTAAAAGAATTGCTGGCACAACAGGGAAAGAACTCCGTACAAAAAACGGCGGTCATCCTCCGGAACCAGCAAGGGCTGGGTGGCGAAGATATCGGCATGGGCAATGAGAAAGCCATCAACCAACTCGTGGCCCATCACGGCATCATCTTCCAACCCGAAAAAGGTTTGGTGTGGATCTCCACTGCCCCGTGGCAACTGGGCAAGTTTGTGTGCTACGATCTCCACAAGATCTTTGCAAAGAACATGACGGCCAATGAAGAGATCATCGAACAAGATCTGACGATCCCCGCCGATTCATTTTTGCTGACAAACGCCTACCGGCAATACGTCAAATTTCACCCCTATAGATTTCCCTTCAATCCGCGGACAGACTTGATACCCGACAGCCTGGTGAAGTGGAATCCGCAGTCGTACCACGCCTACATGCTGGCCGGCGATTTCTATGTGGATCATAAAGAATGGAAAAAAGCGATGCCGTTTTATGAAGAGGGATTGAAAAAAGAAGTGGCTACCCAACAAGAGCGGGAGCACATGCAAAAAAATCTGGAACATTGTAAAGCCGGTATCAAATGATCGTGGGCGTGGGCATGGATATGATCGAAGTGGACCGCGTCATGGAAAAGGTGCGCAAGAATAAAGGCTTTCGCGAGAAGATATTTTCCCCGCAGGAGATCACCTTCTGCGAGGCGCAGACCCACGCCGATCAAAGCTATGCCGCCCGCTTCGCCGCCAAGGAGGCCTTTCTGAAAGCCACGGGCAAAGGCCTGACGCTGGGCTACGACCTGGCCGAAATCGAAGTAGTGCCCGATGCCCACGGCCAGCCCCATCTTCATTTGCATGGAAATTTTAAGGCTATCGCGCTTCAAAACAACTGGAATAAAATACATTTGTCCCTTTCGCACCTCGCCACGGTAGCGTGTGCGGTAGTTATACTTGAGCAATGAGTCATATCCCGGAAATAGAACTGCAATCGGCGGCGGCTATAAAGCGCTATCAGGAAGAAAAATTAGAGACCGCGTTGACCTACCTGGCCACGCATTCCCCATTCTACAAAAAGAAATTTGATGCGCATCGCGTCGACATCCAGGCAATCCGAAGCCTGGAAGACCTGGCCACATTGCCCACCACGACGAAAGACGATTTTCAACAACACAATTGGGATTTCCTGTGCGTGCCGCGCGAGCGTATTGCTGAATACACGAGTACCTCGGGAACGCTGGGTAGTCCGGTGATCGTGGCCCTGACCGAAAACGATCTGCAACGCCTGGCCTACAACGAAGCCATTTCTTTTGCCTGTGCCGACGGCTCGTCCAACGATCTGTATCAACTCATGCTCACGCTGGACCGCCAATTCATGGCGGGTATTGCTTATTATCAAGGCATCCATAAACTGGGAGCGGGCCTCATCCGCGTGGGGCCCGGGTTGCCGGCCATGCAGTGGGAGACCATCCAACGTCTTAAGCCTACGGTGCTCGTAGGTGTGCCCTCCTTCATCGTGAAGCTGATCGAGTATGCCCGGGAGCATCGCATCGATTTGGAGCAATGTTCCATCCAACGTGCCATCTGCATCGGCGAAAGCCTGCGCACAGCCGACCTGCAATACAATGCGTTGGGTAAAAAGATCGTGGACGCGTGGGATCTCAAGCTCTACAGTACCTATGCCTCCACTGAAATGCAAACCGCCTTCACCGAATGTGGCCAAGGCAACGGGGGGCATCACCATCCGGAGCTGATCATCCTCGAGGTGTTGGATGCCAACGACAAATCGGTAAAGCCCGGGGAAGTGGGCGAGGTGACCATCACCACCTTGGGCGTGGAGGCCATGCCGTTGCTGCGTTATAAAACCGGCGACATGGCAGCGGCCTTTCATGAAACCTGTAGCTGTGGAAGAACAACGGTGAGACTAGGTCCCGTCATCGGAAGAAAACAACAAATGATCAAGCTGAAGGGCACCACCCTATATCCGCCCGGAATTTTCGAGATACTGAACCAGGTGGAAGGCGTCGTGGACTATGCCGTCGAGGCGGTGACCGGCGAATTGGGGACGGATGAACTTAACCTTCACATCCTGGCCGTGGAGGAACAAAAAGAAAAAACGGCCGATCGGCTGCGGGCGGCATTCCAATCGCGTTTGCGCGTGGTTCCCACCATCCTGTTCAGCACACCCCCGGCGTTGGAAAAACTCCAGCACGCGGGGAGGAAGATCAAAAAGTTTATCGACAGTCGTAAATAGAAAAGGCTGATGTTTTGCAACATCAGCCTTATCAAACCTACTACCAAATCTATATTAGGAAAGTTCTTTTTCGAGTTCGTCTATGCGGGCCTGCGCTTCAGATTTTCCAAGAGAGAGCGACAGCTTGTAAAGCTCAAGGGCTTCACGACGGGTCTCTTTCTTTTTCTTGGGCGCAAACTTGGTTCTGTCGGCAGCGGTTTCGAGCGCTTGGGCTTGTGCAAAGTACAAGTCAGCTTGGCTGGCCTTGGATGCTGCATTCACTTCTTCTACGCGAGCTTCCAGGTTAGCCACATCCTGCTCTTTCATCTTGATGGTTTCAAGCTTGGTAGTGAGGATAGAATCTTTTTCGGTCACCGTTTTGGCCAGCGAAGTATTTTCGCTTCTCATCCGATCCACTTCGCTTTGCAGGGCAGCAATTTGTTGCGTGCTCAGTTCCAGGTCGGCTTTCAGTCTCTTGATGGTCGTTGCATATCCGCCCTTAACAGACTTCAAAGACTTTTCAAGTTGAGCGATCTTTGTCTGTGTGTCTTTGATGTGGTTGTTGATGCTTTGCAGACGGCTCTTATAGTCGGTATAGGAAGTGCCTTCTACAACGTCTGTACGAAGCAATTGACGGCTGGCGTCAATGGAGTCGATCAACGTACCGATCTCTGACAATTGTGCGGCCGTTTGTTGGCTGGTTTGAAGTTCGGTCTTCAAAGAGTCAACCTGAGCCTTAAGCTGTTCTTTTTCTTTCTTATCGCAGCTTCCCAATAATATCATACCTGCTACAGGTAATGCGAACACGAGTTTTCTAATCATAACTTTTGAATTTAAGTTTCTTGATCAGGGGATTGCAAAAGGATGGACAGAAAATAAAACCCTTTATTTTTGCCGACGAAATGCTGATTTCGGGGGTCGAATGGAAAAAGCTCACCTTTTTAGCGGGATGTAAGGCACTAACCCTCAGCGATTTTGGGGAGTATTTCTACAACTTGGGTATCACAGAGGGAAAATTGGGAACGGAATCGTGTGCGAAAAACGGGAGCGGATCATCATCGGAACCGTTAGGCAAAGATCCGACGGGTTACTCCCGATGATAAGATGATAAATAGAAAGCCCCTATGTTGATGTGCAAAACGATCGTTGCGTATATTCAGGCTCGAAAAAGGATCATATGAAAAAAACCACCTGGTTGCTCGCGTTGTGTTCATGCTCATTCAGTGTACAAGCCCAGATCAAGAATATAAAGATAGCCGACGCCCCTGCCGGCGCCACAGGCCTGGAAGCCTCCATTGCCGTGAGCGGCGACAAAGCCGTCAGTGTTGTGGTGGCTACCGCCCCGGACAATATCTATTATTCATCCGATGAAAGCCAGACGTGGGCAGCCTCCAAGCTAACGTCTACCGGCGGCCTGTACGGTCACCCGGTACTGATTGCCGACGACAACGGCACCGTCTATGCTTTTCACCTGTCGGACCCCAGCGGCGAAGGCCTGAAGAATGAGAAGAGCCTCGACCAGATCCTTTGTCACATTTCGAAAGATGGCGGCAAAACCTGGGAAGAGGGCGGTGGGGTTGGCCTCAACGCGCCCAAGGATCAGTTCCGCCCGGCCGTGACGTTGGACGCCAAAAACAATTTGCTGATGGCCTGGACGGAATTTGATGCCTATAAGAGCGAAGAGGCAAGCTGCCAGTCGCGGATTTTGTACAGCACATCGTCGAACGGAAAGAAGTGGAGCAAGCCCTTCGAGCTTTCTCAAACCCCGGGCGATTGCAAGGACGAGGGCTCCAGCGCCGAGGGCGCGATGCCGGCCATCACCTCCGATGGAAAAGTGTTTGTGACCTGGGCCAACCAGAATAAAATATTTATGGACCGCTCGTTTAGCGGCGGCAGCATGTGGCTCACCAACGATATCGGCGTGACCGAACAACGTGGGGGCTGGAATCTGAAGGTCCCCGGCGTGGCCAGCAGCCAGAGCTTTCCCATTCTGCTGATCGACAAAAGCAAGGGCAAACTGAGGGGAAGCCTCTACTTGGTGTGGACCGACCAACGCAACGGCGCTGACGACACCGACGTGTGGTTTATGCGCTCCCTCAACTATGGCGACAATTGGACATCACCCATCCGCATCGGCGAAGACAGCAAAGGACACCAATACAATCCCGCCGTTGCAATCGACCCTGCCAACGGCAATTTATACATCTTGTATTTCGACCGTCATGCATACGGCGACACACAGACCGACGTATACATGGCCTACTCGTCAAACGGCGGCACAAACTTTCAAAACGTAAAGATCAGCGAAACCCCTTTTGTGCCCACAGAAGCCCCAGGCCTCGACACGCGCAACAGCATCTCAGCCTACAAAGGAATCATCACACCCCTATGGTCACGCACCGACGACGGCAAACCAAGCCTCTGGACGGCCGTGATCAAGGAAGCAGACATCATCACCCCACCGGCACCACAGACCGCAAAAAAGAAGAAGTAGCAAGCGCTACTTCTTTCTTCTAGAAATTTCTTGAGTGACTTTGCTTGCCGAAGCTTAGCGAAGGTGAGGCGGTTCATCAATATTTGATCAGCCGCCAAACGCATCAACAGTTGTTACCATCCACATCGCAGGCTGCACCCTGTGCCATCTCAACGCCGATTTCCTTGAAGGCCTTCACAAAAGCATCAGAGGCCTGAGCCCCCGACACCCCATACTTATTGTTGATGATGTAGAAGGGCACCCCGCTGATCCCCAGCTTGGACATTTCTTTTTCGGTAAAGGCCACCTGTGCCACGGCGGTTTCATCGGCGAGTGCAGCTTCGGCTTTTTCTTTTTGCCAACCCGCACCCACGGCTACGTCGATCAGATTTTCTTTTTTAGAAAGATCGACACCGTCCGTGAAATAGGCTTTGAAGAATGCCTCGGTCAAGGCCAATTGCTTGCCATCTTCTGCAGCGGCCTGAATGAGCACGTGTGCCAGCCGCGTATTGGGAGAAACGTTTTGTTTTGAGAAATCGAAAGCCAGCCCCTCGTCGCCGGCAACGCGGGTGGTGTGTTGCGTGATCTGCTCGTAGCGGGCCTCGCCGCCAAATTTATTGGCCAGGTATTGTTTTTGGTTCTTGCCTTCGGCGGGCATATCGGGGTTAAGCTCGAAAGGCAGGTAATGGACATCGAAATCGTATTCGGAAGCCACATCGGCCATGGCCTTTTCGATGCGGCGTTTGCCAATATAGCATATTCTAAGCCTTCATTATCAGTACGTTAAGTGGCTAAAGCAACAAACTCGCAACAAAAAGTCCCTCAAGAGCGCTTAAAAAGACTGGAAAAAACCCAGAAGAAACTTTATAGCATCTGTTGGCACACGAAGTTAGAAAATGTTTCGAATTCTAAAAGCAAGTGACCAATCCGTTGAAGCAAGAAGCGACTACTAGAAAGAACTCAACACCATTGAACCTATATTTAATAAACTTATGGTGATCATGCCCTCACGAAATGAAGTGGTCAAGGGGGTCGGAATCTCTACATTGGAAATTCCGGTGAAAAAGAGAAAGACTACCATTGGATCAAACCTTAATCATTTGGCGCAGATTCAATATGTTGAGTTCACGGATGATGGTCATGTGAGGCACCCTTCCTTTCAGGGGCTTCGTCACGATAAGTAAGGATTGTGCTTCAAGGCAAGGAACTCTGACTGAACCAAACCAGGCAAGTCCGCGACAAACGTCATCGCTTTGCTGAAAACTCTGGAAGGGTATTTCTTTTTAGATTTTCCAAGAATATCTCGTGCTGGTCGTTTTCAGGAAAAAGTATCTCATCCTTAATCTGAGTAAAATCGGGGTCCCAAAATTTTCCATTGGAATTTTCGAGCTTGAATTTTGCAATCATTCGCCTGGCCAGGTTATCACCTGCTTCCTTGGATGCCGTGATGGGAAATTTTCCAACTAAGTAACCTTCCTGGTATCTTGGTCTATATGCGTCTACCGGTGAAACATTTTGCAGTTTGACTAGAACAATTTGCTGATCGATAAAATGTGAAATGCTTCCGTTCGGATAGGGCAGGCCAAAAACGTACAAATAGCCTTCTTGAGAGTTTCGAAGTGCAAACGATGCGGCCACCCGTAATGACTGCGTGATATCTATAAATGGTGTCTCCACAATACCATAGTGCTGGAACTGGGCAATATGAAATTCATCAAAGGAAATGAACGGGTCGTTGGAGTATTTTTCGATAAGTCCCTGGTCCGCTCTTGCGCCATTGATCAATGCGTGTAATTCGTAATGTCGCTTTTCAAGCAAACTCCTTGTAACGGCTTTTTTGCCTGGTAAGGGACGAAAGATAGATGGATAGATTTTTGTTTTTTTGAGGCGATCTTTGTGGTCCTCTCTTTGGCCGCGAAAAAACATTTCGAAATTCCTGTTATTGATGGTCACGAATGCGACCTCGTCAAGGAGCTGCCGGAATGTGGCCACGGGATATCCGCTTGACGTTCTAATTTGTGCGACACTTGTTTTTCCCATTTTGTAAGTTTTTCCAACCTTACTGTTCCTTGAAAGTCTTAAGGTGCTTTTTTCGTGGTAAGATTTAATGATGGTTGTAATAGGGTGCATAGTGGCGATCTGGTTTCAGTTTCAATCTTGGTAACCTTCGAATCTATATGCGGGCGTCTGGTCAGAAATGGAATTGACGAGAATCTTCCTCCCCTTTCCCAACCCCCAACGCCGCAATGCGAAGTTGATTAGCTTCTCCTCGCGTTGGTCGAGAAACCTTATGAGGAATTCCCTGGTGTAGATGGATTGCTCTTTGGCGATGTTTTCAACTCCGTATAATTTACTGAGTTCTGCAACTGAACGAGGAGTTAAATACTGGTCAATTTTTTCGGTATAAGCAATCAGTTTTTGATAGAGAGGTGCATCCTGAATGGACTTGTTTATTGTCGGCCTAAGCAATACGAAGTTTCCTAGCCTCCACTTGTGGAGGTCCTCTGCCTCCACAAGTGCCGTGCACTCATTGGTAGCGATTATGTGCTCTTTCTCAAAGTTCGCGTTTTTGGTTTCTGGGTCTTGCTCAAGTAAGAATCTTGTGAAGTCTTCTTTCTCGTGAACGCTGGCGGCTATGTTTTCTTCATAGTTGGCCAAAAAGTATTTGAGATTATTCCAATAGAAATAATTACGCGGGTTTTCGCTACTTACCACCAAGGCTTGAATGAATCTTTCATCGTTGCATTCTCTCTCAACGAAGTCAAGCAAGTCCTGTTTAAGCCATTCAGTCGCATGATCATTGATGTTGTAGTTGTTGAAGAATTCATTGGCGGTTCCGAATAAATGACCATTCTTTACGTCAGCGCGGGAGGCAACCCCACATCCATAGAATCGGAAATTCAGCTTCTCCAGAATGGCTAAAAGCTCAATTCGTTGTTCGCTTTCTTTGACTTTAGAATACACTGCCAGTATCAGAGGGGTAATCGAAGCTCTCGACCCCTGGAAGCTGATCTGTTTTAAGATCTTCTGTTCACGAGGATCTACCACCAGGTTTTGTGTTAATAGTTTATTATAAGTCTGTGCGCATTCTGCAATGAACTCTACATAGGCTTTTAGTCTCCGCCAATTAGAGTCTGGCAGCCCCGGGTAATCTCTTTTTATATTGTTGTAGACATAATAGCTTTCTGCCTTATTAGCGCGCTCAAACACTATCCAGGTAAATCGTAGGAACGAATCTTCTTGTTCATTGGACGTTTGATTGCAGGCATTCAGGTTGTACAGGATCTTACCCCAGTTGTCAGCCACGGCTGTGGCAATATCGCGGTATCCTGCTTTCTCCGCATAGTATATCAGGTAGTTCTTAATTTTTTCAAGTTCACTCAGTTTTTTGCCGCGGTTATTGATGACTTCGAACATTAATCCTACCTCTGCGGGGGAATCCGGCACATGAAAGAGAAAGACAATTTTCTCGGTGATAGTTGAGTAGATAGTTTTGGTAAACGAAGGGTCCTTCGCGACACCGTCTTCCAACCAGTTGTTGAATTCCGAAAATGCGTTATCAATGTTTGCTTGGGCTTTGGTTGCGTGCTCTTCAGACGTGTAGTCCCATTGCTCAAGTTTCCGATAAAAATAGTTATCAAGGTTTCCGTTAAGCTTAAATAGCCGAATGGTGTTTCCCGAGTCCTTGCCTCTAAACAGGAAAGTGGTATTTATGTAGGCAATCTGATCTTGCGGTAGGAACTTTCTTTGGGCCAAAACTGAAAGCAGCATTACCAACGATGTCATGCGTTGCTGCCCATCAACAACTTCGAAACTAGTTACACCATCAACGTTGCCTTTTTCCTTGACGACAATGGTGCCAGCGAAGTGCTTATAATTCGATAGCATGCTTGTGTTCTCAATGTCGTTGAGAAGATCAGTTCGATGGCTTTTTTCCCAGGAATAAGATCTTTGGTAGTCCGGGATTTCAAAGGAGCGAAATCCTTCGTTGAAAATTTCTCCCAATGTAAGGGTAGTGGACTTTAGAGGCGTCGGTTTTGTCATAATGTTTTTAAGCTGTGGCATTTGACCAAGAGACTTTGCCTAGCCCGTGGGTGGTTGACGTTTGAAGACAAAAAGAATATTTTGCTATGTCCCTGCCCGATCGAAGACCGAGTGGGAGTTGCGGCGCCGACCGTTGGATCGTCGGGGATGCTGATAAATCTAATGCTGCAAAGAATTGGATTAGTCTATGTGACGCATCGTTCTGATTCATCAGTTAATATCTTGGGATACTTTTTGAGACAATGTTAATCCGGCCGTCTATTTTCAAGGTATTTTTTGAAAACCCAGCCCACGACGGGTACATTGTCTTTCTTGTCAATGACACTTATCTGCAGCCATTTATTTTGGCTTCGTAACACCTCCACTGTCTCACCTCTCCCCAGGGTTAGAAGAATTAAGCTATTTTTATCTGGCTTGAGTCGGAGATGAACTCTGCTGAGAGTACATCGAACAGAGTCATCATGGGATTGGTAATTCTTTAATGAGTCTAAGAGTTCTGTTTTGAGATTTTCAAGATCTTCCCTGGTCGCGTGATCGTCCTGGATAACCCCGACCATTTGTCCGACCCCGTTGATATTGTTCGTAGCGTCCAGCGCCATGAGTAAAAATTGAAAGAACACAATCAAGAGGTAATGCCAGGTGCCTTTCTTTTGCTCACGGCTTATTATAAACTCCTTTAGCTGTTCAAGGTCTGCGTGAGTTACCGGTTGATTCCCCGCTATCTTAGCGGTAATCTCCGCGGCCTGAGTAGTCACTTCCTCTAAATCGTCAAGCGGGCTGATTTTTCTAACCTTTATCGCCCACTCAGTCAAGGCGGAGGATATTCCTATTAGATTTTTCTCGACCGTAAAAAGTCTGGAAATGTTCTGTGCGGCCTGGTCCGCAGGGAAATGGCTCCTCGGTATTGGAATTTTGCTGACGACGTCCAGCATACGCCTATGATTATCGGTTATGCTTTGCAATTTTAGGAAAGCAGGATCGTGGAAACTGGTGGTCGCCTTTTTGATTTTCGCCATTTCCAAAGCCATTATGTGAAACTGGCCCAGTCCGGCAGATCTATAGGCATTAGGTATCGCCTGTAACACTTGCGCTTTTTGCGCCCATGTAGGTAATCTTAATGCAGCGCTTAGACCAGATAAATCTGAGGCACCGGGTATTGTACCAAGCCCTACCATTTTCTTTAAGTTATCGGTGTATGACTTCTCTAGACCGAACGCTGAGGCTGCGGTGGCGAACTTTCGAAGTATGTCATTTTGAGGGGGACGAGCGATTGCTCTGAACTTATCAACAGGCGAAGGGGACATAGATGTGGTAACTGTTAACGGGCGGAAGTTACCTTTTTGTCTGGAAATTCGAAAGCCGATACTGGACTGGAATCCTGCCGGAAATCGCTGATTATGGGTCGAATCCGAAAAGAGCGTACCGTCCGTCCCGTTCTCGGTGGAATGGTACCCGCCCCCCGAGACGTCTCAGGTCATTTTGATACTGAAGTGTCCCCAAAATTGCAAATGAGAGTCTCACTGACCTCGTAGTTAGATTCTGTTATATGGATGGTTTTGGTGCCAGTATCCTAGCAGGATTCATGCATGGTCTTTATTCTGAAAATGATCTCTGCCCAACTTCTTTACCAATCGTTAACCGCCAGCATCTTGAGCTGCGATTAACCTTTTGTTTCCCTGGGTTGCCTGGTCTGACAAATAATAATCGCGCAAGAACGATGTAAAAGATAGCGAAAGTCCCCAATGTCGAATCAAATTTTCCTTCATTGGTCTTCCTGTTCTTAATGGAAGTATCCTGTGATAGAACTATATATGCGCCCCATACGGTGCCCCGCGCGGATTCAACGACTTGGCTTTCTGCAGAGAAAGCATATTCGAGAATCTTCTCGATCTTGTTGTTTAACACAATGCTGATCTCGCCGCAGGTTGGAAAGCTCATTTTTAGAGTTTTCCATTTTTTGATGGATAGGCAAGGAAGGAGTTGGTTGTTCACCAACTCCTTCTAAGCACTATCCTGCCTAGGTTCTGTACTATGTGACGCGCACCTTCTCTCCCAGCTCAACACAGTGAAGTAACGGCGTAACATCACCGCGACCGACGTTCTTAGCAAGGAACTGGTCACACTGGAAGCTATGCTCCCCTTCAGGCGCCATGAAATTGTCGGTGATGTCGATCGCTATCTTTGCGGTCGATTCCGGTGGCATGAACTTGTAGGGATGGATTCTATTGAGCAGTTCGTTGACTGCCGTGCTGGCCACCTGCATGTTGAGACTAATCACGGCCGGTCGATCTACGTTAATGTCCTTTACATACTTGTATCCGTTCTTTCGTCCGTCCTCCAGCAATCGCGCATACTCTTGTGGATTATTTCGTTTCAGGGCTTCGGCGGTCACTTCTTCCATGGTGTAAACGCTGCGCGTAAAAAGTGATGACATGCCTGGCTGTACATAATGGACCGAACCCTCGATCTTGTTGATGCCGCCCTTTCCGTCGGAGTCAATCATAATCCCCATGTCTATATAGGGCACAAGATAATAGGTGCTGAGGCGATTGAGCAGATCCCGCCCCTCAGCAGTGTCCATACACCCAATGACCAGATCACAGGTGGTCAGCTCAATGATCGCTTCGGGACTTTCATAAAGGTTTTTATCGAACGGTATGACTATTGTACCCAGTCCGGTCTCCCGAACAGTCTCCACGACTACATCGGTTTTCCTGGCGGCATTTTCCGCATGAATGACCCTGGCGTTAACGATGCGATTGAGATTCTTATGCTCAACGTGATCGCCGTCTATCGGAACAAGCGTACCGACCTGATAACGGAGGAGTTGCTCCACGACGATACTTCCCGTACCGGAACATCCCACCAAACCAACTTTAAGTTGACGCAGCAACCCGTAAGTACCCTCGCCAAAAAGCTGGATGGTCCGTAAACTCTGCCGCGTGCTTTGGACCGATGCTGCCGACCACATTCTTATCTGGTGGCCGGCCACCAGGATCCGATCCACGGAACGTGCTGAGAGATCCGGTAGAATCACACGGCCAAAGATGCGACCATCAGGGAGCATAACAGCACTGCCGTGCGGCAGGTCCGAATTGGTCCACCCATACACGGAAGTAAAGAATTCTACATCCGAAATGTCATCGAGCTCAGAAAATTGATCGTACCCGCCTGGATGGCTGTGGATCTTGAGTATTGCCATACCTGATTGCATCGCCTCGATAAGAAACGGTACTACTGGTTCGGTTGGCCATTCGATAAAATCAGACTCGCGCTTGCACAGATGATAGGGCAGGAGCAGGAGTTTATGGACGAGTAACATGGTTACTCGTCCGTTATTAAACCTCCCGCACAACGCAATGGCGATTGCTTCCTTTCCATCTCCAGGAAAGAGATGCTGCTTCACTTCCTCGAAGTGAATGCCAGCCATTCTAAGCTGATACTCCACGGGGCGTTTTTTTAAATTCATCTTCCAGCCACTGCATGGCAAAACCCAGGTGCGTGACAAGGCAATCAATTCCTTCTCGCCACGGATTGTCTTCCGTGCGATGCCTGGACCACTGCTGGTAGGTTTTGCCTTCGATGGACAGCGGCGTTAACGCGGCTATGGGACGACCGTCCGTGCGGTTAAGCGCAGGGTGGAAGAAGGCCATGTCAAGCTGCGTTCTTGGATAACCGCCGTCAATGCGGATCGCCACATCGGCAAACTCGACATTGTATCCGTCGGGGAGTTTTACCCCCCGCAAGATTACATAGTTTAAGTTGGTGTCCTTAACTGAGTCCCAGACCTGTTGATGCGCATCAAGTGCTGTACTGTCGTCCTCCAATAAATCGAAGTCGCGTTTTCGCGCTTCACCATCCTGGTGACTTTTCTTCTGAGTCGTGAACCGTTCAATACCGGGATCATCAAAGCAGACAGTTTCCTCGTACTCGACTTTCACCACCTTGTTGCTTTTCAGCTTTTGGTACAGTTGAAAGTCGGTATACGGTTGTTTGCCCACCAGTTCCAGGATCTGTGCTCCCGTCATGCAACGGGAGGGCGCATCGATGGTATCACGGTCGACCTGTATTTTATATTTTACTGCCGAACCATCCTGGTGACTTTTCTTTTGGGTAGTAAAACGCTCGATGCCCGGGTCATCCAGGCACACCGTCTGGTCGTACTCAACCTTGTCCACTTTACCGCCTTTTAGCTTTTGGAAAAGCAGGAATTGATCCACCGGTTCTTTGCCTGCAAGTTTTAAGAGCTGCGCGCCGGTTAAACATCTCTCTTGCACTGTATATACTTCTCGATCGATTTGGACCTTGTAGTCCTTGTTTATGTTTGTCATATGACTTCTTGTTAAAGATTCTAAAAAAATGCTCGGACGGTACCGGCAAACCTCACCTGGTGAGGCTTGTTGACGGCTTCGAAAGGGGAGCAGCCCTCGTGAACTTTAGAGATGTCAAGAAGAGTACAGGCGTGGGCTATGGTCGTATCGGGAAAGGACACGTTTGTGGACGGTATAAACCGTTCAGTATGCCTGATTTGGAATCCTGGTCGGGATGGTCTACCTTTGTATCGCTAAATAACATTGTAGATTAACTCAGGCGGCCTAAGCCTTCGTTAGTCGACCAAATTCAAAATCAGGGCGGTCATCCGTTCCTGATTTTTTGTTGTTTAAAGGTTACTACATATTCAAAATTTATCATTTCACGTTTCAGCTTTTCACCGAGCGTTTCATAACGCATGACGCCCACCTGCTGCGCCACTTTTATCATTCCCGGGTCGGAGGTATAAAGCGGCAGGTCAAATTGCTGGCAATAGCTCACCAGGACCAAGCCCGCTATACTAAAACCCCCGAACCGATTCTTTAACAAAGCCACATTGGTAAAGGTGATCGCATTGAGAGGCACAAAGCATATCTTTCCACCCGCTTTAAAGGGCATCAGCATCAGCTGATCGACAGGCCGTAGACCATTCCAATCTGATTCAAGGACGTACGCCGTCAAATTTGGTACGGTAAACATTTCATCCTGTAAGGACGAATTCACTAAGTCAGAGGCACGGTCTACAACAATGTTCATAGCGCTGCAGTGATTAAATTATGGGGAATATCATCCAGTATAGCACCGCTTTTTAAGCTCGTCACCTTGCGGGCGTCTACCATGCCTTCGGCTAGAGCTTTTGTGAGAAGCTGCCTGAAGCGCGTGGGGTGTTCCAGCATGCGATATGCTACGCTACGGTTGCTAACAGTATTAGTTAATCGAAGGTATTCGGCATATTCAATGATGCGGGCGGAGAATGCGCCGACAAGGATAGCTTGTACGCTGATGCCGTACATAGCCTTTAGGCGTAAGATCTCAACCGGGCCGAGGCTATGGCGACGCCCACCTAACTCCAAGATCAACAGTTGCTTGGGGAGCAGCATCGTGGCAGCAAATGCGTCACATATTTTCTCGATCGTCTCGTGGTCGATCCCTTCAGTGATCTGAAGGATCAGGTGTCCTAATTCATGCAGCGCTGTGAACCGCTTGCGGGTAACTTCCTGCATTTTAAAATTCAACACAATGATCGGAAGATTCCCATACCGAGCGCTGAGTCCTTGGAAGTTTTCATCGGCGTTTACCTCAAATACGCGAATCCCCTTCGACTCCAGGAGATTGATCACATTGGTCACTGGATTGTCGTACAGTTGCCATTTTTTGCGCACTTCTAGCGCTGCCTTTTCTGCATCCTCGCGGTTGCGCACTGGAATGTTGTCGATGGGGTTGCGAAAATCGATTTTGTCGTTAGTGATTTCTTCAATAGCAAGGAGCTTAATCAACTCTTTATATGTGTCGTTTTTGACCTTTTCCGTACTCTCCGGGGTTAACTTCTGCTGCTCCCGGTAGTTGACTTGGGTCAATGCCTCACATGGCGTAAAGTCAATGATTTCAAGCCAGCGGTTAAAATCTTCTCGCTCCGAACGGTACTGAAAGAAATACTCTACGTCAACCTTTAGCTGGGAGGCAAGTCTGAAAACCGCATCCATACTAGGGTTAACGTCACCCTTCTCGTATTTGTAGATTGCCTGTCTGGTAAGGCCAACGTCTTTCGCCAGTCGGTCTTGCGATATTCCGAGCCGTTTGCGCGCTCGCTCGAGGTTTTTAGCGAAGACCATTTTTGGATCACTCATTTGGGTTCCCATGGTGTTTTTTGTCTTATGCCGGGTAGTTTAGTGCTTTGAATCAAATATACTAGTTAATTTTTAATTAACAAAATATGTAAAATTATAAAACTGTAAACTATAGTTGTCAAAATATGTGCCAAAGTGTGTATTAAATGCCCACGGAAAAAGTAATTTGCGATCTTATCAGCAGTTTATTGCCGGTTATGGCCGCAACATTACCTGAAAAGCTATTATTTGATATAAAATAGGAACTATAATTCCTATTAGGAAGTTTAATGCCTATATTTAATAATATTTGAATCCAAATCCTCAAAAATGCCGTAAACCGGCAATTAACTGCCTATGACCATGGATCCAGTAGCTGAGAAAAAGACATGGGGAACGATTATTCAAACCCGCAGAAAATCCAGAAACATCCAGCAGGCGGAGCTTGCTGATATCGCCGGCATTTCGACGCGAACGCTACGTGAAATCGAAAAAGGCAGCGGCAATCCTGAACTGGATACGCTCCTGCGTATCTGTAGTGTCTTAGGAATGCAGATAAAAATTGAAGTAATCACTTAAAGAATGCAATATGGGCCGCAAGGCTGAAGTCTATATTAATAACCTGCTGGCGGGAACGCTGGAGAAGACTGACCAACAACGCTATGTGTTTTGTTACGACGATAAGTATTTTATCAATCCGGCATGTCCAGCCATTAGCCTGACCTTGCCCAAGACACAACAGGAATTCAGATCGACCATTCTGTTCCCTTTCTTTTTTGGTCTACTCTCTGAAGGAGTCAACAGGCAAACGCAATGCAGGCTGCTGAAGATTGATGAAAACGATCATTTCGGTCTCCTGCTGGCAACGGCACACTCCGATACCATCGGGGCCATAACTGTAAAAGAAATTTGACTATGATTTGCGCGGGATGTTTGAAACAAGTAGAAGAAACGGGCTACTGTAAGAAATGCCTCAAGGAACTATTTTCCGGTAAGAAGGTTAGTGACATTCTGCCGTTCAATTCGCCCTATAACGAAGAATCAGAACTGTTTAGAGACAATACCAAAAAGATATCCATTTCTGGTGTTCAAGTTAAATACTCCATGCGCCTTGAAAACGATCAACTCGTGCTTACAGACAAAGGTGGACAGTACATTCTAAAGCCAATCCCCACAGGGCAGTTTCCGCTTTTGGACCAGGCGCCGGCGAACGAGCATCTTACTATGCAACTGGCAAAACAGGTTTTCGGAATTAGCGTACCGCCCAATGGGATTATTCACTTCAGCGATCACAGCCCGGCCTATCTGGTGAAAAGATTCGACGTGCGAGAAGATGGAACGAAATACCAGCAGGAAGATTTTGCCCAACTCGCGCAAATGACTGCCGAGACACGTGGGAAGGATTATAAATATGATCTCTCTTATGAAGAGATAGGGTTGCTCATTCGCAAGTACATACCCATGTACGCCGTGGAGGTTGAAAAATTTTTCCGCTTGGTCCTTTTCAACTATATCTTTTCCAACGGAGATGCCCACGCTAAGAATTTCTCAGTCATTCGCACCGACCAAGGCGACTATGTGCTTACTCCAGCCTATGATTTACTCTGTACACGATTTCATGCGCCAGGCGAAAGCGACACGGCGCTAATGTTATTAAAAGACCGATTCACCACTGCCTTTGATGATCACGGCTTTTATACCCACTTTGATTTTTTGGAATTCGGAAAAGTGCTGGGGATAAAGGAAAGTCGCGTTATACGCATCATCGATTTTTTTAATGGAAAAGAATCAATTGTCGATTCGTTGATCGACGCTTCGTTTCTGCGTGATGATGTAAAGGATCGCTATAAACAGATGTATAAAGACAAGTTAACCCGCCTGCAAGTCAAGTTTACTCCGCCCCAACAAGCTGTGGTTCACTAAGCCTACAGTAGGTGCCTCCTGAAAGCTTGCGGTAGAAACTAAAGATTAATGTGTGAGAGACCGAACGAATTATTGCCTACCCGAGGCTTATATCGGATATAAGTTGTATCACTTGGCCACTTAATGGTCAACCGTCAATTGACAAATGTGATCAAATGTTCGAAATTGGCGATCTATGGAATGAGAGATGAATGGTCAGCAATCAACGACAACGAGCAAGGGACCAATCCGGTCGGATCTCCGGAATGGTGCACAGGTTCCTGTTCCTTGGGGCTAGTGTCGCCTGCATTGAGCCAACTTTGTGCCCTCGGGAAGAGCGATAAGAACTTCTCAAAGTTGCCGTCAGCGACAGCGGTGTTGAATGCCGGAGTAAACACCCAATTTCGCTGCGTGTTAATCCTGATGACGTATTGGTGCTACCCAACTCCCGAAACCGAAAAAAAAGGTAATTTGTAAATCAAAGAAGATAGATCAAGGAAATAATTTTCCATAAGTCTGTCTTGGCTAAGCCGTCGCCGCGAACTTCAACAATACGAATTCATAAAAAAATGACGCACGTTCTCCTAAGTGACTCAGAAGATGAGCATAATGACGTCTCTGTTCCTGACTTATTTGCCATTCGTGGACACCTATTCGTCTTTAAGGTCATACCAGCTACTGACTATTGGAGATTTGGTGTACGATTTGTGATCGGGAACCGCCAAACGCATGATGGGACATTCAAACGATATAAGGACACGACCGTAAAACACATCGAAATATGCGCTGGCGAGCGTAGCAATGAACAATGGCGGCTTCCGAACCGGCTTCAGCTCCAGCAATACACAGTGAGCACCAAGGACCACGTCCTCTATCGTGCAGACGGGTATCAGCCGAAAACCCCAGTCAGTTTTAAAATTGAATGGATAAAAAATGGAGAGGTCATAATATATGTAGCTGCCGAAGGTATTGAAACCCACGTCGAGGAAATTGACCTAGGGGCACACAGTCATTTCAAAGCTTTTGCCTGGGCGGATAAGACACCTTATGAAATCACCAGTGAAATAACTGTATCCACGCTGCCCATGTTGTCAGCATTAAAAGATACCTCCGCACTACAAAACCAAACGGTTAATGTCCCCATCCAAGACCTGACCATTTTTTTTGGCCGAAATAACTCCGGCAAAACTTCCGCATTGGTTGCAGCTTGTCACATACCGCGGGACGACAATGACCATGCTGTTGATTATATAGGAGTAAACCGAAATTTTACCGTAACGTCCTACAACTATATAAATGAAAACAAGGCCGACCGCAAGTCGATTCAAAAGAATAATCGAAGAAGACGAACTCAAAAGGACGACGGATATAATCAACCCTTTGACTGGGTGGAGGAGCTATCGCTACAGGATAGGGAGGACCGCAAAAAAATTTTGGATTGGATGGCGGCTTATTTCGAGCCATGGCTGCTTGAAAAGGAACATTCCGGCGAGTACCATGTGGGAAATCAATTGCAAGCTAATGGCATGAATCCGATAACACAGGGCACAGGAGCTAGGTCAGTCTTTCCAATTATCATACAACTTTTCAATCCAGAAGTCGCATTGCTTTCGATCGACGAGCCCGAGCTTGCTTTGGAGGCAGGAATGCAGAAAATTCTTTTCAAAGTGATCAAGGAAGCATCCCAGGGTTTGGGAGGTTTCCCTAGGAAAAGGATCATATTAGCAACCCATTCGCATTTATTTCTTGACCGGATAGCACCTACTAACAATTTTCAGGTTTCTAAAAAAAATGGAACTGTTGAGATAAAGCAGCTCCAAGATCATAAATCGATCGAATACGCAACTTATCAACTTCTGGGGCACACACCTGCCGACCTATTTTTTCCTTCAAACATTATTATTGTTGAAGGTGCTATAGACCAAATATTTTTGACCGCATTGCACAAACACCTATTGTCGGCTGGAAGGGTGAAAAATGAGAAAATTGCATTTCATTTCGTTGACGGAATTGGAAATGCAGCGACTGGGTCAGTAGCTGCGCTCCAGATGTTCAAAACTCAAAGTTATTCGCCGGTCTACAAAGAACGAATCTGCGGTATTTTTGATCAACCCCACAATCCGGCGGAAAGCAAGGCAATCGCTGAGATCAAAAAATATTTTAATGCAGACGCGGATAGACGGTTCCTTGTTATTGAAAGGGACGCGATCGAATATTATTATCCGGTGAAAATCATAAACAAACTATTCAATACTAAATTATCGATGGAGACCTACCAAGCGGCCATTAAGGTATTTCTCGATTCGATTCCAAGGAATTCTAACCTAGGTACATTTATGGGTGAAACCATTAGTAAAAAACAGTTAGTTAACAAAGTAGTAGAGGCGTTTACCGATGATGATCTTGATGACGTCAACCCCGCGATTGTAGGGTTGATAATCTTGGCATGTGAGCGCGGTTTCTAATTCCCCACAAGCCAAAAATGAACTTGGTAGGTGATGAAACGTTCAAAGGGAATAAATTTCGAGTCTTAACTTGTTGATTTTGTCCTTCTTATCTAAATCTCTTCCTTCTTTCTGAACGAAGGCAATGATACGTTGGGCTCTGAGCAATAAGTAACCGATACCTGACTGTCCACCGGAGCCTTCTGGGAAATTTTCTCACATACAGGATTTATTTTAAACGCAGACGACGCAAGACCTTTTAATGATTGATCCAGTCTTCAGTTCTTTAACAATGTATTTGGCGCCCAGATATTCGAGGCGTGTTCGATGAGATCCTTCAACAGCATCGATGACGGCTGTACGAAATATTTTGGTCGACACGACTTAACGCACAACACTGGGCATACCCTTCATCGGTTTGCCGAACTTTCTTATCTCGGTATATCAAAAATAGTTTTTTGATATCTACAAAAGATTCGAAGCAGGGTATCCTCCCGTTACGGGCTAGTATAGATTTTTAGATCGATGTTGCCAACAGTTGCGAGGCAATGCTGAACATTGCCTAACAGTAACAAGATGTCATTAGACGCGTTAGCCTTACTCAATGCGGGTTGGACAATATACATATGAAAACGAATCGCTTTCGTCCACTTGGCCTGTTCCAATAGATTCTCTAAATCATCTTCAGTACCCTTGATAATTCTGCTGCAAGAATTGCCTCCCAAAGACTTCGTTTTTCGTTTAAATAAATGTGTAAATATCTCTCTACCATCTTTATGCTTCCACTTCAAGGCCTTCTGGGCTTGTCCACAAACATGGTAAAAGTTATTAATATTATTGCCCACCTGAGCATTTAGAGCATATTTGAGATGGTACAGATGAATGTCGATAACATTGCCTGTGTCGTTAATACCAATGATGTCGGCTATTTCTCCTTTCCCGTCATCGTCATAGATTATCTGAAAGTCATTTCTTATTTTGTCGATGAAATAATATTGTATGGAATCTTGAATAAAAGGTGCAACATCCTGCGATTCCTTTTCAATATTGACGCCTGTCCAGGTGTCTGATATAATACTTTCTTGTGGGATAACATCAGGTCGGTTCTTTAGTTTTACGTATAAGTTTCCAAATAGCTGTGAGCCATCGGCAAACCAGATAGTTGGTACACTAGCTTGAAAAAACTGTACTAAGCTTTCATTTTTGGTTCCATATTGAATTGAACAAATTTCATTTGTAAGTTGAACTACACGATAGAAGGTTTCACTCGTTTCCAGGTTAATTCCTAAATTAATTTGAAAACTGACAGAGAATTGATCTGTGTCGACAGAAAATTGCAAAGGTTGGTCAATGCTAGGAGCAATTAAATTGAGCTCTGTATGCGAGATGTCGGACAAAATTCCATTGATATTCAGTTGGTACCGACCCTCAATGTTTTCATACATTTCGGGATTCCAATCAATTAAAATGGGCATCACATTAGGTGGCCGATGACCTAATTTTTCGATTGCTAGGGTATGTTGTAGTACGACATTAGGGTCTATTGTCTCATCCTCCACTATTTCACCGATTGCTTTGCACCATTTGGTTAACTCATCCAAATTTCCCCTCTGATAGGACCATATTTTCCCTTTAACAGAACAACCTAAAGAAGTCCTTTCGCCTTCCTTGTAGCCTACCCCGAATATGTTGTTCTTTATCAACGTCCCCTGCTCTAATAGTTTAATTCCATCTTGAACACCTTTGCCGAAATAAGATTGAAAGGTTATATCCTGACCGATTCCCCTCCTTGTCCCAACGTTGAACAGAGAAAGCCGATTAACATTATTAAATATCCTAAATACGCTCATCCCAGTGACAAGACTTATGTTACCTTCACCAAAAATGTTCTCTAGCAATTCTTTTCCGGGATATTGCTTTAAGGATGTATTGAAAAATATTCTATTGACATTAGGACGTACATCCCAGTGAATTATTATGATGTCCCATTTCAAGTTTCGAACACTTTCGAAATCACCCCATTCAACTCGTTCTATTTTTCCTAGTATAATGACGAGTGTATCGTGATGATTTGTATCGCTGAAGACGTGTTCATAACTCAAAAAGAGTGTTTCCCAATATTGTTTGGCCGGTCTCCATTCATTGATATTTGTCTTGTATATAATTGTACTAAGTGCTGGATTTATTTGAGTAAATGGGATAACAGAATCGCTTAAATTTGAAAATCCCTCCAGAAATTCTTTAATATTAATTTCCTTTTGCGTTGCATTTGCGCTCAACCGAGGTAGTAATAAATTCCAATCCGCATTTCTTGCATACAACTGATCTAACTCTTCATGAATTGGTGGGTATGCAGTATTTGTTATAAAACTCGCGTTGCCTAACTCGTCATAAGACGTTCTCGTAAATCTCCCAATAAACTGCAATGTGACTGGAAGACTTTGTCGCTCATCGTGGATTGCAGCAATTTTTAAATTTGGCAAATCGAACCCTTCACCCAGCATGTTTACACAAACCACTATTGAATGTTCGCCTCGCTTAATTGCTTCGATTTTGTCACCAAGTCCCGCGACACCAGTATAAACCAGAATTGGATTGTGCTCGGGGAATTTCTGATAGTATTCAAATACCTCTTTTGCCCTTGGCTTGCTCATACACCTCGCCATCAAGATGTGATTGTAGCCAGCCCCAATGTCCTCTTTCAACTGTTGTACAGCTTTTTCGGCAATCTTTTCATCCGCTAGTTTTCGATTGTATTCTCTGATTGGTAGATAGTTAATTGTCTTATAGTACCGCTGCTCTTGAGCTTTTCGTAACGAAAAATTGAAGATTACTTTCCCCTGTAAGCTTTTGCCATCATTTCTGAACGGAGTCGCTGTGAAGAGAAAAACCTTTTCTTTGCTAAATTTATTAATCAATTCTTTCCATGTGTCTGCTTCTGAATGGTGAGCCTCATCGATAAAAAAATGTGAGAAAGAGTTACTTAATATCAATTTTTGAGCGGCTGAAAGGCCTGTAAGTAAACTCATTGTAGATACAACTACGTTGCACCGAGAAACAAAATCTTGAAGTTCATCAGCATTTGAAAAACCATGATTTATTATTCCAACAATAGGGTTTAAACAGGAGGAATCTGCTATTCCGAATTCCTTTAAAAAGCCGAGTGTTATGAATTTGTCAGAAATTTGTGTTCGTAACGAGTCGGAGGGAACAGAAACTAATAATCTTGTGCAGCAATTTGCAATTAGAGTAGCTAACATTGTTTCAGTTTTACCTGTCCCAGTTGGCATAACGACAATTGCATTCTCCTCCGGGTTTTGGACGTGTGCTAAAATGGAATACAAGGCGCCGACCTGTGGCGGCCTTAATCCCTTGACACCTGCTTGTTCATTTTCTTTTACAAATTTGAATTTGTCCGCCCAGGTAGTGATGACTTCATCAGGCGTTTTGGTCTGAAATAGTGGGTGCTTAAGCCATCGCTTAACTTTTATTTTTTCGGTATTTAGATCCGCCCTTGTTGGTTTTTTCGATATCAACAATGCTCTTTCATGTCCTTGGATGTTTTGGTCTGCCTTGTCACTCACCAGTAAATAATTAATCCTATCGGCTTCAATTACAAATGGATTTGTACTTATGATTTGGATGTTATCAAGACTTATTTCACGATCAAAATATTGCCATATTTCATTGCCATTTTTTTCAAAAATGGCTTTTGATATTTCCGGAAGAGTCAGGCTCATTATAGATACTTTGTGTTGGTGATGGTTTTAATTAAAGTTGCAAGATGTTGGAGCAAGTCTATGTGTTTTCCAGGAAGATTCCAGGTGGGCTAGGTGATCAGCTCGGATCGGGTGGGACAAGGAATCTTTACTAAGATAAATAAAAAGATTGTGAAGCAAAAGGGGTTGATCTATCTGTCTTTCTGGCAAGGTAGTACCCTGGTTTTCGAGCGTTAACGTGGTAGATAGGAAGTTGGATGTATCGGCTACTCTTTGACTCATGCCCATAAGGGATCGAAAGTGGCTCATGGTTTAAAAGTGATACTAAAAGGTGCGTACGAAGATTGCCGCAAAGGTAAGTTGGTGATTCAATTGAGTTTGAAAGGGGATTCTTAACGGTGTTTCCAACCAGGGGCGCCTGATACACACAAGAAAGGTATTAGCCTGCCGCGCGATGTTGCCGATGTGCAGGCCCTGTTACGGCTGTCTACAGTCTCTGGGAATTTCATTGACGTGGACTTTTTATAAAAGACTCTACGCTCTTCTTCGGCGATCATGCGGGATATTTGCACCGTTACGAACAACTTATAGCGGTGAATACAAATAAGCTGTATCAATTTTGAAGAGAAAGAAATCCTTGCAAAAAGCTGCTGGCTAATATTCCTATTGATAAAAGACTAGCGATGTCCAAGGCTTGATGGATATCTTCTACAATGCCGGTAAAGAAAAAGAAAGCCGATCGAATCACTCTGCGAATGACAAATCAGTTTCAGGAAAGGGATGAGCATTTTTAGGGGAACCGTTGACCTTTGAATGATGGCGTTGTTTATATAAGTGGTGTTATGTTAAATGACCCGCTGCTAACTGGGGGGCATGGTCTTTTTGGAATGAGTTTTCAACTTATGATGCGCTCTTCCCAACTTCTTACCTCTGACAGGATATTATTTAGCTCGTGGATCATATTGGTAAAGACAACTTGTTTCATAAGAATTTTCGCGCCAAGATCTTTACACAATGTTATATCCTCTTCGGGAAGAGTCGTTGAATGCATCACTACAGGGATATTCCGAAGGAGGGGGTCTTGTTTTAATGAAGTAAGACAACGGATCCCATTCATGACAGGCATGTTGTAATCCAGGAAAATTATGTCAGGATCGACGCTGCTTTCTCTCAACTGCCGCAACGCCTCCTCCCCGTCATTTGCTACGACTAGCCGGCAGCTATCGTCCACCTCGGACAAAGCATCTTTGAACAGATCGATGTCGTCAGGATCGTCATCAACCACCATGATTGTCAATTGGTTCATCGCATGAAAAAGGGAAAGTGAAGCTAAAGAAAAGGTTTCTCAATTGCTAGGCTACAGCGAGTAAAATAGTGGGTAAAACCTCGGGAAAAGGGCAATTTTATACAAACTTCTGCTCTCGGCACAGTCTTCTTCAGGGCTACCTTCTTAATCCCTTATCTATTCTGAAACATTGAAAACCAGGTGCCGGAAGGGTCAATTGCGAAAGAAATACCGCCCAACAGCCTTATTTTAAGTGTGGATTTTTCTCCACACTTCATTTATTAAGTATCCATTTGTGAGCGCAAATAGACGATCCCACCACCTTTTAAATGAAGCTATCCTGCCCTACAATCAATGCCCAAAAGTTTGGTCCTGTTTATGACCTTCCGATCGGGTCAATCTAACAATGTATGCGACCTGGCAATCTAGTATTAGCAATTGACGACGATCCCGATGATCTGGAATTGCTCACCTCAGCATTAGTGAGCGATAACAAAGATATGACATGCTTGATGGCCAATAACGCAGAAGAAGGGTTGAAACTATTGTGGTCATTAGACCAATCTTCTGAAATACCGATACCATTATCTTGAAAGAGAATATGCACTGTGTTTTCGGTTATTTCGGCTTCAATGACTAATCTCGATTGTTTTTTAGAAATGTCACGATACCGGATGGCATTGGAGATTAGGTCGTCAAAAATTACCCCAAAGACGATGGCTATCAGAATAGAACGCTATTTCATCGTTGTGGATTGACATTTTTATTTTTACCTGCTGATATTCCTCAATAAATTCTGAGTTTTCCAAACACGTCTGAATGACAGCTTGTTTGTGATGATACAGAAACCCGTTAAAATTGAAAAAGTCATGGAAATGGATTCCTTTGTGAATCCAAGGCAGAACGTCCGGACCTCATGCGGGTAGGGGATTATGACCTGTGCCTCCAAAGACATCTTTAATTTTCTGAGAGGCACAATTACCTCCATTGCCAACAAGAGTTAATCCGGTTTTCGAGGAGATGTATTTGTCACCGCGTCTATCCATTCGTTAGCAGATGATACTCTTGCGAGGGCCGCGACTGAACCGTATTTTATTTCTCGATTCAATGCCCCTGAAACAATTCCTACAAGCTTCCACTCACTATTGTAATTAGCAAAAACTCCGCCTCCGCTGTCTCCTTTTGAGCCTCCAACTTCAAGGTCAAGCGGGTCTGCCGAACCAAATTTGTTAGATGAATTAGAGATGGGACTATCAAAATCAAAAATTAAAACATCTGAGGAAAAGGATCTGGATTCAAACGTTCCTCCTGCGGCATCAATTGTATTTTGTCCGCCCAATCGTTCTGACTCTCTCGGTGATTTCATTCCATGAAGTCCATCTCCGATGTATCCATAGCCAATCTTAATAACTATTGAGCCTACTTCCGCGGTGCCATAATACCTGCTTGCGGGTTTCACATTGGTTACGGGTGCTGTTAATTCGATTAATACTAAATCCCATCCGGTCCATTGTCTCTCCGTTGCGCCTGGTTCAAGCTTGGGATGTTTTATAGTTCTTTTGCTTTTGTAGTATTTATCACCAAACATCCAAACCGAAGAGTCTCCGATAAAATGAGAGGCTGTCAGAACCCACTTTTCAGCTATGAGAACACCTGCTGCATAGTCGTCACTGGTAGCGGTCGACGAGTAGCGCCCAACACAGCTAAATTCCGGGTTCCTGCCAAGCTCGCGATAACGTTCAATATCAACATCATGTCGGATCATACCTGAAACTTTATTTTTTAGGCTCACGCTGTTCATAAATATTAGACAGGTGAGTATACCAATTAATCTCATGGCTTGAATGGATTTAAATTGAATTTCAGTTGAATGGGAAATATTAGTTTGGAAATCCAAAGTGCCACTACCGCGAGCCAGCACAATACTGCATATTTTAGAATGGAGCTTATTGGGTAACCTAGTAATTCAGATAATGGATTCGGATTTGAACCATTTGAGACCGTTGGGACAAAGAAAGGCAGCAACAGTAGAAACACAACTGCTATCATTATATAGAGAGGGATTCTAAGCGGCTTGTGTGCAAACTTCTTTTCCGCTTGCAGAGCCGCAAATTTTGCCATGGTGTTTTCCACTAATTGATCCGATGGGGACTCCAGGATTTGCTCTTTCAACAGATGGATCAGTTGCCCATCCTCATCCTCAAGTTGATTATTAAAATTGATTTTTATCATAACAATTCGTTCATCTCATCATTAAGTAATTTTGATAGTTCTGTATAGAGTTTCTGCCTTGCCCGGAACAACCTTATTTTGATTGTTGAAGGATTCCATCCCGTTATGCCTTCTATTTCTGCTATTGTGTTCTCACATGAGTAGTAAAGCCCAATTACAAGGTTTTCTGATTCCGTTAAAACGACGAGCGCTTTTCTTAAAAGGGCTGCTTGGTCGGCTTGCACGAGTTTTTCAAAAGATCCGGTATAATTGTCAGGGATGGCGAAATCAAAATTTGAAGCGGGAAATTCTTCCAGAGTATCCATAATTATTTTCTTATTTCGAATTCTGGTAAGGGCCGTATTATAAACTATTTTGTACAACCAAGTTGAGAATTTGCCAGATCCATTAAAATTCCTTAATGCCTTAAAAGCCTTTACAAATGAATCTTGAACTACCTCTTCTGCATCTTCTTTATTCTTCACAATTTTTACCGCAATAGAGAAAGCGTAAGTTTTGTACTTGTTAAGCAAGAGTCTGTATGCCTCTGGATCGCCCCCAATGGCTCTTTCTATTATTATTTGCTCAGTCGACGTTGATTCGGCCATTCGTTCTCAATCGGAGTAGCTTAAGTGTAAGATTACTTATCGTTTCTCCGATTAATATAGAATGAAATAATCAAGGATATTCCGATGCATAAAGGAACCATTGTTAAGTAAGCTTGAGGATAATTTCTGTAACCAAGCGGATTGTAGTTAATCAAGAGGTATTTCTCAAAAAAGAAGCCGACTACAACACCCAAAGAGAATCCAATAAAGACAAGTCCAAACACCAATAAAAGTCTTCTTTTCCCTTGTGCCATTTGTTTAAAAGTGTCAGGACTTAGCCCTGAATCAATAAGTGCTAGTCGTTCTTTATTCCGATAGCTCAAGTAAGTGTACACAGTTCCGAAAATACTCAGAAAAACTGCTATTATGATGAAGTAGGCCTGATCCATAGGTTTTGTTTTATGTTTATTACCTGAGACTACAGCGAGACGAATCTGGTTTCAAGAGCTGTGATAAAAGTCGAATTTGATACAAGATTTTTTAGAAGATCTATCGCACCCTCAATAACCTGTTTACAGCAAAGGTAATATCCGTTTAATCTTGTAGCGTGGTGAGGATCACCTGGAATATATCGCCGCAATCGAATACAAAGTGACGATTATTGGCCTCAGCTCTCATTGTTTCCTTCGTCCGTCGTCGGCTCCAAAGAAATTCAGGTTAAGGCGATAGCGCGATAAGCGACGCCTAACGGCACCGAATTTTTCTTGTACATATTTAGCGATTTGTAAGGGCCGTGACAATTTTGTGACACTTTCTTGACTAGTTTGTCCAGAAAGTATCCTATGTGGCGTGTTTTAGTTATTGAGGATGATGATGATATAGCGGAATTGGTATCCATTCACCTCC
The DNA here is from genome assembly GCF_003589925.1 of Chryseolinea soli. NCBI lineage: Bacteria > Pseudomonadati > Bacteroidota > Cytophagia > Cytophagales > Fulvivirgaceae > Chryseolinea > Chryseolinea soli. The sequence continues at coordinate 7,665,209 of NZ_CP032382.1, read as the reverse complement.
GTGATTTAGGATGTGATGTAAACCGGGTAGCCGATGGCGAAACAGGACTTCAAACGGCCCTACGTCATCCATTTGACCTTATTGTTTTGGATATCATGCTTCCGGAGATGGATGGGTTGGAGGTTTGCCGGAAGCTGAGGGCCCAGGAAATATCCAGCCCAATCTTAATGCTTACTGCTAAATCGGAAGAGATCGATAAGGTACTGGGGCTGGAGACCGGCGCCGATGATTACCTCACAAAACCATTCAGCATACGTGAATTCATTGCCCGTGTAAAGGCCATTTTTCGTCGAGCCGGTTTCAATGGAGCATCGGCCGATTTGCCGCCGGCAAACATCGTTCAGTTGGAAGACTTAACGATCGATCGGGAAAAGCATAAAGTGCTCGTGAAGGGGAGCAGGGTAGAGCTTACGCCAAAGGAGTATAGCCTTTTGGTGCTTATGGCCAATCATCCCGGTAAGAGTTACAGCCGTGAGGATCTCCTGAACCTGATCTGGGGTTATGAATTCGCAGGATATGAACACACCGTCAATTCTCATATTAACCGGCTGCGTTCGAAGATTGAGCCCGACTTTTCCAAACCGAAGTACATTCTTACGACTTGGGGAGTGGGCTACAGGTTTAACGATGAAATTATGAGAGAAGAAATCTCCACCCGATAAATGATGAACAAGATTCAAAAGAAATTGGAAAACATCAGGGAGAGTCTATACTGGAAAATTTCAGGTTTCTTCTTCCTGATCCTTGTTATGTTAGGCGTTGCATACACGTTTATTACCATAATGACAGCGAAGCGCTATTCGGATGAGACTACGCAAAAGCTAAATGCGAATGTAGCTGACCAATTGTTGCAGGAGGTTTCACCCTTTGTGGAGGGAAAAGTGAATGAAGAGTCGCTGGGAAAAATCATGCACTCCATGATGGCTGTGAATCCGGGGTTGGAGGTTTACTTACTCGACCCTCAGGGAAAAATTCTCTCCTTTGTGGTGTTGCATAAGAAAGTCAAGCTTGAGTACGTGGCGGTGGAGCCTATAAAGAAATTTCTAAGCAGCAAGGGCAAATCGTTGATTTATGGAGACGATCCAAGAAACCCCGGTAGGTCCAAGATATTTTCAGCTACGGCTGTGTATGAGCACGGACAATTGCTGGGATATGTTTACCTCATCCTGGCCAGCGAAGAATATGAAAACACCAGCGTCGCACTTCAAGAAAGCTATTTGCTGAAAATCGGTGTCCAGTCTTTTGTGATCACATTAACGGCCGCATCCTTAATAGCGCTGGTTATCCTTTGGTTACTGATGCGATCCTTGAGAGGTATTGTGGAGACCGTCAAAAGATTCGGAGAAGGCGACCTCAGCCCCAGGATTCCCATTCGCTCCAAGGGTGAATTGGCTCAATTAGCATTGACCATCAATATGATGGCCGACACAATTTTGCGCAACATGGATGAGCTCAAAGAGGTTGACAAGCTGCGACGCGATCTTATCGCGAATGTTTCGCACGATATCCGAACTCCGATCTCCATCATTCATGGGTATATCGAGACCTTAATTATCAAGCACGATACCCTTGATAGTAAAAAGCAAGAAGAGTATCTGAGAATTATTTTAAAAAGCACGGAGCGCCTTAAACGCTTGATGAGCGATCTGTTTGAATTGTCCAAACTGGAATCGCGACAGGTGAAACCCAAACTGGAAGTTTTCTTTATCTCCGATTTACTCCAGGATCTGGATTGTAAGTACAAATTGCTCGCACAGGAAAAGAACATTGACCTGCAAACTGATTTTGCTTCGCGCTCGCCGATGGTTCGGGCCGACGTGGCGATGATTGAGCGTGTGCTTCAAAATCTGATGGACAATGCTTTGAATTATACTCCGGAAAATGGGCAAGTCAGGATACGGATGGAGAAGGAGGAGCGCAAGATCCGCGTTAGCGTTTCCAATACGGGACGGGGAATTCTGCCGCAGGATATGCCGAAAATTTTTGACCGCTACTACAAAGTTGAGAACAATAGAACTAACCGGGGTACCGGTTTAGGCCTGGCGATCGTAAAAAATATCCTGGAAATTCATAAAACCGATATCCGGGTGCAAAGCGAGCAATACGGCAATACCACTTTTTCATTCGATCTTCCGGTGGCCGTTAATTAAAAGGCAGAGAAAATGTTATTCTTCCGTGATCTTTCCGTGACACTTGAAGGTGATTTTGCATCATAAAAAATGCAATGTCAAATGAAAAAACTAAAACTCTTTTTACTTACCACCACCGCCATTATCTACCTGGCAGCGTGCAGCGATGATGATAAAATGACCGCCACGCACGATCCGAATACGGCCGAAAAAGTATCCGTGGACCGATTCAGCGCAACCGCCGGGCACCTTCAAGTGCGCACAGCCACGAATGGCCTGCCGGCGGCCAATGCCCCTGTTAATTTCGACCAGGGGCCTTTCATCACCAAAGGCTTCGGACCGGGCGGACAACTTGTTGAGTATTACAATTTCGATGTTCAGTCAACTACCCCAGCGCCGATCTGGGTGCTTTTCAAGCAGGGTGAATCGAATCCTGTAAGCGATCAAATGAACATTATTAATGTGCTGCCCGGAGAAGCAGGGTATAATGATTTTTGGCAAGTAATAAAGGTCACGGTTCCTGCGAGTTACCAGGCCAACCAGGTGGCTAGTTACGATGAAATTGTTGCGGCGGGATATCCGCTTGAGCCGACCACATCGTTGGTAAATTGTCCTGTAGTGCCGGAAGGATCCACGGCCACAAAGCGTTTTACGGGGGAACCGGCTGGGTTGATCAAAGGGTGGTACAAAGGCAAGGTCGTATCTTATTTTACCTTCGGTGAGAAAGAATTGATGACCTCCGCGGGAAAGGTGCCCTTGTCCCCGATCTATGTAAGCTTCAAGACCAACCTAACCCCTGGTAACGACCAAAGCGGCCCTGCGTCGGGCTTTAAAACGGAGCCGGGGTCCACACAGACGCATAATGTAGTGTCCACTCTCCCGTCTAATGCCGGTTATTCTCCTTTGTGGATTGTAAGTGCATATGATAACGCAGACTTCGATGCGGTTAATAATCTTGCCACCGCGCAGGCGGCCACCTCTGCGGGCGATGGGATTGCCATGGTAAATTGTCCGTTGGTCAGTAGCAATTAATTTATATCACGAAATTTCATACGCGGAGGTCGCCTCTCCTGTGGTAACAGGTGGGGTGACTTCCTTTTTTTCAGACCCGTTATAAAGGGGATGAACCTGAAAAGAGAGAACAGGATCGGGGGTCGGCCCTTTTTGTCGTTGCGACGACCTTATCGTTGAATTGCCAGGCGTAAATTCACTTGCATGATCAGGCTATTCCGAGAGATTTGAAATTTTGGTTTTCCATCTCTATCCAGACCTACTCAGAAGAATTTGTAAGAATGATATCCCGGCTTTTATGAAGCCGTCAAAAAAAATGTCATCTATTGATCAAGTCTCTCCATTTCCCGAAGGCCCGAGAAATTTCTCTCATTTTTTTCTATGCATTCAACCACTCAATGATGAGCTTTTTTCTTTTTACACATTCTATAGCTAGATTCGCTACCGTAGATTATTAGTCAATGGCTTACGACGAACACCTTGCCGACCGCATTCGCCAAATATTCAAAGAGAAGAAAGTTCGCTTTGAAGATAAGAAAATGATGGGTGGCCTTTGCTTTATGGTCAATGAGAAAATGTGTGTTGGCGTAGTGCAGAACGAACTCATGGCACGAATTGATCCAGCGATCTACGAAGTGGTTTTGAAGAAAAAATATAGCCGCGAAATGGATTTCACGGGCCGGCCAATGAAAGGATTCGTATTTATTTCTCCAAAGGGCATCGATGCAGACAAGGACCTTGAATATTGGGTAGGCCTGTGCTTGGAGTATAATCCCAAGGCAAATTCCAGTAAAAAAAGGCTGAAAGACTAGAGCGGAATTAATTTACTGTTGTAGGGCATTTGAAGGAAGTTCAGTGACATTCTGAAATTGTGCTAAACGATTGGTCATTTGATGCTTTTTTCAAATCTATTCCAAAGGAAGAGCATGGTGGGGGAGGTAATAAAAGAGGTCAAGCCAAACGCCAGCATTGCCGCAGAGAAGGATTGGTCGTGCGCCAGATCAAAGATACAAAGCATGATTATCGGAATGGAGAAAATGCCCACAAGGGTGAGCATACAAACGAGTCCAAAAATGAACTTTCGGAGGATACTTCCATTCATGCGAATAAAACCGACGATGAAAGTAACCAGCCAAAGATAGACAGTAAGCATTTCTATAATTTTTGGCATATTTCAAGTGAAATCCGGTGATAAGTTTGTCCATAGGAAGGCGCCGTGATGCATCGATCTGTACCGTTGTTTTTTTTGCTCTCACGTTGCTGGTAAATCAAAATTACGGCATTACAGCGCACGGAAATGGGCTTAATATCGATTTATAGCCGATTTAATGTGAGTTTAATGGCGCTTTTAACTTGTATGGAGCGTGCCTTAGCGAGCGCCATATTCTGTAGGCATTAGCGTAGGTTGCTGGCGATAGAGAATAACTTGGGGTGGTGGCCGGCGCGCGCATGAAAACGTAATCAAAAAGACAAGGCATAGCATCTTTTTTGGCTGACCTCATCCTGCCAGCACTGACATCCAGCGGTTTATCGCTCAATGGAACTTTCTGAAATGATAGCGGTATACTTTTTTTTTCTTGATAAAACTTAGCGTGTCTGCATAGGATGGTTTTTTTACGGAATCTCCAACTTGGGCAATGCTCGCAAAATTGGTATGACCATTCGTCGGGCTTGGCTCGGGGTGAAAAATATACTCCGTCGAGTCATTGTTTAACTTGAAATGAACTCCCTGGAAACCCGATTTTACCTGTGAGATCTCGCCTTCCAGTTCAGCGGTGTAAAAGGTGGTGAAATGCCTTTTTTTATGCCATTTCGTTTTCATCCACGTCCGGTAGACGAAGACCGTAAGCGTAAAGCCCATCAGGCCGATAAGCATAAGTCTTTTTTCCATGGCTTATTTGATCACTGTGTATTTTTTGATCAGACTAGGAGTTTTCGTTTACCAAGATATTCATTTTTTGGATGATCATTCGAACGCCGCCTGATTCGGCTATTTTATGAGGAGCTTGTTTCCAGGTGATGCAATGAAGTTGAATTTGATTGGAAGTCCATTTTTGCTCAGCGATAGAGCCAGCCCCGGCATGAAGCCTTCCGATGAGTTGCAAAAATTCAGTGTCTATTTCGAGGGCAGTCAAGTTTTTCCGAGAACGAAAAGACCCGGAGAACACTATCCGGGCCTTTTTTCATTAAAGCAGCAACTGTAGCATGAAACGGTTTTAGTTTAGGTTGTTTTTATAGTCCTGTTTGAAATAAAGATTAAGGACGTTACAAACACCCTGGTAGTTATAGGGCCTGAAATAGATGGCCAGGGCGCCCATTTCCTGAAGTTCAATCACCCTGTGGTGAGCGGGAACCGAGGAATGGACAATGACGGGAACTTCCCGTAACAAATCGGTCTTTCTCATCGCCTTCAGGAATTGCAAGGCGTCGATGCCCGGTACGCTCAGCTCGACAAAAACACAATCCGGCGAAAGATTGTCCTCCTGAAGAATTTCTAATGCTTCCACGCTATTTCGAGCCAGCATGAAAAGCGTTTCCGGCGCCACATCGAGCAACGCCTCAACGAAGATCGCTTGATCTATCGGGTCATCGTTTATAAGGAGACAGGATTTTGCGATCTGGATCATAGAGATTGTTTTAGAAAAAAATATAGCCTTTCCATCTTCCTCTTTTTTGGTAGTATCGAAGGCTGTCGAATAGCCGGATATTTTCTTCCCGGATTTTTTCAAGAAAATTTTGTTCCTGTGCCAAATTCGCTTCAGCAATTTTCTGCTGGGTCCTTGCTTTTCCTAGGTTGCGAAGGGCCAGGTCGCAACGTGCCGACAGCACCTGATAATTTTGGCTTTGCTCACTTAGCCGCCGGCGCATCAATGTATTCTGGTCGGTGAGCAATGCCACGGTATCTCTTGCGTGCGCGAGCAACTGTTCTTGCTGTACGGCTGATTTTTCGCCCAATAATTTTTCGGCAAGCAAAGCCTCGCTGCGAAGTTTTTGCTGGTCTAATTCCCGGCGCATAGCCTCATTGGAAACCTGTGTCGACCACAGCCAGGAAAAGGCGATGGCAAAAAGAATCGCCGTAGCCACCGTTATGATTTTAGCCGTCTTGAGACTGTCCATAGAAGTCCATTCCTTTCCTACAAGAAACGATATTTGGCCCGCGTTGGAAATGAGCAATAATTAAATCGAAATTAAATCGATATTAAAACACGCTAGACTTTGCGGACCGGAAAACGTACGGTGAATTCCGTGACTTCCCCCGGGACCGACCTGACGGTAATTGTGCCCTGGTGGAGACTGACGATGCGCCTTACGAGGGAAAGCCCAATACCGGAACCCTTAATGGACAGATTGCCCTTGCCGCGAAAGAAGGGGTCAAATATTTTTCCGAGCTCATCGGCCTCAATACCTTTCCCCAAGTTGCCAAACCGCAGGGTGATGTAGTCGGTGTTTCCTACTTCCAATTGGATTACGGTTCGATTGTCGTCAGAATACTTGCAACCATTGTCCATCAGGTTGAGGATGGCCACTTTGATTAAATGTTCGTCACCGGCGATCAAGAGCGAATCAGGCTCTATCTTCAAATCGAAGTCGATATCAACGTTGTATTTGGGAAAAGCCTTCTGAAGTTCTTCTTTCATTTCCCAAAGGGCGTCGTCGATGCGAAACGAGGTGAAGTTTGTCTTTGGCTCAAAGGCGCTGGTTTGGGCGAGCAATAGCAACTGCGTGGTGAGATCATTGAGGTCCCGCAAGCCACCAAGCACCGATCGCAAAACCTTTACATAGTAGTCGGGGTTTCGCGGTTGCAGAAGCGACACATCGATCTCGGAAGTCATGATGGTGATCGGTGTCTTGATCTCATGAGAGGCATTGGCAATAAAATTTTTCTGTGACAAGAATGCCGCCTGCAGCCTTTCCAGCATGCTGTTAAAGGTTTTTGATAGTTTGCTCAATTCGTCTTTTTGGTTTCCTTCATCCAGCCTGCGGTTCATGTTGACCTCGGTGATCTCACTGACCTGCGATACGATCTTGGAAATGGGACGAAGAACCCGCCCGGCATATATCCAGCCCAGTACGGAAACCAAAAGCAAGCTTAACGAGAAGGTCAACAGCAGGACGTTGCGTAGATTCGCCAGTGCATCCAGGCCGTACACATCGATGGCTGCCGCCACGACGGTAAAGCGGTCATAGCGATCTGCGAACAGAAATCCGAGCGCCTCAACCTTTCCCTCTTTAAAACTTATTTCATTTTGCAGACGAATCCGGTTGAGAAGCGTGGTGTCTACCTTGACAACGGCAGTGCCATCGGAGCTGTATAACTCCTCGTTCCGGTAGTTATAGATGGCGATGTATTGATTGGGCAGGCTGGCAGGATTATTTCGCTCCATACGTTTGAGCAAGTCGGCGTTTACTTCTTTCACTTCCGTGAGCACTTTGGCGGTATTGGTTGCCCGGTTTTTTAGGCGTCTGTAGAAATCCTCTTTGCGATAGTTCTCTGAAAAGAAATAGATAGAAAGACAAATAACGGACAACATCACGACAACCAGGCTGAAGAAGATCAATGTCAGGCGGGTGCGGATGTTCATGCTTCGTTGCTTAAGACGTATCCCAAACCTATCCGGGTGTGCAACAGCTTCGGTGCGAAATCCCGGTCAATCTTGTTTCGCAGCATATTGATGTACACTTCCACCACATTGGTACCCGTGTCGAAGCGAATGTTCCATATTTTTTCGGCGAGTTCGGCGCGCGAAATGACTCTGCCGGGGTGGCGAATAAAGAACTCCAGCAAGGTGAATTCTTTGGCGGAAAGCTTGATGGTTTTTTCGCCTCGCACTGCCACTTTTTTTTCGAGGTCTAACTTCAAGTCATCAAATCGAAGAATATTCGCATGGTTGGTACCCGTCATGGTGGGCCTTCGCGCCAGGGCGCGCAGGCGGGCCGTGAGTTCCTCAAACTCGAATGGCTTGAGCAGGTAGTCGTCGGCGCCCGCTTCAAAACCCGTCACCTTGTCGGTTGTCGTCCCCAGCGTGGTGAGCATGAGGATCGGAAGGTTCGGTTTTTTCTTTTTTATGATCTTACATAAGTCAAATCCATTGATCCCAGGAATGACAATGTCGAGTAACACCACGTCATAGTCGCGGCTCAGGGCGAGGCGCTCGCCGATGTTTCCGTCAAAAGCAACGTCCACCTCGAAGGATTGTTCCTCTAGTCCTTGCTTTATGAAAGCAGAAACCTGCGTCTCGTCTTCAATGACTAATACTTTCATAGCTCAATTTATCAAATGAAGTCTTACGGTCCACAAGCTAACAAGATTTTTACCCGAAGAAGCCCCAAGGCCACGTTAATGTCCTTTTAATGCCCCAAAGACGGTCGCTCCCGGCCAAACGGCTATCTTTGTGTATCAAGGTTTTAACCAGCATCTGGTTACGGTCTGAAATCAGAAAACCCACTGGCCATGCTGTTGGTTTTTCGCTTTAACAACGATCGTCATGTCAGCACATTTATCCAAAAGGCTTATCATCTGAGAGAATTGCCAATAGCTTCGATATAAAACGTCGGGTTAGATATTCATCAGGTCGATCATGAGATTGAAAGCATCCAGCGACGAGGGACTTTCAAGTTTTAATGGCTTGGTAATGAATCCGGAGATTCCATGGAGTTGTGCTGTGTGTTTGTCCAAGGCTTCATCGGAGGTAGTGAGAACAAACACTTTAACGTCCTTCCATTGGTCATTTCCCCTCACGCAAGCCAGCACCTCGAACCCGTTACGTTTTGGCATGTTAAGGTCCAGCAAGATGATGTCAGGTTTTTCAATGTCTTCTTCTGTAGCCTCGATCATTTGAATGGCCTCTTCGCCATTGGTCAAAATGGTGAGGCGATGCAGAATATTTCGTCTCTCCAATGTACGTTTAACTTCCATCTGGTCAAGGGTGTCATCTTCGATGAGCAGGATGTGGATTACTCGTTTCATGTTCTTCATGTTTAGGCCAGGTGAAAGAAAACGTAGCGCCTTTGCCCGGCTCGGAGGTTACGTTGATAAAAAGTTGTCTGTCATCCAATATTTTTTTCACGATGGCCAGCCCGACCCCCACACTCTCGAGCGTATCACGCTCTTGAAGGGTCTGAAAAATGGCAAATATCTTCTGGTGATATAGTGCCGGGATGCCCGGCCCATTGTCGGATACAAAAAAATGGTAGTGTTCACCCTCTTCCCTCCAGGATACGTTGACCACGCCGTTTTTTTTGTCGTGGTATTTAAATGCATTCACAATCAGGTTGCTGAAGACTTGTACCAGCGGTACGCGCTGTGTAAGGAGTGTGGGCATAGGTTTTTGGATCTCCAGGGTAATGCCATTGTAACTGCCCAGGTCGCCGCGAATTTCGGCTAACACGTCGTTTACGTCTACCACTTCGCGGTCGGGAGTCTCTCGCCCTGCGCGGGCATACATGAGAATACCCTTTAGCAAATTTTCGGCCCGGATGATGCGACCTTTGATCACTTTCAGGTACTCGTTCACTTTCGGTGGCAGATCGAAACTATGGTCCTCCTCAATCCAGGTCACCACGTTGTCGATCCCGCGCAAGGGGGCCTTCAGATCGTGCGAAACAATGTGGGCGAACTGATCCACCTCTTCCTTTTGACGTTTCAGGATAGCGATTTGGGAGCCCAGGATGCTGGCCATGTTGTTGAGGGCGCGCGTCAGCTGGCTTAACTCGCTGTTCCCTTTTTCCGGCATATAGACCGCATAGTTGCCACCGGCAATTTCATTCGCCATTTTAACCATACGAACAATGCGGGTGGAGATGTAGTGCGCAATAAAGATGGCAATCGCCGTTCCCAGGATCACCGAGATGGTCGTAAGATAAAACGAAATACTTTTTGTGTTTTGAACCGTGTGCGCCAGGTTTTCACGGTCGCTGATACGGTACCCATATTCGTAATTGGTGAAGTCGGAGAATTTCCGCTGAAGGCTCGCCTGGACGTCTTTTTCCAATTTGTTCAATAGCTTCTCACGATAGAGTTTCTGAAATGCCTGATTTTCTTTTTCGGAAAGGTCTGCGTTCTTTTTTGCTTCCAGCAGGGGCGTGGCAAATTCACTGATCCAGTACTTTTGGAGTTCCCGGATGTCGTCAAGAATGATCTTTTGATCGGAACCCGCGGGTACCAGGGTGTTAAGTTCGCTGAGGATATCTTTGTTCTCCACAACAGCAGAATCGTAGGTCTGCAGGAAAGATGTTTCATTGGTCAGAAGATAACCACGCAAGCCGCTGACCATGTTTAGAAAATTTCGCTGGAACCGGTTGCTGTTTCGCACAATCGCTGTGGAGCGTTCAAGCCGCTCGGCATTGTCGTTGACCAGCCCATATTGCTGATAGTTGATAAAAGTGGTAATGGAAAAAAGAACCAGGATACTAAAAAAGCTAACGAGGATAATGTGTGCGATTTTCATTGGAAAAAAAGTTATGATAATGCCGGTTGCCTTCGTCTCGATAAAATTAGCTCCAATTTGAACAGGGCAGACCCCTGACGCATGAGTTTAATGTCGATTTAATGTCCTTTTAATCCTGGCCGCTCGGCTTAGCGATTGACTTTCCAAAGGCTGAACTCCAGATCGTCCACAGGCTGATCTTTGTTAAGGTCAGTATAGTAAAACATTCAGATGGCCATCTCCAGTTCGCTTTTCAACCCGTCGCACGAGGTGTCTCACAGTGTGGCTAACGTGATCTTTATCACGGGCATGAATTCTTCCACGGTCCAATGCGCCCTTGGAATTGGCCAATCCGTAAACTTCTGGAGCAGGGTATCGAACTCACGGGGATTGATGGAGTTATTTCGGCCCCTATCCACGGTTGCCAATACACCATCAAAAAAGTTAGATAGAGAGATCGAACGGTCGGCAGACCATCGTTCAAAGGAGTGATTTAGTAGATTGTCCAAGGAGTTTGCCCCGGTATACCTGTTCGGTCCCCGTGTCGTTCATAAGAAAGGATGATTGGTTTAACGCACTCAGCCTTGAAGCGGGATTAATTCGACATTAAATCGACTGTAAATAGCCATTAGGGTGTGCTTCATGGAGCCGTATTCACTACTTTTAAGGTCTATCCCGAAAACAAAACCGGGAGTCTGTGGATCCGCGATAGAAGGCAGAGATCGCGCAGCAGCTTAGATAACCCATATCGCCTTATGATCAGTTTTATGAGTCGCCCGATCTTTTACCTGCGGAACAAACTTTCGGAACGACATTTTATCATTCTTTCCAGCATCCTGGTGGGCCTTACCTCAGGTGCAGCAGCGATTGTGCTCAAGTACATGGTCCATCATATCGAGGAAATCGTAGCTGATTCCCGCAAGACCGAAGATTTCTTTGTGTTTGCCATTTTTCCGTTGCTAGGGATTTTACTCACCGTTTTCTTTATCCGCTATTTCCTCAATAACACCCTCAAAAAAGGGAGCGCTGAGATTGTATATAGCATTGTTAAAAAGTCAAGTATTCTTCCGGCGAGGGATATGTTTGGCCACCTGATCACCAGCGCCTTTACCGTTGGCTTTGGAGGGTCGCTGGGGTTGGAGTCTCCCATGGTCTCCACAGGCTCCGCCATCGGGTCCAACTATGGCCACGCAAATCGTCTTACCTACCGGGAACGGACGGTTCTTCTGGCCTGTGGCGCATCTGCGGGTATTGCTGCAGCCTTTAATTCACCCATTGCCGGTGTGCTGTTCGCAGTAGAGGTATTGCTCACCGAAGTGACGGCGTCGGCTTTCATACCCTTGATAATCTCCGCCGCCTGCGGCGCGCTTCTTTCCAAAATCGTATTAGCGGAAGGCGTAACACTGGCCTTCTCACTGAAGCAGCCCTTCGACTATAAGAACGTGCCCTACTATGTTGTTCTTGGTATCTTGTGTGGGCTGATATCACTTTGTTATGCGAAAGTATTTCATGGCATTGAATCGCGCATCGGAAAAGTGAGCAATCAGTGGGTTCGCGCAATCATCGGGGGACTTTTGCTCTTTGGGATCATTGCCGTTTTTCCACCCTTGTTTGGAGAAGGATATGATAGTGTTCGCGTGTTGGAGAGCAAAAACGCGCTAATGCTGACGGAAGGAAGTTTTTTGAGCAGCTTCATTGACTCGGAAGGACTGTTGCTGGTCTTCATAGGCGCTTTGATTATTTTCAAAATGATCGCGGCGGCCGTCACCATTGGCAGCGGTGGAAACGGCGGAAGTTTTGCTCCCTCCCTGGTGGTCGGGTCTTATCTCGGATTTTTGTTCTCACGCCTCATGAACCTGTCTGGCTTGACACAGCTACCCGTCAGCAATTTTACCCTGGTGGCCATGGCCGGTATTTTGAGTGGCGTGTTCTATGCACCGTTGACGGCTATATTTTTGATCGCTGAAATTACCGGAGGATATCACTTGATTATCCCCTTGATGCTCGTTTCCTCTCTAAGTCTCACCGTCGTGCATTTTTTTGAACCCATGTCGATGGAGGCAAAAAAGCTTTCAAAAATGTTGCACTCCACGGTAGAAACACGCGACAAGCTTTTGCTAAGTCGTCTTGACCTTTCCGAACTTATCGAACGGAATTTTTCAGTGGTGCCCGAAGAAGCCAGGCTCTCTGACCTTGTCAAGATCATCGCATCCTCCAATCGAAATCTGTTTCCTGTGGTGGACAAGGGCCAGAAACTCATAGGCCTGATCCACATGGACAAAGTGCGCGGGATCATGTTTGACAATTCGAAGTATGATGTCATTAGCGTTAGGGAGCTCATGACTAAACCGGAGGCGGTAGTAGAACTGGACGAGAATCTCCACGAGGTCTTTGCCAAATTTGACGCCACACACCAATGGAATCTTCCCGTGATCGAGGATGGCATCTATCTTGGTTTTCTCTCGAAATCCTCGATACTAAACCGATATCGAAATGAGTTGATAGAATCTTAGCGAGGGCGTTGGACGTTGATCTAAACGTATGCAAAACAACGACGTTAACGCTGAATTATATGTTGGCTCCCATCAGGCTGACGGTATCCATCGAAGGGGTTTATCCAAAGGATCGTCCGATTTTTGATGAATCGGTTCCAGCACAATGACCACGGTCAAGAAATTTGATTCAAAAGCATGTGAGGCGGCAACCGGCTCGTGCGAGGTTCTGATCTCTTCGTCTAATTCTGCATAGATCTGTTTGTAATCCACGTCTATGATTTGAATCTGTTTGTTAGCGAATGCATATCGCTTGATAATGATTTTTGCCATGTGAACGTGTTTTTAAGAAATGTTTTGTGACCTGATCGTCGACGAGAATTACCTTCGAATCATCGGTCTATTGGCAACCAAATGATGCTGCGGCTGCTTACCCTCGACACCTTATGCAAGGTCGCTGTCAAAGCTGAGATTAGCTTTGATCTGGCATTAAATTTGTCTTAAAAATGAGGTTTGGAGTTATTCGAAAGCGATGGTCGGTCATATAAACACTGACGAGCTTCATGTCATGCAATCCAGCGATCTATGTCCAACTGATTCGGGGCTTCAGCGGCTCCTGGCGCACTGCCGTGCGCGATTCTACTGCGCTGATTTTTCTGACTTCAGAAAGATATTTAACAAAACAAAACCAACGATTCCCGCCAAAAAAGAGGAGATAAGGATAACGATTTTGGATTGGTCAATAATGGCATCCTTACCAAAAGCCAACAAGGTGATGAAGATAGACATCGTAAAGCCTATGCCACCCAAGAAGCCGGTCCCTAATATATGCGTCCACTTTAAGTCGGACGGAAGTTTGGCTATGCCGATAAGCGAAGAGCAGAAGGAAAATGTGAAAATCCCCAACGGCTTGCCAAGAAACAGGCCCGCAAAAATCCCGAGGCTGTTAGCCTCCACTAGCGAATGAACCCAATCACCGGGCAGTGCCACCGCGGTGTTGGCTAATGCAAACAAGGGCAGGATTCCAAAGGCAACCGGACGATGTAAAAAACGCTGCAATATAAAGGAGGTCGATTTTTCATCGCCATTTCCGAATGGGATGGCGAAGGCAGTCAGCACTCCCGCTATTGTTGCGTGTATCCCTGAATGAAGCATAAAGTACCACATGACCACACCTCCAATGAGGTATGGGATCAGGTTTCGGATTTTAAGTCGGTTCATGACCAGTAACGCACCATAGATCGAGAGCGCAGCGATAAGATTGACCCAAGCAACGGAACCTGTATAGAAAATCGCAATAACCAAAATGGCGCCCAGATCATCGATGACAGCAAGAGCCGTCAGGAATATCTTTAATGAATTTGGTACGCGTTTACCTAATAAAGAAAGAACCGCTAAGGCAAAGGCAATGTCTGTAGCCATAGGGATACCGGCACCTGCCTGCGTTTCTGTGCCCCGATTTAACAAGAAATGAAGCCCGGCGGGGACGAGCATGCCGCCCAATGCCGCCACTACAGGAAGCAACGCATTTTTGAGGCTGGACAGTTCGCCGATATATACTTCGCGCTCCAACTCAAGGCCAACCAGCAAAAAGAATATTGCCATGAGACCGTCATTGATCCAGTGGGAAATGCTATGCCCCGAAAATTCAAGGTGCCAGAAATGCAGGTAGCCATCGGAAGCACCGCTGTTGGCCAGAATCAAAGAGATGACCGTACATGCCATCAACACTAGGCCTCCTGCTTTTTCACTGTGAAAGAAATCTTCGAATAAGTGTGTCGCTTTCATGGGCGCGTGCTTTAAATAAAAAGGCCCGGTTATACTCGCGTAATACCGGGCACTGTAGCCTGTAAACTACTTAAGGTCTTGTATAATTGTCTTTTTTTCTTTCAGCAAAGGTAGGTGATTTATTGTTCAGCGTAAACAGGTGTGAAAAATATCCGACATTTTTTACTTCGATGAAGGTCTGTCCAAAATACCATCGCATCCATTTGCGAGAAACGGATATTCTTGCCATCAATTGCACTGTCGTGGGTTACTTAGCTAGTGTTTTTTGAATCACCTTGTTTCCAGCAAAATGATTTTCGATTATCTGTATCGCGGCCTGAAGGCCATGCTCCGATCTTAAGGTGCCCTTCATATCCTGCGCATGGCTATAGAGTTGCTCATCATATAAAAGTTCTTTCACACTTTCTGTCAACAAGGTCTCTGTTAATTTCTTTAGGGGAACAGGGTGAACGGCATAGCCCTTGCGATAAGACAATTGACTCCAGAAATGTTGATCACCAATAGGATAAATTACCGGGCAAGGTAAAAACGGAATGCCGGCACGGAGACATTCCGCTGTTGTACCGATGCCACCATGGTGAATGGCCGCCTTCACCAAAGGAAGCAACTCGCCAAAAGGTGCGGAGGTGATGACCCTAATAGCATCATGCGTCTCAATCTGATCCGTATTTTCAAAACCCCAGCCCTTCACAATAAGAATTCGGAGACCAAATCGTTTTGACAAGTTTAAGACAGCTTTTTGTATGTCAAACGAAACATCGAAAGGCATGCTGCCAAAGGTGATAAGTAGCGGAGGTTCTCCCGCTTGCAGGAATTGCAATAGATCTGCGGACAACGGGGTGGGGGATTCATCAAACCAAAAGCCCGTGAAATAACTGTTGGGGGGATAATCCTTTGGTTTGGCTAAGAAATTTGTACTAATGCCATAGAGGGAGGATATTGCCAGATCTTTTGAGATCTTTCTCCCCATGGAGTTAGCTTCACGGAATTGCATGATGGGTTTGTGCATCATTCGCAGCCCCGCGTCGGCCATCGTATAGGTGAACCGGTTGAAGAATGCCGGCACCGATAATCCGCTGAACACCGGGTTTGGGAATTCAGCTGTTGGCTGAACGGCAGGAACAACGTTGGCCCTCATCATCTTTTCCGGAAATTTCTCCGCATAATAATCTCCAAGTGCTTTTACGTGATAAAGGACACAATCACTTTCCTTTGCCAACCCATAAAACGTGGTCAGGCAATCATAAATCATGGGATGAACCAGTTGTTTGAAATATTTGCGGGCCCGGAATGGATTCTTCATCATCTCTCTGCCCTCGGGGGACGCCACTAATGCCTGGAAGTCCGCCTGAACGGGCCGGAATCCGAGGCCATAGGATTTCACAAAGGATTCAAAGTTCGACGCCGTTGATAAGGTGACATCATGCCCGCGGTCCTTTAACGCCCTTCCCAGAACGGCATAAGGCTGAACATCGCCTCTTGTTCCTAAAGTCAACAGTGCTACTTTCATTTGAATTAGGGTGTTGCGTAAATTTTTTTGACGATTAACAAAATCACAATAGTCATGAGACAAATAGCGATTATTAGCCGGTATTTGCCGAAATAGGAAAGAATGATCATAGCAAACAATGCTAATGCGGCCACTAACGCGCCGATAGAAAATGGTTCCACGTCGTGGAAAGTCAAAGGAGTGGTTGAAAGATATTGCAAGCGGAAAGGTTCGCAGAGGCAACGTATCAGCGCAAGAAAAATAGTAAGTGTCGCTATTTTTGAAATGCTACCGACGTCCTTGAATGAAAATTTAGTATTCATTTTCTATATTCATTTTCATGGCGTTTAAGGTGTCCATTGTTTGGCGTGCGATTTTACTTTTTATGATGAAATTCAATAGCCATGCTTTCCAGTTTGAACTTGAATAGAAATGGGATATTTCGACTCTGGTCGAATTATTGTCAATTTGTTTAACAGTGGATTCCACGATATAGTCGGGGAGTAGCTTCGTCAACCCCATGGTGTCCGCAGTAAATACCGTAACAATTTTTTCCAGGGGGACGATTTCGATGTCTTTTTCAACGCATGTGTTTTTGCCGTCGGAAAGATGACATCGATACGACACGCCAACCTCGCGAAACTGCTTGCCGGAAATTAAATCAACCTTGTTCACCCTTGGATGGTACACAGGTATCCGGGAAAGGTCTTGATTGAACGCCCAGACCTTTTCAATAGGAGCATTTATAGTTATGGTTTGTTTGGATTGAAATTTTGGTCTTAAACGATTCAATTTTTTTATATTTTGTTTGTCAACTTTAGGGTTATACTTTTTGGAAGTCCGCGCTCACAGAGAAGTAGAATGGAATGGTTCGTCCCAGTGCCTTGTCATCACCCGCTCCAGAAATGCCTTTCATTTCAAGATCTCAAGAGCAGTTTCCCCGGAGACGGAAGCATGAGTTTGTTTCTATGGCTTGCAATTAATGGCTTGGTTCCTGAGAATTGAACGAATTGGGCATTTAAAAGCAATGGCTAAACGCACCAATAATTATAACATGCTGATGATCAGACATTAAATCGGTATTAAAGTTCATCTTGTTACCGAAATGAGTCGCCTGGAGTGAAATACTGAGAGGAACTTCCGGTGCTGGATAGTTGGCACAGGGAAAGACACCAACGATCGGAGGCTTGATTGTGCGACGTTATACCCAACAGCAGTTAGTGCCGGTCTTGGAAAGACGCCTGGGTTATAAGAGCAGTGGAGAGAGGACGATAATCTGGGGAAATAGAGAGTAAATCGGTCTAATTTTTAATAGCTTCCTGTACTGGATGATCCTTTTTAGATTACACGAGTGAATAACAACAGGCCGAAAATGCTACTGACTATTATATGCATATTCCTTGCAAGTGGAGTGGGAATATGGCTTAATGAAATCTATTCGTGCGGTCCGAAAGCGGTTAGGGTTTCCGAAAAGATTGAGGGTTTGGGCGACTCTTTGGCTGTAAGAGAAATTGTACTTTTTGAGTCGGATCCCGGATACGAAACTAATCTCATTGATGATACGATAACCATAAGAGAGGGGGAGAAACTAAAGGACATTCAGAGGATGATTGTTAAAAGCAAACGTCGATTCAGAAATCATCCATGAAGGTTCGGATGATTAGTGGCGCAAGTATTGTTTGGCGAATTAGTAAGATCGAAAATGAAGTAAATAAATGGATGACACGCATATCTCATGAAGAGGATGACTGTTTTGATGGGGGAGCAAAGTACTCATTGCCTAAGACCACATGAGCGACTTATTTTTTCTTCAATTCTCCATCCTGCCCGTGTGAATGAAAAATAATCTTGTCCTTTTCAAAGACTAATTGAGCATTGAAGTATTCCAAGAAAAAAGTGTTCTCATTTTCTGCATAGAGCGACAACTCCATCCCATCTATGTCCAAATAGAGATTACTATCTTTTAATTTAATGCCGATTTTAGATTTTTGATTCTTAAAGCTCATCTCATAAGTCCCGACACGTTTTTCCAACATACGTTCGTCAAGCGTAATTTTTGGTCTCAATTTCCAGTTATCGTAGGGAAGTTGAAAAGCAATGCATGACAGTCCCATTCCCACTGACCAAATGTTTTGATCATAGGTTCCAAAGTTATTCAGAAGTATCACGGTTAGGTCCTCATCAGGATAGTAAATAAACTCGGACATAAAGCCAGGATAACCTCCCGAGTGCTTCACATATTTCTTACCAACAAATATTCCTGTTTGCCACCCGTAACCATAATTATTTATTTTTTTATCGAAAGCCTCCTTCCATGTCTCAGGTTTTAGAATTCTCCTTGAAGAGATAGCTTCGGCCCATTTATCCAAATCGGCTATTGTACTGTAAATGCTTCCTGCGGAATAAGCATAGGTTGAATCATAGTGTTTATAAGGAATCACTTTATCTTCGGTCCACAATTCATATCCTTGAGCTTTCACCTCACGGGGAAGATTAATGAAGTCAAATCCAGATTGTGTCATATCAAGGGGTCTGAAAATCATTTCCCTGACAACCGTTTCATATGGCTGTGCAGTGACTTTTTCAATGATTAGTCCTAATAAGAAATAACCAGAATTACTGTAGCTATAATATTTTCCAGGAGGGAAATCCAACGGTTTGTCTTTAAAGTGGCTAATAACTTTCTCTTTCGCGATAGGATTGTTGACAATTAAAGAGTCCTCGATGCCAACATTCCCAGTGTAATCGTAAATTCCGGACGAATGAGTTAACAGGTGACGTATTTTTATTTTAGACCCATTGGGATAATCTGGAAGATATTTTGACAGGTTATCGTTGACAGAAAGTTTGCCCTCCTCTTCCAATTTTAGGATCACAGTGCTTGTAAACGTTTTTGTCATTGACAAAATGGGAAAGCGGGTCTCCGTTGTATTCACAGACTTCGAAGCAATGTTGCTGAATCCATATCCTTTGCTCAAGAGAATCCTACCATGATACAGTATCATCGCTGATCCATTAAATCGATAGGCACTATTAGCTGAAACAAGATAGTCGTTCAGCCTTTTGACCATAATTGAGTCAGAATCTCGGACCTGACTTTGTGCAGTCGTGTGCAGAGTTGCCAAAATGATGACTGTAATGTAGCTAATGACGTCCTTCATAAGTGACAATTTAGTCATTCTACAGCAAATGGGAATTTGTGTTAGATTCCTTTCAATTTCGTACTAACTATTCCATATCCGAAAAACAAAGTATTATTAATAAGTTAAACTTGTCATCCTTCTGCCCATAGCGACAACTCTGTTACCCGCGGAAAGTGCAGCTTTGGCAATTTCCAATCCAATGCCGCTGCCTGCGCCGGTTATTAACCGTACTTTGTTTTTCTTCATTGTGTTGTAGTTTTATTTACAAGACAAACGTTGATCAGGAGAAACTTTGCAGATTTTTCGAGAGCAGATCAAGACTTTGATCCCATCTGCCTGAAAGGAAAATACTGGGAGCTGGATAAAACTCGATATCACACGAGCTTTTGCGTGTCAGCTGATTTTTAGCAGCGGTTCAGATGGCGATTCAACGTACGTCCAATTTTAGCTTTACTCGCTGTATAAGCAAATGGATGACTCGATCAATAAAGTAAAAACTGTTACCTGAAAATTGTGTCTAATAACTCGCACCCTGGGTTCTTCTAATTTGCGAATTCTCTAAAAGAAGCTATCGCAATTGAAATGATAAAGTTTCATTTCGCAATTTTTGATCGCATGGCGCCGTCGTAGCAGATCAGCGGCGACATTGCACCGAGGCGACTGAATAAATGAAAAATGCGTTTATATAACTGGTCTTATGTTAACTAAAACCTGATAACTTTCCGAGCGGAAAGTTGCCGATCAAACGGTAAAAAAGAACTTTTATAAGATATTTAGCTGTAATAAGCCATCTAGCTGATGTGGAATGGAAACACTCTAAAAAGTATCCATGGAATTCGAAGAAATCGATAAGAAAGTGAAGTCGCTCTTAGGGCTGGACAACCTGGGATTTCATGAGCATACCCGGTTTGACGGTCATTATGCCATGATCCGGCGCGATGGCGAAGCCATACACCGAATCTCGTATGAATTCTATCCGCCAAACGGTATGGAGCGAAAGCAGTTCAACTGGATGCAGTACAATATCATTTTCCCGAAAGTAAACAGCATTCTGAAGGAAGCCTGGGGTGGCGCGGTCTATACCGATTCGATCAACCAACCCCTGCTGTCGGATTCGTATGAGACGACCGTGATAGATGCCCAGGAGAATAGAATGGCTATCCGCGAATTTCTAAAAGATGACCTGCTATTTTTTGTAGAAGGGGGGGTGTTCTACGAAGACCGGCTGATCGAAGCCTGCAAGTATCAGCGCGAAAGTATCGACCGGTTCATGCTGCCATTCTTTGAAAGACTCAGTACACTGCAAGTCATAAACGATCAGGTTGTGAATGCCATCCCCTGGGAAGACCTCAGCAGCCGTATAAGCGGCCAAACTCCGCTAAAGCGCATGATCATCATGAAGCTCTGCGGAAATCCTGCTTACGAGGAATTCGCAGACATGTTTGAAGGACGTGTAAAGACAGCTGTAGAGGGTGGCATGAAGGAATACGAGTCGTTTTACGCGGCGCTGAAAGCGCTTAGAACTTACTTGGATACTGACCGATACAAGACCCTGGCCGGAGCATAAACATGGAGAAAATGCATTAGCATACATCTGTTCTTTACATTGTCCCTAAGATTATTAACGTCGCATGCCGAATAACAGTGGTCAACTCCCCTCAGAAATCTCCATTAATGATATACTAAAGTATACCGACATACTGTAGTATAGTAGTTACTAATGTATATTAAAAGTACATACATTTGCTAGCAAAGGAAGTCAAATCAAAGATGTTGTGAAGTACGTTCTATTCGTGTTCATGATGGCTCAAGGCCAACCGGGGAAGAACTCAAAAGAATTAACTACAGGTCAGCTATGGAAGATAAAATGAAAATTGAGATATGGAGCGATGTGATGTGTCCATTCTGTTATATCGGAAAACGAAAATTTGAAAGTGCATTATCGCAATTTTCGCATAAAGACGAAGTGCAATTGATATGGAAGAGCTTTCAACTCGCCCCAGAAATTGAAACACGAATTGATAAAAATATACATCAATTTTTATCAGAACATAAAGGCATGAGTATCGAGGAGGCGAAAGGGATGAATGACCACGTAACGCAATTGGCAAGACAAGTAGGTCTGGCTTATAATTTTGAAAGATCCGTTGTTGCAAACAGTTTCAATGCTCACAGGTTTACGCACTTTTCAAAGCAATACAATCGACAAAATGAAGCTGAAGAGATATTATTCCGCTCGTACTTTACCGATGGAAAGAACATAGATGATTATCAAACACTCATTGAGATGGGAAAAGAAATAGGACTGGACACAGAGGCTTTGCAAACAGCATTGGAAAACGGAAGTTATGCCGACAATGTTCGAGCAGATATTGATGAGGCCAGGCAAGTAGGTGTTCGTGGCGTACCATTTTTTGTGTTTAACAGAAAATATGCTATATCAGGGGCGCAAGAGAGCAACGCGTTTTTAAGAGCAATTCAAAAATCCTTTGACGAATGGCAACAACAGTTAATCCGTTAGGTTTGATTTTATTTGAATTTCCTTCTCGGTTACCTAAAGGTGGGATTCCGACGTTCTTGACCACTATAACTTAAGTAAGCGCAGATTCAATCGTGTTAAGACATAACTCAAGATAGCCAATACGAGGAATTGACCATCCCCCGTATTGACTATCTTGAAGTTATGTCCCAACACCTCGGAATCTCCAGTTAAAAATCTCAAAGCTTACCTAAGCTGATAGCGCCTTTTACAAATATCTTCGGATCTGAAACATCTCCGTCCGTCGAGGTCCAGTCGATCCCCATACCGATGGAAGAAGGTATCTTGAATTTTATTTTTGTGAGTCTTTTGCTGATTACGTTGATAAAAGCGCCATAGGTATAACTGTCATTCCCAGACGAACTGTTAAAGACCAGATACGGTATGGGGTTGACGATGCTGAAGTACATCGGCACAGCAAGCGAGAAGCGTATCTTGGTCACATCCCGGTCGAGCGTTCCGTATCGTCCTTTAAAGTCCTTCAAAGCGACAATCGTCGGTAGCACCGTCGTTTTCGAAAGCTCTTGGTAATTGATCAGTTCATCATCATTCCAGGTATGCAGTATTGCACCCGTAAAGGCAAACACCATACGAGCACTGCCTCCACTCCAATTCTTAAAAAATAGGTTGAAGTTCCCCTCGGCTCCAAGTGTAACCGGGCGTTCCTTCGATATGTTCGCCGAGACCGAATCATATAACCGGATATTGTCCATGTTCAGAACGCCGTTCACACCCCACGTATACGTACCAAGATATCCGCTCGGAATACTATTAAGATCATGAAAAACATCGATTGTGCTCTGGTAGCCAAATTTGCCACCAACCCCCAGATTGGAATCGGAAAGATCCGAGAGGACCAAAATATCGCTTGAGTTTAACAGGGACAGCTGACCTAACCATCCGTGTATCTTTACCACCGTCGTATCGCCTGTTCTGGTTAACGTAAACGGATGCTCGGTAGGGTGGAATAAATACGAAACCGATAACGGTTCCTCAGTGCTCAGCTCAAATCGCGCTTCAGCGCTGGACAAGTGAGTGAATACACTTTTCCCTTTGCTATCCACACCAATCTTCTGGGCAAGGGACCGTACGGAGAATAATAGCAAACAGGTCACAAACAATACATTAAATGCCTTCATAGATTTTGAGGGTTAGAATATAAAACATAAAAAAAAGCCCAACCGGCCTTTTTGTTAAAAGGCAACGGATGGGCTTATCACCGAAGATATACAAAATTCCAGCGCCCCCAACACATTAAGTAATATTTCCCTTACACCGTTAGATGTAAAACGCTCCACAAGGAACGCTGCCAAATAACTCGTTTGGAACTCATCCATTACGTTGTTGTATCCGTACTCATAAATTTGATGCTGTTTCAGATAACTAAGCGTCAGCGACAACAGGAGAGTATTATCTTTGAAAGATACAGCAGAGCTATACGCTCTCAGAAAGGCCGGCGACATTTCTGACGGTTTTCCAATGTGGCTTGATGCCATGTGCAAAACTGTGGTAGATGCCGAACCGCAGATTAGGGCGAATAGCGGGGTCCCTTTCGGGCTCACGTTGGACCTAGATTAATGGAACTAAAATGACGAGTATTTGAAAATAAAAAAACTCCATGAACGAAATATTCAATCTCCTTGCCAGCAAAGTATTGGACAGTGTTACCCACGTAAAAGATTGGAAGTCTGCATCCCTTAAAATTAAACGTCTTGAGAAAAATGTAGGTTTCGAAAGCTACTATTCAGATTTCGCTGACAAGCTAGTGGAAATTGATACAACCGGGGACTTTCAAACGTCCAAGGCCGTTCATAAACTTTACGAGATGACACAATCTCATCCCTTACAGCATAGCGATTGGAACCGCGCCATCTTCACGCTATACCCTGATCACAAATTTAGCATTGAATATATATGGGATCAGGACTTACATGACCGTGTCTGTAACAATCAGTAGTCAGTATTTTTGACACGTAAGGTGTTGTTATCAGCAAACTTTACACCAACTTCGCTCTCAGGGTGCGGGTTGCCATGGCGCTCACCATAAAACATCAGAAAATCGACTAACGTTATCCCGGCCCTTGATCAGTCACCCCGAAGAGTGTTGGGCGAATAACCTATGCGAAACCTTTCTTTAGAGATGCACCGTGGTCTTATTAACTCTAAGGCCACCATCGGACCGAACAACAAATCCCAATGCCCCGGCGATTTCGCGCCTGCGGGAAATATTCGATTGTTTTGCGTGGAGGGTAGTATGGATATTTTGAAATAAATGAACAATCGGGGTAAAGTTTATATAAGGTGCCTTATATTAAATAGCCCATATGTGGCAGATGCGCGGTGGCTGAAATGCCGCAAATGCTTGGTTCGGATATTTGCCTACGTTGGTTAAATATAAGTTCTAGATTGGATGGGGCAAAAAAAATAGCTATGCTTGGCAGACATCCCTCGGTGCCCTTTGTTTTTAACACTTAATTAATCCGAAACATCCGCGGTGTCGCGCGGAAATTTTGTACTTTGACAGCTATCTGACCTGTTATCGTCATGCGATTTTTCTCGTCCCAATTCAATGCCAATGTATTACTATCGGCCCTTGCTCTTTCAACAACCATTTGCCACGCCCAAGGGAATTTTTGGGGCGCCGCCAACGGCGGAAAAAAGGGTTTCGGTATTATCTTTAAAACAGACGTTGTCGGTTCATATCTGACCACAGCAGCTGACTCTCTCCCCGGAGCACATCCACATGTCGTTTTTAACAAACTAAAGCAGACAACAAACTATGTTTTTTGAAGCTAAGGCACGGGTCGATGGAAATCGAGAGTGGAACGCCCTTCTTATTCAAGGTACGAATGGCGGATATGATATTAACGATATAATTTCGCGTGAAGCGGCTCTCGACATGGCCGCGCCGATCACTATGTTTCTGGTCAACACCAACCGGGATAAGAAGGACCGGCGGCACATACCCTTCGAGGCTGACCTGGTATATTGGTCGGACGATATCACCTACAAAGCGTTCCGACCCCGTCACGGGTTCGCAGTTATTGTGAGCGATGCAATGAAGGCTGTATTGGATGGATTTTCCATGCCACCCCACCGGTATCATCCCGTGAATTTGATCAAATATGAAAAGAGAGAAGAGACATGGACGTATCACCTGCTTCAAATCTTCGGATCACTCTACAATATTGCCGATTACCAGGCATCTGAATTCAAGTATGAAGATCTGAAAACCAGGAATCTTATCGAGACTCAAAAAGGCGGCTTTATCGATTACGAAGCGTTCAAAAGAAAATGTTCCGAGATGATCGATAATAATATTCTGCTGAGTGTTAAATCCATGGTTTTGACGGTGGAATACGACGTAATGTGGGGATTTAACAATTCGCTTCTGGTAAGTGAACGAGCAAAAGAGGCAATGGAAAGTAAAGGATTGAGAGATGTTCAGATAGAGCCTTTCCGGAAGTTTGAAATACATTGAAACTCACAGTCATGATGAACCGCTACTGGTATTACGCGGCACGGAACGCCCTGAGGACATCCCCGGACCAGGACAATACAAGGCCTCACCAACGTTTAGAAGGATGTATACCAATAGGGCGGTACACCGGCCGCCTACGAAGCAATCACGCCATAACGAGAAAGAATGGAAATCGAAGAAGTTGATAGAAAAGTCAAAGCTGCCATCGGCTTTGAAAGCATGGGCTTTTACGAGCACAAAAACTATGACCGTAACTATTACATGTTCAAAAAGTCGGGTGAGGCTATTTACGAGATCAGTTATGAATTTTTCCCCAAGGGCATACTGGAAATACTCAATTTCAGCTGGATCCACTACAGTATCATTTTTCCGAAGGTAAACCGGATTTTAATGGCTGTTTTGAATAACGCAACCTATACGGATTCGCATGGAAGTCCCGTGACTGCTGATTTTTATGATACGACTTTGTTGGATCGTGTGGAGAACGTCGATGCCATGCAAGATTTTAGGCAAGCCAATCGCGTGGAGCCGTTTATAGAAAACAGTAGCTATTATGAACACCGCCTGGTCAGGGCGTGTGCTGTGCAGCGGCAAGGTATCGATCAATTTGTTCTGCCGTTCTTTGAGACTTATTCCTCCCTGCAACACGTAAATGATCTGTTTATCAAAACCACGGAGTTTGAAAAGGTAGGTAGCCGCATGAACAACCACCCCGCGCTCAAGCGGATGATCATCTTGAAACTCTGCGACAATCCGGAGTACGGACGTTTTACCGCCTGGTTCGAACGAAGACTACTGGACGCCATCAATAAAGGGATGAAGGAATACGAATCCTACCTCGCCGCCGCGATAGCCCTGAAGGCCTGTCTGGACCAGGAACAATACAAGACGTTGACTATAGATGGATCATGATGGTGCGCATCGCCGTTTTTGGTGCTCCTTCTTGGGGCATAACGATTCTGGTTATGGCAACGGAAGTACCCAGGGCCTGCGGCGCCATTGAAACGTTGGATATTTTCTATAAAATATACGGGAGGAGCACAACGACCACCTATAGAAGGATCAAACATCAAGGAATGAAGATTGAGGAAATTGAACGGAAGGTAAAGCAGTACATCGGGTTCGAAAGCCTGGGGTTTTATGAGCATTCCCAGGATAATCGTATTTATGTTATGCTAAAAAATGAAGGGGAAGCCATTTACCGTATCCGGTACGAATTCCATCCAAAAGCAGGCGTCGATGAATTGAATTTCAACTGGACGGTATACGATGTTATTTTCCCGGTGGTCAACCAGGTCTTGAAACAAGCGCTAAGTGGCGCTACCTAAACCGATCCGGTCAATCAGCCCTTGTTGTCCGGCCCGTATGAGATCACCGTGCACGAGGCCGGCGAAAATCCCCAGTCCACGCCAAATTTCTTGGAGGGAGGACCCCATTTATTGAAGCGGGTGTATACCACGAAGATCGGCTCATCGAATCATGCTCGTTGCTACGCGAATGCATTGATCGGTTCCGTAAGTTCAGTACACTCCAGGCGGTAAATGATCAGCTCGTCAATACTATTCCCTGCGAGGATCTCAGCACGCGCATATCCGGTCAAATGCCACTCAAACGCATGATCGTGATGAAGCTCTGTGGAAATCTGGCCTACGGCGACTTCGCCGACATGTTCGAGAAACGCATGTTGGCAGCGGTCGAACGGGGCCGGAAGGAATGTGAATCGTATTACGCAGCCGTGGGCGTACTAAAAACATAACCTCGAACTCGGAAAATATAAAAACCTCACCGGCGAATAAGAATGAATACAAGAATCCGAGAAGGTAACTAATTTGTAATTCTGAAGTATCCGGAGACGCGTCTCAAATATATTTTTTGGAGTCGTGCGGATGGCACAAGACTCTTGCGGCCTATGAATGACTTGACCAGTTTATCAGCACCTTGGAATTCGCCTAAAGAGCGGTTAAATTTGCTGCAACAAATTATCTGTCAGCCTTTTACCTTACTCCCGGGTCTGTCCTTCCCTTTAAATGGACAAATTATATACCTTTAATATTCCGCTGAATCATGTACGACACCCTTGTTACTTATATCAATCGTCACGTAGAAACCCCCCTGACTAGCGAGGAGATTGACGCAATTCAACGTGTTTTTGTGCCTAGGAAATTCAGGAAAAGACAATATTTTTTACAGGAGGGAGAAGTGTGCAAGCACACGGCTTTCATCCTTAAGGGGGCAATGCGTCAGTATACGGTGGGTGATAAAGGTGAAGAGCACATCATACGCTTATCGATTGAGAACTGGTGGGCAACCGACCGTGAAAGCCTGATAAAAGAAACACCTTCAATTTTTTTTATCGATGCATGGGAAGAGACTGAGACGCTCATTGTAACGAAATCTGATCTGACAGACTTGGTGTATAACATTCCGACGATGACAAGATGGATTAGGGCCATTGATGATAATTTCGCTGCGGCAACACAACGAAGGCTTAATGCGGCTATCAGCCTGTCCGCGGAGGACCGTTATCACGATCTTGAGAAAAACTACCCTGAGTTTTTACAGCGGTTTCCAAAGCATATCATCGCATCTTATCTGGGCATAAACCGCGAAACACTTAGCCGTATCAACAGTCGGGGCACTAAGAAGTAGACCCTGTTTGTAGTAGGTCAACCCCGTAACGTTGTGACTTTTGTCACACTTTTTTATTGACAATTGTCATCGGTTCTCCCCAATTAAGGGTTGCAACTTTTGAGCTTGGCTTTTCTTGCGAATAGGGGCATTATTGATTATTTTACTGTTCGAGCCACTGGCTGGCTGAATGGATTTAATCCCAACGTTTTTACACTAAAGAATTTTACGTGTGGCTGCAAAAAGCCATATGCTTTCGTGATTCGCTTAACTCGATTTTTTTTCAACGAAGTACCTTAATAAAAGATGATTCTTGCAAACAAAGTTTTACTTATTGCTTTAGGGCGTAATCGATCAGTCTAAAATTAGAAGTCGAATAATTTATGTGCCGTAGACTTGCACTGCAAATTCTTTTCCTTACGTCATTCTTTGCTACAAAAGCTCAGACAATTCCTGCTGAGCAAACCAGTCGTCGAATACATGAATTGTCGCGTGCGCTGAAAGAAACCGGGACAGACTCAAGCAGGGCGAAACTTTTACTTGAGCTGGCGCTCTGTTACGTCTATAAGCCTGGCGAGTTCTCGGGTGATCTTGATTCAGCCAAACTATTAGTTAGTGAAGCTGAACAGATCAATGGACGATTGCATGATAAGAAAACAGAAGCGAGGGCGTACTTTGTTTACGCCGCTGCCCATCGTGAAAAAGGCGACCGCGCAAATGGAAAAGCGTACATCGAATCATCGCTGAAAATCTATGAATCGATTTCTGATCCGGCAAACATGGCGGAAGCCTGGGTTGAAAGATCTCGCTACTATTCGATATCGGAATCTGCTGCAGAAATCAAGGAAATGAGAAAATGCCTCGACAAGGCCCTCGCGCTTTTCAGGACTACAGGCAGCAGGCAAAGACAGGCAGATGTGTTAAAGGACTTAGGTGACCTGGACCAGATCCTTGGAAATGCAGAGCTTGCCATGAAAGAATTGAATGAAGCATTGAGTATTTATAAATCCGTTGGACACAAAAGTTTGCAGGGCATTTATGACCTCATGGGCTATATATTCGGAAAGAAAGGAGATTTACACGATGCTGTCCGGTTTGGCCTGCTGGCAGTAAAAACGGGAGAAGAGGTAAAAGACACAACACTCCAGATGTGTACTATCTATGTGCGACTTGCTGTCGCCTATGCGTACCTATCAGATTTTGATCAGGCGATACCCAATGCAAACAAAGCGTTGTCTATAGCTATTAAGTATAACGACCGATCATCCATACTGGTCTGCACGGAAATTAATTGTCTTTTTTATTCGCGGTTGGGAAAGGAGGCCGCGTCCATCGAGTCGATCCGCCAGGGGGAGGCTGCCCTTCAGAAACCGTGGAGCCGGTATGACAGTCTCCACCTTAACCTGTTTTACGTTATCACGTATGTTAGTTCCAAGAAATTCGAAAAGGCAAGGCCATACGTTGATGAGATGGAACGTCTGCTGAAAGGCATTCAAAAAGACGTCCTCACGTTCAGCACGTTTCATTTCCTGGTTACGTACTACCTGAATATCCGTCAATTTAACAAGGCAGAAACAACGATGTCCGATTACCTTTCGGTCCTTGTTCCAAACAATGGCAAGAGGCACATGGCGAGGGCTTATCTATTGAAATCACAACTTGACTCCGCGAGGGGGAATTTCAAGTCCGCGCTGGTGAACTATCAGTTGCATAAGAGTCTAACGGATTCCATACTAAACGAGGCGTCGACATTTCAGTTTGCTCAGATGGAGGTGGAACATGAAACTGAGAAAAAGGACAATGACATTAAGTTACTCAAGCAACAACAGATCATTCAGGAGGCAAGCCTTCAGCAGAGTCTCTTGCTTCGTAACATCGTTATTGGCGGTGTCGTTGCTCTCGCTCTGTTGTCAGTATTATTATATGGTCGCTATCGAACCAAACAAGGACTGTACAAGCAACTTCAGGCAAAACAGCAGGAGGTCAATGAGAAAAACGTTGAGTTGGAAAACCTGGTCGCGGATAAAGACGAATTGCTCATTCAAAAGGAATGGTTGGTGAGGGAAATCCATCACCGCGTGAAAAATAATCTGCAGATTGTTACCAGCTTGCTCACCAGTCAAATGGACTCTACGGAAAATGGAGCGGTCATGGACGCCATCAGGGAAAGCCGGAATAGAATAGAAGCTATTGCCATGATCCATCAAAGACTTTATAATACCAACAATTACGGTTCGATTATGATGCCGGCGTATGTTGTTGAACTTGTCGAGCATCTGCGTGAAGCATACGGAGCAGACGGCCGCATAGTATTCTCTTTGTTTGTGGATCCGATTTCACTGGATATTTCAGTTGCGCTGCCGGTAGGGCTGATCCTGAATGAAGCTATTTCGAATGCCATGAAACATGCCTTCCCCGGTGAAATACAGGGGACCATTGCCGTTCGCATTAACAAGGCTTTGGAAAATAAAGTAATCATTGAAGTGGAGGATGATGGAATCGGTTTTTCTGAAAAAGTGGACGGCGATAGTGTATCTTTTGGCATCCGGTTAATCAAGGGGCTTGCTTCCGATCTCTCCGGTGAAAGTCAAATGTTCAATGGCAAGGGCACGACAGTCCGCGTTGTATTTTCCATCGATGGGTTGCTCAAGCAAAACAGGTTGGTCGATACTACGCAATTATTTTAGAAACTATTAAAGAACGTCAGTATATGTCACTCAAAGTTTTGATCGTCGAAGACCAATTTCTCGAAGCCGACAGTCTTAGCATTATCCTGAAAAAGGAAGGATATGAAATCTATGGTATTGCCAAATCTGTTGAAGAAGCTATTGAGCTGATGGAGAAAAATAAACCTGATGTTGTTCTGGTCGATGTTTTTTTAAAGGGGAACCTTTCGGGTATTGATCTGGCCCGAACACTTGATAAGAAAAATATTCCTTTTATTTATCTGACAGCCAATTCCAATTCCATTACCATGGAGGAAGCGTTGGCGACAAAACCATTTGGGTTTCTCATCAAACCTTTTCGCGAACGTGAGATTCTGATGGCCCTTAACATAGCGATATATCGTCACCGAAAAGGTGTCGAGTTCACATCCTCACAACAGCATTGGCTAAGCCAGCTGCTGCAGGATATTAAAGAAATGAACGGTGCAAAATCAGAAAAAGTACAGTCTCTGGTTAAGGCATTAACGTCATTTCTGCCGTTCGATTTCGTCGTGGTAGACACTGATATCAATAAACCTGAAAGTGCTGTATATCGGTATCAACGGATTGGGTTTGATGAATACCTTCTGTTTGACTCATCCCGAGATCTTGATAGTAATGGTCAGCAATGGCCGAGTCTCATGGAGACGCGAAAGAAAAATAGGGAAAAGCGAACGCCTTTCTATCTAAACGGTGTAAGATATCGGGAGCATTGCAAGACCAATGCAGCAGAAGGAAAGATCATGGAGATTAAAGGCTTTGAATCGATGTTGTGGGCACCACTGTTGAAGCACTGGGACGTCGACATGTCGCTTGCATTTTATTGCTATAATACCGATGCCTATTCCTCGGAACATATTGAATTGATTGAATCCGTCCAGGAACTTCTGGCCGCTGTCATTGATAGTGTCAGGAAAAGTGAAGATGACCGGCATTCGCCACAAAAGCCGCTGCGTACAAAGCATCCGGGCCAGCTATTGAAACCCGAACTGGAGGGAATCATTGGCAGAAGTCCCAAGATGCTCGAGGCCCTTGACAAAGTATCGCAAGTTGCACCGTTTGATAATACCGTGCTCGTGATGGGTGAGACGGGTGTTGGAAAGGAAGGTTTGGTAAAAGCGTTGCATCAACTTTCAAATAGAAGGGGTAAACCTTTTGTTAAGGTAAATTGTGCGGCAATGCCTGTTAGCCTTGTGGAATCTGAATTATTTGGACATGAGAAAGGAGCGTTTACCGGTTCTGTAGAAACAAGACTCGGAAAATTTGAATTGGCTAACGGGGGGACGCTGTTCCTTGACGAAATCGGAGAGCTGCCATTGGAAGTCCAAAGTAAATTATTGAGAGCTATTCAGGAGAAAGAAATTGAACGGGTAGGCGGTCGAACGACCATAAAGACCGATGTGCGCATCATCGCCGCCACGAACCGGGATTTACTTCAGGAGATTGCTGATGGAAATTTCAGACTCGATTTATATTATCGTCTCAATGTGTTTCCGATAACACTTGTGCCCTTGAGGGAAAGAAAACAGGATATCCCTGCTCTGGCAAGCCATTTCCTGAAGATTATGGGGAAGGCATCAGGAAAAGACATCACGCTCAGTGCGTCGGCCTTGAAACAACTTCATAACTACAGCTGGCCGGGTAATATTAGAGAGTTGCAACACCTGATCGAACGACATGTGCTGCTCGCTAAAAGCTCCGTTATTGATTCATTTGAAATGCCCGAACAACTGCCTGGTGCCAGCTTCTCCCAGAGCTCAGATCCAAAAATAAAGACCTTTGATGAAATGGATAAGGAACACATCATTTCCGCGCTAAGAAGGTGTAATGGTAAAATTTCCGGGCAAGGTGGCGCAGGTCATTTGTTACAGCTTCGTCCCACAACACTACGATCCAAGATGAAGCGCTTGGGTATTACATGGCCCATTAAGTAAGGCTCGCTGTAAACCAGCAGAAGGGCTTAATCAAAATGCCACTTACTTTTAGTCGTCAAAATTGACGAAATATCGTCAGCGGCTACTCCTATCATCACACCAAACAGTTGACTTACAACTGCTTGGCTCCATGGCATGTCTCTTGTTGTTGCCTCGGGTAGGAATGATGAATAGCAAAAATCTTTTGTTGGAATATCTGGATGCTTTTTCTACGCCTGCCAAAGCAGCGGCGTTGTTTGCTCCCGACGGAGTCTTGGAAACTCCTTATCTGCAAACCATAAATATGCAGCCCCGGTTGGAAGGGCCAAGAGAAATTGAAAAGTTCTTGGCCTCGCTGATGGAGATGGTGCCGGATTGGAAATTCTCAAACATCAGATTATTGATGGCAGATAATGACCAGGTTGTTGCAGAATATGAAGTCCATGCCATGGCAACCCATACCAATCGGCCGTTTGATCAGTTGTTTTTTGGGAGGCTTGTAAAAGACGAACACGGCAAAATTAAACTGTTGCGGGAGGCACAAAATCTGGTGTGCACGGCACGGGCCTTGTTAAAAAATGGAGTGGACGATATTCCAAGAACGTGATAACGTGACCTATATCTACTTAGCCCTCGCAAAATGTATGACGTCCTGATCAAATATCTTAATGGTTTCACGGCGACTCCTCTGAAAGGATGGGAAATTGATTTGATCCAAAGCATCTTCACACCAAAGAAATTCAGGAAGAGGCAATACTTCTTGCAAGAGGGTGAGGTTTGCAAGATCACGGCCTTCATTGTGAAAGGTGCCATGCGCAAGTACCGTGTTGGTGAAAAAGGTGAGGAACATGTTATCCGGTTATACCTGGAAAACTGGTGGGCGTCGGACCGGGAAAGTCTGATAAAAGAAACTCCGTCAAGCTATTATATTGACGCCTGGGAAGACACCGAGTGCCTGGTGGTGACCAGGGCTGATTTATCCGACTTGGTGGATCGTATTCCAGTGATGACGAAATGGATATTAACACTTGATAACAACCATGCGATAGCTGCACAAAAAAGAATTGAAGCCGCCATCAGCTTATCATCCGGAGACCGCCTTCACCACTTTGAAGAAAACTACCCTGAATTCCTACAGCGCTTTCCTCAGCACATCATTGCGTCTTACCTAGGCATCAACCGTGAAACACTTAGCCGTATCAGGGCACGCGCTGCCAAAAAGTAAGATCCTTCACTGGCGCATTCAACCGCGATGTGATTTATATCACATATTTTTTTTGTCATTTGTCATCGCTATCTACCCGCCGCGGGTTGCAATTTTAACCTACGTCAACAGCAACTCGGCTATGTCTGGGAAAATCAAAAATAAGGTTCGGTTTCGCGTGCAAAGTAACGCTGCCTGGCAAGGTGAAATAAAGGTGCTGCACCTGTTGCCTAATGAATTCGCCAAAGCGATTGGACCAATTGTTTTCCTTGAACATGTTCTTTCCAGCAGGCAATCCTTCAGCAAGTCGCTCGAAGGAGTTCTTGGCGGAGGTTCTCGCCCTCACCGTGGCGTTGCAACATTAACATACATTCTGGCCGGTGAAGTTGAACATGCGGATAGCCTGGGCAATCACGAGAAGCTCAGCGCAGGTGGAGCACATTGGATGAAGGCTGGGAACGGCGTCTTGCGCGATGAAGGAGTACAACCGGAGTTCCAGTCTACCGCTCCCGATTTATCGATCGTCAAACTATGGATCAATCTGCCTTCACATCTTAAGTCTGAAGCGCCAGAATATTTTTCAATCTCTCCGGTTGAAATCGGCAGGCAGGAACTGGACGACAATGCCGGATGGATTAAAATCCTTGCAGGTGAGTACAAAAATTGCATTGCCAAAGTTCCCAGCTCCTCCAACGAGTTTCTATTTCACATCTGCTTGCAGGCAGGGAAGCAATTCTCGATAACCACTGACCAACGACTTGAATATGCTGCGTTCCTCCCGGCGAGTAGCGCCATTGCCAATGACGTCGAGTTCCAGGGAGGCGAAGTCCTTGCATTTACTCCCCTGGGAGAATTAATCGAAATAAGCAACGTCCGGAACACAGCAATTGATATCATTTTGTTTGGCGGTGAACCCTACAACGAGCCCATCGTAACAGAGGAAAATTTTGTGATGAATACGCCTCATGAAATCACGCAGGCCTACAACGACTACTATGATGGCAAATACGGACAGATTAACACGTAATAAATATCCATGTACAACCCTAAATATCAAGATCATGAGTACGCGTAGAAAATTCATCGGCAATATGATGCTGGCCTCAGCTGCAGCAATGGTTCCGCCCAACGTATTGGGCGGAACTTCTAAACCGTCGGAGCGCAAAGGGAAAAAACCGAGGAAATCGGATTATGATTTCATCATTGTCGGCGGTGGTTCAGCGGGAGCTGTTCTGGCCAGCCGACTGACCGAAAATGCTGATGTGAAAGTATTGCTGCTGGAAGCAGGGAAAGTGTTTGAGCCGGATGCATATCCGGAAATACTTGCCAACAGTAACATCGTCGGAGCAAATTTTGATCCTCAGTTTGAATGGGGCTACAAGACAGTACCTGGTTATATCGGTCATCCGATTCACGTGCTGCATGGAAAAGTACTGGGTGGAAGCTCGGCGATCAATGGTGCGGCTGCTGTTCGCGCACTGCCGAGTGACTTTAGTCGATGGACTTCCGCAGGAATAAAAGGATGGACCTGGAAAGAAGTCTTGCCATACTACAAGAAGATGGAGACTTCCACGGTGAAGAACAGCGAGTGGCATGGGTATTCCGGTCCTTTTCCGATTACCCAGTTGAGCAAGGAAGATATCACTCCAATGCAACTGGCATTCATCGGCGCAGCTGTTGAGAATGGCCTCAAGGAGATCAGTGACTTCAATGCTGGAGAGCAGCATGGAGTTGGTCCTTATCCGATGAACATCGTGAATGGTAAACGGATGAACACGGCGATGACCTACCTGAACAAGGATGTTAGAAAACGGAGCAATCTGACCATCCAGGGTGAGGCCATGATCGATAAGGTTCTTTTCGATGGGACAACGGCCACAGGTATTCAACTTACAGACGGCAAGCAATTCAAAGGAGATGAAATTATCCTTTCTGCCGGCACCTATGGTACAGCACCCATACTACTTCGCTCCGGAATTGGTCCGAAAAAACATTTGGACGAACTCTCTATCCCGGTCGTCGCCGAGTTGCCTGTCGGGGAGAATTTAGTGGATCATCCATTCTACTATAATGCGTATGCAACCGATCCGAATACGGTCGGTCGACAAACTCCAGTTATCGCCGCCAAAGTCTGGACAAAATCTTCTTCTGCCAAAGCCGGCGAGTTGGATATCCATATTACAGCGACCCATTTATTCCCCGCGGATCAAAGTCCTACGAAGGCTGGATTCGTGTTTGCCGTCGCGTTAACCAATCCGAAATCCCGGGGAACGATCAAACTGGCTTCAAAAGACCCCAACGCCGTGCCGGTCATCGACTTGAATTTTCTCTCCGAGGAGGAGGACCGCAAGCGACTGCTGGAAGGTGTACAACTGGCAAGAAAAATTTCAAAGTCGGAGAAGCTTAAGAAGTTGATCGTGAAAGAGCTCAACCCATGGGAGGCGCAAAACGAGGAGCAAGTAGCCGCGTCTGTGAAAAGTACAGTGGATAGTTACGCACATCCATTCTCTTCTGCACCGATGGGCGCAGCGGGCAGTAAGAATGCGGTAGTGGATTTCCAGGGAAAGGTCTATAAAGTAAAAGGACTCCGGGTGGTAGATGCCTCGATATTTCCCGATGCTGTATCCGCGGCTCCCAATCCCACCGTCATCATGATGGCGGAGAAAATCTCTGATCAGATAAAGAAATCACTCTAAGAGAAGTAAATAAATCTTATTCACAACTAAAAAAGTTATTGTCAAATGAAAACGTATCAATACTACGCGGGTGGCGCCTGGAGAGACGCCGAGAACGGTCGCACGTTCGATGACATGGAACCCTATAGCGGAAAGATCTTTGCAAAGATTGCAGCTGCTTCAAAAAAGGACATGAACTTTGCGCTAAAGGCTGCCGCCGACGCTTTCCCTGCGTGGGCCGCGACCACACCTGCACAAAGAGCAGAACTTTTATTCAAGGCCGCTGCTATTATAAAAAGAAGACGAACAGAAATTGCTGAGATCCTGGCGAAAGAAACCGGAAGCACTATTTCATTTGCAACCTTTCAGCAGGACCTGCTTGCAGGAACGCTTGAAATGGGAGCTGGATGGGCGTATGAAAACAAAGGAGAAGTTCTACAGTCAAATGTTCCCGGCTCATTTTCAATCGGCTTGCGTCGGCCTCTTGGCGTGGTGGCAAGTTTCACGCCGTGGAACGGAGCCAGCATACTATCCTGGCGTACAGTGATATCGCCGATTGTCGCCGGTAATACAGTTGTTGTAAAGCCTTCAGAGTTTGCACCGGTTTCAGCGGGACTTATGATTGCCGAGATCGCGCACGAAGCCGGCTTCCCTCCCGGTGTCATCAATGTGGTGACCCACGCACCTGGTGAGGCGGGACCGTTGTCCGATGAAATTTTTGAAAACCCTAACGTACGGGTCATCAACCTGATCGGTGGCGTTAAGACGGCCAGGTATCTTGCCGAGCGCGCCGGAAAAACATTAAAGAGAACGGTCCTTGAACTGGGTGGTTATAACCCGATGATTATCCTCGACGATGTTGATGTGGACGATGCAGTAAGGGCGGCGACATTCGGATCTTTCTTTCACCAGGGGCAGATCTGTATGAATACCAGGAAAATCATTATTCAACGAAAGATTTATAAGGAGTTCCTCGAGAAGTTTGTTGCCAGAACCAAGTCGTTGCCGTTTGGTGATCCGGAAGATCATAAGACAATCATTGGTCCGCTCATCCATCAGGCGGCAATCAAGTTGACCGACGATCGTGTGAAAGATGCCGTCAGCAAAGGAGCAAAGGTGATGGCCGGCGGGAAGTCTGATGGCCCGATCTACCATCCCACCATTCTGATCGATGTTCCCTACGATGCCATCGTATCGAATGAAGAAACGTTCGGCCCGATCGTGATTGTGGAGCCCGTTGATACGGTTGAAGAAGCAGCCGCCGTAGCAAACCGTACATCCTATGGCTTGGTATCATCGATCTTTACAAAAGACACCTACAAGGCGTTTGAGCTGGCACCAAAGATCCTGCATGGCGTAGTAAACATCAATTCGCCGACGGTAAATGAGGAAACACATGCGCCGATGGGCGGTGTCAAAGACAGCGGCTGGGGACGTACCGGTCCACACAGCATCGAGGATTTCACGGACCTCATATGGGTCAACTCCCGAAGCACGCAACGTCAGTATCCTTTTTAATCAGTTTTTAAATCACGACAACGAAATGTACAAAGTACCGGCCGTCGGGCTTTGTACATTTTTAAACCTACCACCGTGGCATTGACTATTGACACCCACCATCACATGTTGCCGGATTTTTTCTATGAGGCAACAAACGAAACAGAACATCCTGTTGGCGGTCTTAAACCGCAGAAATGGACGCCGGAAACTTCGCTGTCCTTTATGGACGAAGCGGGGATTGACGTGGCTATCCTTTCGACAAGTACACCGGGCATTCAGTTGTCCGATCAAGTGGCGGGGCGCGAGCTTGCAAGGAGATGCAATGAACTTGCCGCCTCCCTTATCGCCCAGTATCCCAAACGTTTCGGTGCGTTCGCAAGCGTAGCCATGCCAAACATCCATGACGCGATCGAGGAGGTACGATATGCTCTTGATGTGCTCAAGCTGGATGGTGTCGTTTTATTCACCAATTCTCTTGGTGTTTACCTTGGTGACCCAACCGTCAGGCCGTTGTTTGATGAACTGCAGAAACGAAAGGCTGTCGTCTATGTACATCCAAATCCTTCTCCAGATCCCATTGCCCATAGCCTTGGCCTTGCGGATAATCTGATCGATTTTCCGACGGATACTACCAGGACAATTGCTCAGCTACACTATGGGGGAACCTTTGCGGCCACACCTGATGTCAAGTACATCTTCTCGCATGCCGGTGGAACAATCCCGTACCTCGCGCATAGACTGTCCATAGTTGACGAGATGAAAGTCATGGGCGACAGCTCCAAGACTGGAACGATCAGCGAGTCCTTCAAGAGAATATACTGGGATACCGCCCTGGCCTGGTCCGATCCGATACTGCACACGCTCCGCCAAATCGCCGGGATAAGCAAGGTGGTCTATGGCACGGATTTCCCTTACCTGCGAAGAGACCTCGCTGTAAAAAGCAAAATCCAAGTTGCAGGAAGCGCCGAACTGTCAGACGATGAAAGAAAACAAGTATTGGGTGGCAACGCGCTCAGCCTGTTCCCGAGACTCAAATCTTTATACAATCAAAAATAATTCAACCGGCTCTGGTCGGATCCAAAGCGCCATTAAACAACAATTCTAAAATCAAGAAAACATGAAAAAAATGTCAAATGAGCAAGTAGTTCGCGAAGCATACAGAGCTG
This sequence comes from Chryseolinea soli, assembly GCF_003589925.1. Taxonomy (NCBI): domain Bacteria; kingdom Pseudomonadati; phylum Bacteroidota; class Cytophagia; order Cytophagales; family Fulvivirgaceae; genus Chryseolinea; species Chryseolinea soli. The sequence continues at coordinate 7,625,919 of NZ_CP032382.1, read as the reverse complement.
CTGAAGTGAAGGATACAAAAGCATTTGTTTCTCTATTTACAAGTGATGGTTATTTCTGGGATGTATCAGCAGGGCAGAAATATTATGGAAACGATATTGGGAAAACCGTTGACGTGTACGCGAAAGCATTTCCCGATATGCACCGCGAGCTTTTGAAGTTCATCGTTAAAGATGATGAGGATGTGGTCATCGTCGAACTGAATCTACAAGGCACGCACAACGGTCCCCTTGCCCTCCCTGCTGGCAGTATCCCTGCGACGAAGAATAAAATGAATGCGCCTTGCTGTGATGTTTGGTATCTGGAGAACGGAAAGATAAAGGCATTTCACTGTTACAACGCTGGAACAATAATATTCGCTCAGTTAGGGGTTTTGACAAACCTTGGCGCAGCTATCAAATAGTAATCTCGACAAACCATGACAACAGGAAAAACACACGAGGGAAAAGTCGCTCTGGTAACAGGCGCTGGTCAGGGTATCGGACAGGCAATCGCGGTAGCGCTTGGCGAGCGGGGAGCAAGCGTTATCGCAACAGACCTTGCTATCCCGCAGGAGACTGTAAGCAAGATTGGTTCCACCGCACGCGGATTTCAACTAGACGTCACAAAGGAGGAGGATTGGAACGCTGTGCTCACCAAAAGTCAGGACTGGGGTGGTGTTGACATCGTTGTGAACAATGCCGGTTACTTCCCAAACCGTCCTATAGATGAACTGGATCTCGCGACCTGGAGGAAAACGATCACAACAAATCTTGATTCTCATTTTTTGAGTGTAAAATATTTCTTGCCTGCAATGCGGAAGAAGAAATGGGGCCGCTTCGTGGGCATATCGTCCAATATGGTTGGGCTTGCCATACCAGGCATGAGCCACTACATCGCGACAAAAATGGGAATCATCGGATTCATGCGAGGACTGGCGAATGATGTGGCAGACGATGGCATCACGGCAAATGCTGTATTGCCAGGTCTCACGGAAACATTGGCTACCGCGCAACAGCCTGATGAGATGAAGCGCTCGGTATGGGAGCAACAAGCTATAAAGCGCCTGGGAAAACCGAATGATATCACGGGAGCCGTTTTGTTTTTAACGAGCAATGACGCTTCATTCATTACAGGTCAGGCAATTGTCGTCGATGGCGGCCAGTATCGGATTGGCTAGTAGAGCGAGGGAAGTTTATAACTATAACCAATTAAAGAAATGGAAAACAAGCAAACAGCAGTTCAGCTGCTTCGAAAAAGTTTAGACAGGTTTCTTGCAAAAGACATGAAGGGATGGTCGGAGTTGTGCGATGAAAATGTAGTCGCGGAATTTCCTTTTGCCCCTGAAGGCTCGCCCTCCAGAATTGAAGGTCGTGTCGCGCTGTATGAATATTTGAAGAACTATCCAAGTTTCATCGATGTCCGCAAGCTTCCAACTTTGAAGGCCTATGCAACCGATGATCCAAACGTTGCTATTGCGGAATGGAGTGCATCCGGTGTTGTCATTGGCAACGGAAATCCTTATGAAATGAGTTATGCCACTTTTGTGACATTTCGTGATGGTCGTATTCTGGTCTATCGCGAGTACTGGAATCCAATAGCATTCCTGGCAGCCATGGCTGGCAATCGATTCGATGAGTAATGGACTGAAACGTCTATGAGTTTCAATCATCAAAACAGAATACAGGTGTTTGGCATCCTTATAAAGAAAAGATCGGGCAGGCATTATAGAGCGAAGCTTTTGTTTCAATACTGATACCGTCTCCGATTAATAAACATTAAAATTATCGATACGAAATGGCTTCGAAGAACGCTGAAAATGAATCTGGGAAAGGCCAGGAGGCACACTCAGGATCCCAGTCAAGAATTCCGACATCGAAAAGACTTGAGGGGAAAGTCTGCATTATCACGGGGACCGGTGGAAGCATGGGGCGTGCAGCAGCCTTGACGTTTGCACGAGAGGGCGCTTTGGTTGTAGGGTGTGATGTTCAAAGTGATACCGCACAGGCTACTGTTGAAGCTGTACAAGGCACGGGGGGAACAATGGTCTCCCTGCAGCCATGCCACCTGAGTGAGTCAGCCGACTGTCAGGCGCTGGTTGATTTTGCCCTTCGCAGCTTTGGTCGAATCGACGTACTTTTTAATAATGCAGCCATGGCTTCCTTCAACTGGCTCGAAGACATTTCTGACGAGGAGTGGAGTAGCAATCGCCGGAATGAAGTGGACCTTGTTTTCTATCTCACACGCGCCGCCTGGCCACACTTAAAGGCAAGCCGCGGTGTAGTCGTGAACAACGCTTCTCTCAATGCGCTGCTAAGTTTCAAGACGTTGCCCAGCCTTGCGCATACAACAGCCAAAGCCGGTATTATCGGCATGACCCGACAGCTTGCCATGGAAGGCAGAGAGTATGGGATCAGGGCTAACTCGATTTCGCCTGGAGTGATTGAAACCAACCAGACCAGAGAGCAATTGAAAGATCCGGAATGGGCTGGCTATATGCTTGGAAAGACATTGCTGGGTCGTCTCGGCCGGCCGGAGGAAGTAGCAAACGTTGCTTTATTCCTGGCGTGTGATGACAGTTAATATGTCACAGGAACAAACATCGTCGTCGACGGCGGAATGAAGGTTTGGTAGTCACTGCAGGAAAAATTTAAAAATGCATCATGGGAACAACGAATAAAATAGCGCTCATCACGGGAGGAAGCCGCGGTCTCGGGAGGAATATGGCCATCAGCCTTGCTAAAAAAGGAATTGATATCTTGTTCACCTACAACAATAGCAAAGAAGAAGCAGACAGGGTCGTCGCGGCAATTCAATTGCAAGGACAAAAAGCAAAAGCATTTCAACTCAATACAAAGGATATAAAATCATTTGATGGATTTTTTAAGGAAGTAGCCACCTATTTAGAAAAGCAAACAGGCGAGCCGAATTTTGATTTTCTCATTAACAACGCGGGAACCGGTTTATACACGCCTTTTGCCGAAACCAAGGAAGAAGACTTTGATTCCATCATGAACATTCACTTCAAAGGCGTATTCTTCCTTACACAAAGGGCCCTCCCGTTAATAAATAACGGGGGAAGGATCATCAACATCTCTACGGGCCTTGCGCGTTTCACTTTTCCGGGTTACTCCGCCTACGGTTCTGTGAAAGGGGCTATCGAAGTATTAACAAGATACCTCGCAAAAGAACTTGGCCCTCGTGGTATTGCTGTCAATGCAGTAGCACCCGGGGCTATCGAAACTGATTTCGGTGGAGGACAGGTAAGAGACAACAGGGAACTGAATACGCGCATGGCCAGTGTCACCGCACTGGGACGTGTAGGACTGCCCGATGATATTGGCGGGGTGGTCGCATTCTTGTGCAGCGAAGAAGCAAGATGGATCAATGGGCAGCGAATTGAAGTGTCGGGTGGAATGAATCTGTAGCTCGAGAGAGAAGCAGCCGAATGGGCAACGGTACAATAAATTAATCATAAACGTAATCACTATGAACGATCAGGAAAGGATTGCTATCGCGCGCGAATACTTCATCAGGGCCGACCAAGGACGAGCTGACGTGCTTGATCTATTGGAGGAGGATGCAGAGATTTATTTCCCAAAGTTCGGCATCGGACAGGGGAGACAATCGCTATTTGAAATGGTTAAGGGGTTTGAAGGCGCATTGGAAAGTATTCAGCACGACTATGACACGTTGACGTTTATTCCTTCTGGAGACTACGTGGTGGTTGAGGGCACTTCACATGGCAAAATGTCTGGCAAGTCATGGGCAGGAGGTAAGACACCGGGTGGACGTTTTTGTAACGTGTTTAAATTTCGCAACCAGCGAATCGTTAGTATACACATCTATCTTGATCCTGACTATATCGGTGAGGATGAAGCCAGGTTCAGATGGGGTAAGAACCGCACATGGTGAGCAGTGGGCTTTGCCCAGTGGATAACCAGGACGGGAGCAGTTACGCCGTCAAGTTTGACCTGACTTTATAAGTGCTATTGATATGGAAATTGGAATAGACAGCTTTGTGGCAAGAAAATCAAATGAAAAACAATCACGTGGTCAAAGTGATGCCAAGGCGATTGCTGAGCAGTTGGAAAGAATCAAACTGGCCGACGAGGTCGGCCTTGATGTATTTGGAATTGGCGAACACCATCGACATGAATTTTTAGACTCAGCGACTGCCGTTATACTGGGGGCTGCTGCAGCCATCACAAAAAGGATCAAGTTGACCAGTGCCGTTACCGTGCTAAGCGCTGCCGATCCTGTTAGAGTCTTCGAGCAATTTGCAACCCTTGATCTGATATCGAATGGACGAGCGGAGATCGTTGCCGGGAGAGGTTCATTCATAGAGGCGTTCCCGCTCTTCGGATTCGACGTCGCCGATTACGATGCGTTGTACGCTGAGAAGTTGAACCTGTTGCTGACCATCAACAAGAACGAAAAGGTGACCTGGAGTGGCAAGTTCAGACCGGCGTTACATGACCAGGGAATATACCCTCGACCTTTTCGAAATTCACTGCCGATTTGGATGGGCGTTGGAGGTACACCGGCATCTTTTAAAAGAGCTGGGGTGCTTGGACTTCCCTTGGCGGTTGCTGTCATTGGAGGACAAACGCATCGTTTTAGATCTTTGGTCGATCTGTACCGAGAGAGTTATATGGCTGCCGGTCATGACCCTTCAAATATGAAGGTCGCCTTGCATTCATTGGGTTATGTAGGAGAGCACACACCTGACACCATTGAGGAATATTATCCAGGCTATGCAGAAGTTTTTACCACGATAGGCCGCGAAAGAGGATGGCCTCCGATAACACGCGAACGCTTCAATGGAATGATTGGTCCTGAGGGGGCGATTGTAATCGGTGACCCGGCAAATGCGGCGGCGAAGATCATTCAACATAGCCAAGCGTTAGGAGGTATCAGCCGTTTTACTTTTCAAATGGACAACGCCAACCTGGCACAAATGCAAATGATGAAGAGTATTGAGTTGATCGGAACCCGAGTTATACCAATCGTCAAAAAGTTCTTAGGTCCCTGACCTTTCCTTTAGTTGACTTTCATGTGGTCGCGTTTAGATGCCATCACATTTGAAGCGTATTGTGATGTTTGTCACGCTAATTTTTTGCCTTTAGTCACGAGTGCTCACCATTTTTTATTTCCAATTTTCTTTAAAAGAAAGAAACGAAGACAGGACAAACGTTTTGGTCCTTGTCTAGTCAGAATTAATTGAATACTATGGACATAAAAATTAAGGAAACTCGTTCCGGGTTTGACAAATTAGGAGGACGCTATGGAGCGGCAGATAATGTTTGGATGGGAAAACAAAAAATCAAAGGCACACCTTGCCATTGGTTCTTCAAAGAGGGCGCCAAATCTGACGTCAGTGTAATGATATATTTACATGGAGGATGTTATGCCGTAGGCTCGATTAAGTCTCACCAGGCGCTTGTGTCTCATCTTTCAGCCCAACTGGATGCCACTATTCTTTTCGTTGACTACAGTCTGGCGCCGGAGCACCCTTTTCCCACGGCTGTAAACGAAGTCTTGAACGTTTACAATTACTTAGTCGATGAACTCCGCATCCAAAACATATCTTTTGTGGGGGATAGCGCCGGAGGGGGATTGACGGCGTCTGTTGTGTCTATCTTAAACCGGGAAAAAAGAACCCGTAACCTAAGGGACATCGTCATGATTTCACCTTGGATTGACCTAAGGAACAATGGCGATTCAATAGAGGGTAATAGAAGCATAGACCCGGTTTTAACCAAGGAAAGCTTAGACTATTTTACGTCACTGTATGTCGGGAATAAGAATTTGGCAGAAGTGAACCCGATGGAAACGTTGTATGGGACTTTCCCACCAACGCTGATTATGGTGGGTTCGAACGAGATCTTGCTAGACGATAGTAAAACAATATTTTCAAGAATTGTTGCTAGTCAGCCTTTAGCCAAATTGAAAATCTACCAGGGTCAGACGCATGTATGGTTAATGGACAACATTCAAAGTGAATCGGCCGTACGGGCGATCAACGACATAAGAAGTTTTTTAACCTAGCGTAAAGAAGATTGATAAGTTTTGACAAACTGAACGGACGAATTGTTTTGTTGACTTAGGTCACATTTATTTATTGACTTCTGTCATTAGAAAAGACCAGTCTAAAATGCAATTTGGCTGAGCAAACCAACCAAAATATACTATGACCAAGATTGCTATTATTTTAGGCAGCACTCGCCCTAACAGGAATGGCGAGGCTGTTGCCAAATGGGTGTATCAACTGGCAGCAAAACGCACTGACGCTGAATTCCAGTTGATCGATCTGAGAAGTGTTAATCTTCCTTTGCTGGATGAACCAATGCCGGCATCATTCGGGCAATATGCCAATGCGCACACAAAGAAGTGGGCAGAAACAATCGCTCCATTCGACGCCTTTATTTTTGTGACCCCGGAGTACAATCACTCCACCTGTGCATCTCTCAAGAATGCAATTGATTTCCTGTACAAGGAATGGAATAACAAAGCAGCGGGCTTCGTAGGGTATGGAGCTTCCGGGGCTACGCGGGCCGTTGAGCATTTGAGATTGATTATGGCCGAATTGCATGTAGCGGGTGTGCGGACTCAGGTTTCACTTTCATTGATAACCGATTTTGAGAACTTCCATATTTTCAAACCAGCTGATTATCATCAGGCCAACTTGAATCAAATGCTTGATCAGGTTATTGCCTGGGCTAGGGCACTCAAGCCACTGCGTGTGGCGTAATCTAGGCTATGGCCCCAGTGCGGAACAGTTTTTCGATCGGCTGTTTGTCCTTTATTGTGCGCGTACCAACCTGGATGAATTCTACTGCGTCCGGATGGCTTCCATATCAACCTGATTTTGGCATACATCATTTTTCGAGCACTGAGTTCCCGACTACTTTTACGCAAAAACGAAAATAACCATGAAAAAATCATTTGGTATTATCGGATCGGGCAACATTGGACAAGCCGTTGCAAAACATTTAGTTAAAGCTGGATACCCCGTAATCATGAGTAACAGTCGCGGGCCGGAGTCGGTTCGAGATGTGGTAAAATCGTTAGGCGAGGGGGCTAAGGCAGGATCGGTAAGGGATGCGGTCAAGGCCGACGTCGTTCTTCTTTCACTTCCATGGACCCAGGCTTCGTCCCTTACAAAAGCCGCTGACTGGAAAAATAAGTTAGTCATCGACGCGACGAATCATTTCATTAGGCATGCACCCGACTATCAATTGGCAGATCTTCATGGAAAGGCGTCATCTCAGATAGTAGCTGAGCATCTTCCAGGCGCCAGCGTAGTGAAGGCGTTTAACACGCTTAATTTCAAGATACTGGGCCAAGACCCGAACCAGTCCGGTGGGAGAAGAGTATTATTCATCTCCGGTGACGATGCTCCTTCAAAGTCAGTAGTAGCTGAAGTAATCAAGGAGCTTGGTTTTGCAGTAGTTGATTTAGGCGACTTGGCCAACGGCAGTGAGTTTCAACAGGCGAAGGGTCCCCTGGCGACGTTAAATCTAATTCAATTGTAATTCGCGGTATTCCTTTGCTTGAAAGAAAATCTTTGACTCACCCTTATCTCTAATCACATGATTGTAATACGTGACAATAAATTAAAACTCAAATTTGACCTATTCGCCTTGTCGGTAAAAGACATTGATCTGTCCGTCTCATGGTATGAAAATGTACTTGGATTCGTTTTGGTTTCAAAGACGGAATTTAAGGCTATTAACGCTAAGGGCGCTTTTCTGGACGGGATGGGTATTCGTCTTGAATTGTTGCAGCCGGATAGATCGATTCGCCTTGAAGAGATGTGTGCCGAGCCTCCGGAACACTTCTGTCCGATAGGAAGGAAGTCTTTAATTTTGATCGTGAACGACCTGGATGAGCTTTCAACACGACTTGAAGGAAAAGACATTGACGTCATCTGGCAAAAATTAGTGATCTGCGACGATCGTATCAGGAATACGATGTTAAGGGATGTTGACGGAAATTTTCTAATTGTTTTTGAAAGGAAGAAACATAAGGCGTCATAGGGCTGACGGTCGCCCATCGTTTACCAATTCGACCACAGGGGACAGACCGCATGAGATCAACAAATACGCTACCGAGGAGAATCAGATTGGGGGCTTGCATCGAATAGCCTGAAATAGTAGAAATACCGAGGGAGTGGTTTAAAAGTCAGCTTACTGTATCATTAACGCTTCGCGATACGCTTTCGGATTGATCCCTTTTGTTTTGCGAAAAAATTTATTGAGATGGCTTTCGTCGGTAAACCCTAATTCATGCGCTATTTCATTTATTCTGAGGTCGCTGTGCTGGAGTCGCGCCTCAATGAGCTTGATCCGGTAATCGATGATGTACCGTTGCAGCGTCTGGTTTGTATGGCGCTTGAAATATTTGCCAAGGTAATTCTCCGATATATTAAAATGGCGGCTCACGGATTCAGCGCGGATCTTCGTAGGCGAGTAAATATTTCGCTGAATGTAATTCACGATGTCGAGCGCCTTGTTGTCTGACTTCCCCGCCACGACGTGCGGCACGTATCGGGCTATGTTGCGGGCTACGACCACGATCATCGTGTTTACCAAATGTTGTGTCAGGTCCTTATTATAAAGGTCATGTTGTTGAAGCTCGCGATGGATCGCCTCGATGATGGGGCGAATCAATCCTTTGTCGGGTTGATGCTTCAGAATGCAGCCGGGTTCGTGGTTGGCATTTTGAAGAATGTACTCGAGCCGCTTGATATTGTCCGCATGAATTGCGTTGGACGTTATATAGATGTCATTGAATCTGAGGAAGAAAAATTCCGTTGTCGTCTCGACCTCGAAGGAATTCGAATCTTCCGGCGTGATCAAAAACATGTGATTCGGCTTATAGTTAAATTTTCTTTGATTGATATACTGGACCCCCGTCCCGGAAATAATAAATATCAATTCAAAGTAAAGCTGTCGGCGCTCTTCCTTGGGCGCGGCGTCAAGTGTTCTGAATTCAATCTCGAACGGCTCGGAAAGCACGCGTTTGGCTTTTCTCTTTTTCATATCGGGCGCGATTTGTGTTTTTCCTTGGTTGGAAAGAGCCTAAAAGTTTTCAGATAGGGCTTAAAAGTACAAAAAAACGGAAAGAATGTACCAGAAGAGGCCCCCAAATAGGGTATAATTTTGCCATATAATCATTCTAAAAGATTTCTATGAAAACCTTAGTACTTAGCGAATTTGGTTCTGCCGAAAATTTGAAGTTGGTGGATTTACACGTGCCGGAGATTCAAGACCATGAAGTGTTGATCAAGGTAAAAGCAATAAGCATCAATCCTGTTGACGTTAAGACGCGCGCTGGGCACGGGCTTGCCGCGCGGATGAGAGAATTTATGCCGATAATTCTCGGTTGGGACATTGCCGGAACGGTGACCGCAGTTGGCAATGGCGTCAAGGGATTTCGAATAGGAGACGACGTATTCGGCATGGTGAATTTTCCCGGACACGGAAAAGCCTATTCAGAATTTGTCGCAGCTCCTGCGGATCACGTGGCTTTGAAGCCATCGAACATTTCCTACGAAGAAGCGGCTGCTGCGACGCTCGCAGCACTAACCGCATGGCAGGCGTTGGTGCATCACTATGCGATAAAAAAAGGAAACAGGGTTTTCATTCATGCGGCTGCGGGTGGCGTCGGCCATTTCGCTGTTCAGATCGCTAAGCATTTTGGCGCACATGTAATCGGATCGTCTTCACCGGAGAACAAGGATTTTGTTCTTAACCTGGGTGCGGATGAACAGTTCGATTACAAGAACAGCAAAATTGAAACCCTGGCGCCAGTTGATTTTGTGCTGGATTGCCTTGGCGCTGAAAATGTTGAAAAATCGCTCGCCATCATCAAGCCCGGAGGCGGTGTGGTGAGCATTTTGGGCGGCGCCACACCCGCAGTGGTTGAAAAGGCGAAAGTTCGCGATGTTGCGTGCAGCGCATTTCTTGTCCATTCCAATGGCAGCGACATGAAATCACTTGCAGAGCTTCTGGCCATCGGCGCAATAAAATCGCATGTCGCGAAGACATACGCGTTCGCCGAGATGAATCAAGCGCACAAACATGTTGAAACGGGAAGGACGGTGGGAAAAGTAATAGTTTCCGTTCCATAATACGTTGCCAACTTAGTCTTTGATCGTGATCGATTAAAATTACCCCCAGGGCCTGTCGGTTGAGCCTGAAGGTCGCATTTCGACAGATTTTTGTCGCATTCCGATCGAGGTATTACTTTAGAA